>JASHQA010000138.1 GCA_030037785.1 Streptosporangiaceae bacterium
CATGCCCAGGTGTGACAACAGCCCGGCCAGCAGCGACTGATGCACCCGGTCGGCGAGGTCGGCTGGGTACCGGCCCGACCCCGAGCTAGAGACGCCGCCCACGCCATCCACGCCATCCACGCCATCCACGCCACCGTCGCGACGGACGCCACCCGCACCCGCAGCACCCGTGGCCGACCCGGCACGGCTGCGGTCCCGGCTGCGGTCCCGGCCGATGACGACGCCCACGTCCCGCGCCGCCCGCTGTAGCTGGCTGTACACGTCCTGCCACTCCCGGATGCGGAGGAAGTGCAGGTACTCGCGGCGGCACAGCCGACGGAACGCCGATGAAGACAGCTGCCGCTGCTGCTCGCGCACGTAGTCCCAGAGCGTGACGAGCGCCAGGAAATCGGAGCCGGGCTCGGCGAACCGGCGGTGCATCCCGTCCGCGGCGTCCCTGGCGTCGGCGGGACGCTCCCTCGGGTCCTGGATCGCCAGCGCGGCGGTGATCACCAGCACCTCGCGAGCGCAGCCATTCGGTCCGGACGCCAGGATCATCCGGCCCAGCCTGGGGTCGACGGGAAGCTCGGCGAGCTTGCGCCCGGTGTCGGTCAGCCGCACCGGGCCGCCGTGGCTGCCGGCGCTGATCGCGCCCAGTTCGGTCAGCAGCCGCACGCCGTCCGCGACCTGCCGCGAGTCCGGCGCGTCGAGGAACGGAAAGTCCGCGATCGAGCCAAGGTCGAGGGCCGCCATCCGGAGGATGACCGACGCCAGGTTGGTGCGCAGGATCTCCGGCTCGGTGAACTCGGGCCGGGACTCGAAGTCCGTCTCGCTGTAGAGCCGGACGCACACGCCGTCGGACGTCCGCCCGCAGCGGCCCTTGCGCTGGTTCGCCGAGGCCTGCGAGATCGCCTCGATGGGCAGCCGCTGCACCTTCGTGCGCTGGCTGTAGCGCGAGATCCGGGCGGTCCCCGGATCGATGACGTACCGGATGCCAGGAACCGTCAGCGACGTCTCGGCAACATTGGTTGCCAGCACCACCCGCCGACCCTGCTGCGCCGCGCTGCGCCCGCCTGTTTCGCCGCTGGCAAACACGCGATATTGCTCCGCGGCCGACAGTCGCGCGTACAGCGGCAGCACCTCCAGGCCGGGCTCACCGGCCAGCGCGTCGGCGGTGTCCCGGATCTCCCGCTCGCCGGACAGGAACACCAGCACGTCGCCCGGCCCCGCCCGACGCAGCTCGGCGAGTGCGTCGACGATGCCCTGGACCTGGTCGCGCGGCTCGCTGCGGGGCTGGTCCGGGTCAGCGAGGGGCCGGTATCGCACCTCAACCGGATAGGTGCGGCCAGATACTTCGATCACGGGGGGAACGACGACCTGGCCAGCCAACCTCGGTTGTCCCGCCCGGTCGCCGGGGCCAGCGCCCGCCGCGAAGTGCCGGCTGAACCGCTCCGGGTCGATGGTGGCCGAGGTGATGATGACTTTCAGATCCGGGCGGCGCGGCAGCAGTTGCTTGAGGTAGCCGAGGATGAAGTCGATATTGAGGCTGCGCTCGTGCGCTTCGTCGATGATCAGCGTGTCGTAACGCAGCAGCTGACGGTCACGCTGCAGCTCCGTCAGCAGGATGCCGTCGGTCATCACCGTGATGAGCGTGTCGTCACTCGAGGTGTCCGCGAACCGGACCTTGTAGCCGACCGCAGTGCCGAGCTCGGTCTGCAGTTCTGCCGCGATCCGGGCGGCGACCGTGCGCGCTGCGATCCGCCGCGGCTGCGTGTGGCCGATCTGGCCGCTGACCCCTCGGCCGAGTTCCAGGCAGATCTTGGGCAGCTGGGTCGTCTTGCCCGACCCGGTCTCCCCCGCGACGATCACCACCTGGTGCCCGGCGATCGCCGCGGCCAGCTCCGCTTTGCGGTGACTGACCGGCAGCTCGGCCGGAAAGGTGATCACCGGCACCGCGGCTCGCCGCGCGGCGACGCGCTCCTCGGCGACCGCGACGTCGGCCGCAAGCTCGGCGATGGCCTGCGAGCGGGCGCCGACGTCCCGCAGCGACCGGGCCCGGTCGGCGCGCCGCGCCAGCCGATGCTCGTCACGCAGCATCAGCTCGGGCAGGCGCGCTCGCAGCGCAGCGAGCGAGGCAGTCACGGCTATGCTCCATCCGGCGGCAGGCGGTCGGGACCGCGTCTCAGCATGCCCGGGCCCGGCCCTCGTCGGCTAACGCATTTGCCGGCCGGACCCTTCCTCGGCTGCTCCCCCGGCCCGACTGACCAGAAGCCGTGACCACATACTGGCGCCTAGGCTGAGCGGACTCAGGCAGCCGGCTTGGCCGGCGCCGCTGCCAGGGTGGCCACGGTGGCGAGTTCGGTGTTCACCGAGTTCGCCAGGCGCGCAATGCCCCACACCGCGGTCAGCACGGCGAGCACCTCGATCGCGATCTGCAGGGGGCTGTCACCGACGCCTTCGTGGTAGACGAACAGCCCCAGCAGCGAGCCGACGACCGGCTCCAGCACCACGAACGCGGGCAGCGACGCGGCGAGCCCGGCGGCGCGATAGGCGTTCTGCTGCACGGTCAGCGTCAGCAGGCCGACGAGCGCGAGCAGGTACAGCCTGACGTCGCCGAAGATCCCGAAGCCCAGCGAGCCGACCAGGGCCGCCACGGTCTTGGTGAGCGCGTCAGTGACGCCAGCCCCGACGCCGCCACCGAGGCTCAGCGCCAGGGCCCGGCGGGGTGCGGGCCGCCGCACCGACAAGAGCCAACCCAGGACGGTGACGACGACCGCACCTGCCGCCGTGGCGGCCAGCGACGTGACCGGAGCCGTCCGGTCGCCGCCGGACGGCTCCGCCGCGATCAGGAACACGACGAGGCTGGCCATCACCGCGATCCCCGCGGTCCACTCCGGCGGCCGCAAGCTCCTGCCGTCGGCGCGCGCGGCGAGCAGCAGAGCCAGCAGCAGCCCGAGCGGGAATACCGGCTCCACGACCAGGAGCCGGCCGAGATCCAGCGCGACCGCCTGCAGCAGGTAGCCGGCGATGACCGCGACCATGCCCAGGAGCCAGGGGCGCGCCCGGAGCAGCCGCATCACCAGCGTGAGGTCGAAGGTGCGGCCAGTGGTCATCGCGGCGGCTGCTCGCTGCTGGGTCACCGAGGCGACCGCATAGCTCAGCGCACCTGCCAGCGCGAACGCTATCGCCAGAGCCTGCTGCCCAACCCCGGTCAACGAGCAGGCCACCTGCCTTCCGGCCGCGCCGACCGCCGATCGCGGGCAGCAAGGTTAAGGTGACGATGACACGTACATCCGGGATTCGCCAGCTATCTGACCCGATGTTGCCGGTGACCGGAAGCCCAGACGGGTACCTGCTACGCCTTGTAGTTGCACCAGAGCGAGCAGTGCTGGTCAGCCGACCGCGCCAGGTGCAGGCGCGGCGAGCTCGGCGAGCCGGCCAAATTCAGCGATGACCGACCGCGCGAGCCTGGCGATGCCCCAGACGGCCGCGAGAACGGCGAGTACCTCGATCGTGATTCGCAGCGGGTCAGCGCCCACCCGCTCGTGGTAGATCATCAGTCCGAGCGCGGAGCCGACTAGCGGCTCAAGAACCACGAAGGCGGGCAGCGAGGCCGCCAGGCCGCCTGCCCGGTACGCGTTCTGCTGCATGGTGAGCGCGAGCAGGCCGACGACCGCGAGCAGGTACAGCCGGACGTCGCCCAGCAGCGCGAACTGCTGGGCACCGGCCAGCGGCACGACCGTCTTGGTCAGCGTGTCGGTGACGCCCGCCGCGATCCCGCCGCCGACCGCGAGCGGGATGGCTCGATGCGAGACAGTCGTCCTGGTGGTGACGACGCAGCACAGGGCGGCCACCGTGACCGCGACCGCCGTGGCGATGCCGAGCGGACCAGTCTGGGCGGTCTGCTGCCCGCCCGACGGCTGGGCCGCGACCAGGAACACTGCGAGGCCAGCGACCGCCGCGATCGCCGCGGTCCACTCCGACCAGCACAGCGAGCGGCCCTCGGCCCTGGCCCCGAGCAGCAGTGCCATCAGCAGCCCGAGCGGGATCACCGGCTCGACGACAACAAGGCGCCCTAGCGCCAGCGCCGATGCGTGCAGGGCGTACCCGGCGACCAGGGCGATCATGCTCAGCTGCCAGCTGCGGGTCCGGGCAAGCCGCAGGACGAGGCGAAGATCCACCGCGGAGCCGGAGGTCAGCCGCGCAGCGCACCGCTGTTGCGTCACCGCGGCGACCGCGTAGCAGAGCGCTCCGCCCAGTGCGAGCACGACCGACAACACCTGCTGGGTTGCCCCGGTCAACCGGCCGGCCACCTGCCTCGTGTGTTGGGGGTTGAGCTGATTACCCGCAACGGTTACATACCCGCCTTCGGCTCCGCCATCGGTTCGCGCCGACTCCGGCTACTCAGTCGGCCCGGTGAGCACCGAGTCCCGGACGTCCGCCCAGCGCAGCGAGTCCGCGATGCCCTCGGCCAGCGAGTGCGTGGCCGTCCACCCCAGCAGCTGGCGAGCCCGGTCGGTGCGGGTGAACGCGCCTGCGGGGTCGCCCGGCCGCGGGGGCGCCTCGACGACCGCCACTGGCGGCGAGACCACGCTGTTGAACGCGGCCACCAGTTCGCGGACCGTGGTGCCCGACCCGGTGCCGAGGTTGATGGCGAGCGCGGCGGCACCATCGAGCGCGACGTCGAACAACCTCAGCGCGGCGACGTGGGCGGCGGCGAGATCCCAGACGTGCACGTAGTCCCTGATGCCCGAACCGTCCCTGGTCGGGTAGTCCGTGCCGGTGATCGGGAATTGCGCTCCCGAGTTGTGCGCCTGAATCAGCTTGCCCAGCGCGTGCGACGGGAAGCGAATCTGCAGGCCGGTGCGGAGCTTGGGGTCGGCGCCGATCGGGTTGAAGTAGCGCAGCGACAGCACCCGCAGCGCGGTGCCCGCGGCGATGTCAGCGAACATGCCCTCGCAGACCGCCTTGGTGCGCCCGTAGGGGCTGAGCGGGACGATGGGTGAGTCCTCGTCCACGCTGCCGCCCTGCTCGGCCTGGTAGATCGCGGCCGAGGAGCTGAACAGCAGCCGGTGGCAGCCGTTGCGGAGCAGGTGCCGAACCATCGCGAGGCTCTTGGCCACGTTCGCTTCGTAGTAGCCGACGGGGTCGGACACCGAGTCGGGCACGACGATGAGAGCGGCGCAGTGCACGACCGCCTTGATGTCGGGGTGGTCGTCGAACACCTTGTCGAGCAGGGCGCCGTCGGCGATGTCGCCCTCGTAGAACTCCCGGCCGCTGGTGAACTCACGGCGCCCGGTGACGAGGCTGTCCACGATCACCGGGGTGATGCCGACATCGAGGCAAGCCGACGCGACCGTGCTGCCGATATACCCGGCGCCGCCGGTGATCAGGACCTTCACCCCGCTGCCGCCTGCTTCAGCCATATGAACGGATATATCTGATTTGTCACAGCCCAACGTCCTCGCGCTGCCGAAGCTCGTCTGCACCCTACCAACCGCGGACGGGCACCCGGAGCCGCCGCTGAGCCACGAACCGGCAGGCGGCCTGCGGCTCGTGGCGGCGGCTAGGGCGGCGACGGGCCCGGCGCCGGTGCTACGCCGACAGCGCGGCCAGCGACGGCCGGCTCGCCAGCCAGGCCTGCTCGGCCACGCCGATCGGGGTGCTGGGCGGCACCTCCATGAACGGCCAGATCTCCTCGGCGACCGCCCGCCAGTTGGCCGTCGCCTGCATCTCGCCCAGCAGGGCGAACAAGCCGAGGTTGATGCGCTGCAGGATCACGTATGACCGGGGAATCCGCGCGTACTGGGCCACCGGACTCCGCACGTCGAAGAACCGGTGCACCACCGCGGAGGCGTACTGTCCGGTGACCGTCACAGTCGCGGACTCACGGATGAGCTGGTAGAAAACGGCCAGGTGGTCGGCGACCTCGGCGTCGCTCAGCGGTGCACCCGGCACCAGGAAGCCGGCCTCCTCCAGGCTGGCCCGAAACCGCGCTGGGTCGTCGTCCACGCACAGCGTGCGCGCCATCGCCATCAGCGGGAGCAGGTCGGTGTCGGTGAAGTGCTTGACCATGCCGAAGTCGAGGAAAGTTACCCTGCCGTCGCCATGGAAGAGGTAGTTGCCGGGGTGCGGATCGCCGTTGAACGCGCGTACCTCGTACAGGCTCCGGAAAACGAACCGGTACAGCGTCTCCCCGGCCATGTCGCGCTCACGCTGCGGCCAGCCGAGGATCTCGGCGAAGCGCGCGCCGGTAACCAGCTCGCTGGTCACCACCCGGCGGGTTGACAGCTCAGGCACGATCGCGGGCACGCTGATCGTCGGGTGTCCGCTGAAGTAGCGATGCAGCCGCTGCTGGTTCGCCGCCTCGCGCCGGTAGTCGAGCTCCTCGAGCACGCGCTCCCGCAGCTCAGCGACCAGGCCGTCGACGTCCTGGCTCGGCGCGGTGACCCGAAGCATGCGGCGCAGCAGCGACACGTTGTCCAGGTCCGCCGCCATCATCTCGGCTATGCCGGGATACTGCACCTTCACGGCGACGGCGCGACCGTCGGCGGTGATGGCGCGGTGCACCTGGCCTATCGACGCGGCGGCGATGGGCTCGGGGTCCCAGCGGGCGAACAGCCGGTCCGGCGGCGCGCCGAGTTCTTCGGCCACGACGCCGGCGGCCAGCTCGGCGCTCATCGGCGGCACGCTGTCCTGCAGCCGGCTCAGCGTCCGGCGGACCGACGGCGCGAGACCCTCGTCCACGTAGCTGGCCAGCTGGCCGAGCTTGACCATGACGCCCTTCATCGTGCCGAGCGTCGCCGCGATGTCATCGGCCGTCCGCATGGCCAGATCGGTGCGCAGCTGCTGCCGCTGCTCGCCTGCGGCGGCGAACAGCCGCGGCGCGCTGCCCGCGTACCGGAGCCCGCCGCGCACGGCTAGCTGGGCAGCGGCGACCCCGCGCTGGAACCGGAGCGCGCCGACCCGCCGTCGCACCACCGCCACCGCTGCCGCGGTCGTGACGGCTCCCGCGGTGGCCGCCGCCAGCACCCGGAGTGAGCGCCTCATGCCGGCGTTGGCATGGGGGGACGACCCCCCGAACCCCCCGCGTGCGCCCGCATCTGCAGGGTGATGCGCTGCCTGGCCTCCAGCACGCCCGGCTGGCCGATGAACACCGCGTCCAGCACCCCGAGCGCTTGCCGGATCTCGTCGCGGCGGATCGCGGTCAGGTCCGGCACCCGGTACCCGTAGCTGTCGGCGGCCCAGTCCGGCAAACAGGCGAGCACCGCCTCCCGGATGTCCCGCCAGATCTCGGCCACCTCCTCCGCCAGCCCTGGCGGCTCGAGCAGGTACGCGGCGGCCTCGCGAGCAGCCGGTGTGCAGCGCAGTTGCGGGCGGATCCGGGCCAGGTAGCGCTCGAGCGCCGCCGTGCTGTCCGGCACCATGTCGGCAGGCACGCCGACCAGTTCCGCCGCGACCACCATTTCCTCGACGTAGCGATCGGCCTCATCGGCGATCAGCGGCGTACCGAACAGATCGCGCGCGACGACGTTCGAGTCGACCAGGACCGCGTGCACCCACAGCAGCAACGCCGGGTCGCTGGCGCAGTACTCCTGACCCGTCACCGGGTCAACGCCCCTGACCCGCTCGTGGATGCGCCGCACGCGAGCGGCCGCGCGCCCAGCGCTAGCCCGTTCCCCGAATGTCGTGATTGCCAGGTACGCAGAAGTCGCGGCGAGCCTGCCCACCGGATCAGCGCGCCAGTCGCTGTGCTGGTCGACGCCGGCCATCGCGAGCGGGTGCAGCGCCTGGATGAGCAGCGCGCGCAGCCCGCCCACCGGCGCGGACAGGTCACCGCTGATCCGCCACGCCACGCTGGCGGGGCCGAAGTATCCGTCGTCGGTCAGCGGGTCCGGGATGCCGCGGACGAACGCGGCCGCCGACCGCTCGACGAGGCCTGCTGCCTCCGCATACTGCTGCACATCGCCACGCTACCCCGGCTGGCGCGCGTGGTCAGCGGCTGGCGAGCCGGTCCCGTCCGGCTGGCGCCGTCCAGTCGAGCAGCGGCCCGTCCGGCACGATCCGGGACGGGTTCAGCTGCGGGTGCGTGCTGTAGTAGTGCCGCTTGATCTGGTCGAACCGGGTGTTGGTGCCGAACGCGGGCAGCGCGTACAGGTCGCGCGCGTAACCCCACAGGCTCGGGTAGTCAGCGATCCGGCGCAGGTTGCACTTGAAGTGCGAGTAATACACGGCGTCGAAGCGGGCAAGCGTCACATACAGCCGCACGTCCGCCTCGGTGATGCCGGCACCGAACAGGTACCGCTGGCCGGCCAGCCGCTGGTCCAGCGTGTCCAGGGTTTCGAACAGCCGCGTGACGGCGTGGTGATACGCCTCCTGCGTGGTGGCGAACCCGGAGCGGTACACGCCGTTGTTCACGGTTGTGTAGACAAGGTCGTTGAGCTCGTCGATCTGCGGCCGCAGCGCTTCCGGGTACAGGTCATGAGCCGGACTGGCCCACGCGCCGAACTGCGTGTCCAGGTCCAGGGTGATGTCGGGGAAGTTGTTGCTGACGATGCGGCCGGCCTGCTTGTCCCAGAGCACCGGCACCGAGACGTGCCCGTCGTAGCCCGGCTCGGTCGCCTCGTAGGCCTCGCGCAGGAAGGCGAAGCCACTGACCGGGTCCAGACCGTAGCCGTTCCCCTCGCGGAAGGCCCAGCCGCGGCCGTCGCGCACCGGGTCGACCGCGGACAGCGAGATCACGTCCTGCAAGCCGAGGAGGTCGCGCACGATGGCCGTGCGATTCGCCCACGGGCAGGCCCACGAGATGTACAGGTGGTAGCGGCCCGCCTCGGCCGGGTAGCCACTCGATCCGTCTGCGGTGATCCGGCCCTGGAACCGATAGCCGGGCCGGACGAATTCACCGGCCCCGGCTCCGGCCGGCCTGTTCTTCGGCCGGAAGTCGCCGTAGTCCCCGAACGCGGCAAAGTCGACCGGGCTGGCACCCCCGGCTTGAGTGGTCGTGCTCATCGCTGCCTCCTACGGTCGCCGTAACCCGAGCAACCAACCCGTCCCCCTGGCCATTCCGGCAGGTGGCCGGCCGCCGGGGCCGGCTATGCGACAGGATGAGCGGGTGAGCACCGACGCTCCGGCCGGGGCATTCGCCGCCGAACCAGCCCGACCGGTCTACCCGTCCCGGCCCGCCCAGCCGTCGCAGCCGCAGGCGGTCGTCTCGCCGCTGACCAAGGCGGCCATCTTCCTCGTGGTGGTTGTCAACCCGGGTGAGGTCAGCGCGGCCGCGACCCGAAGCTTGTGCGCGGACGTGGCTGCGCTCGTCCGAGCGGTCGGATTCCGGGACCTTACCGGACGGCTGAGCTGCGTCACCGGCATCGGCGCGACGGCGTGGGACCGGCTGACTGACCTGCCGCGACCGGCCGGCCTGCACCCGTTCCGCGAGATCTTCGCCGCCGGGCGACACGCCGTCAGCACGGCTGGCGACCTGCTGTTTCACATTCGGGCAACGCGCATGGACCTGTGCTTCGAACTGGCCGGCCAGCTCATGAACCGGCTGACCGGAACCGTGACGGTAGCCGACGAGGTGCACGGGTTCAGCTACTTCGACGAGCGCGACCTGCTCGGCTTCGTCGACGGAACGGAGAATCCGACCGGCGCGGCCGCCGTGCGGGCAGCGATCATCGGCGCCGAGGAGCCCGCGTACGCCGGCGGCAGCTACGTGATCGTGCAGAAGTACCTGCACGACCTCGACGCCTGGAACGCGCTGCCGGTCGAGCAGCAGGAAAAGATCATCGGGCGCACGAAGCTCGACGACATCGAGCTTGCTGACGACGTCAAGCCGTCCTCGGCGCACAACGCGCTGACCACCATCGAGGTCGACGGCGAGGAAATCAAGATCGTGCGGGACAACATGCCCTTCGGCTCGCTGGCCGCGCGTGAGTTCGGCACCTACTTCATCGGGTATGCGCGCTCGCCGGCCACGATCGAGCAGATGCTGCAGAACATGTTCGTCGGCTCCCCGCCCGGAAACTATGACCGCATCCTGGACTTCAGCCGAGCGGCCACCGGGAACCTGTTCTTCGTGCCGCCACAGTCCCTGCTCGATGAGTTTGACACGCTCAGCGGCGACGGCCGGGCCGCTCGGCCCGCACCGCACCGGACTCCGTCGCCAGGCGACGGCTCACTCAGTATCGGCAGCCTCCGAGGAGAAGCTTCGACATGAACAACCTGCACCGCGAGCTGGCGCCAGTCTCCGATGAGGCGTGGACCGATATCGAGCAGGAGTCGGCGCGGACGCTCAAGCGCTACCTCGCCGGCCGACGGGTCGTGGACGTGCACGGGCCCACGGGGCTAGAGACGGCCGCGATCGGCACCGGTCACCAGGCCACCATCGACGCGCCGGGCAAGGGCGTGCAGGCGAGACAGCGCCGGGTCCTGCCGCTGGTCGAGTTGCGGGTGCCGTTCACGCTCAGTCGCGAGCAGATCGACGACGTCGCGCGCGGCGCGGCAGACCCGGACTGGCAGCCGGCCAGAGACGCCGCCCGGCAGATCGCGTTCGCCGAAGACCAGGCCATCTTCGCCGGCTACCCGGCGGCGGGCATCGGCGGCATCATGCCGGGTGCGAGCAACCCGCCACTGATCTTGCCTGCCCAGCCCGCCGACTACCCGATGGCATTCGCGCGGGCAGCCGGGCAGCTGCGCGCGGCCGGCGTGGACGGACCGTACGCCGCCGTGCTGTCAGCGGAGACCTACACCGCGGTCAGCGAGGCCAGTGACCACGGCTACCCGATCATCCGGCACCTGCACAACGTGCTGGACGGCGAGCTCATCTGGGCGCCAGCGATCTCTGGGGCGGTCGTGCTGACCGCGCGCGGCGGTGACTTTGGCCTGCACATCGGCCAGGACTTCGCCATCGGCTACCTGTCCCACACCGACTCCCAGGTCACCCTCTACCTGCTGGAGACATTCACATTCCAGCTGCTCACGACGGAGGCCGCGGTCGCGCTGCGGGCGCCGGCCGGTTCGGGCTGACCGGGGGCCACCAGGGGCGGCCCCGGCGCTCAGTTCTGGCTGTACGGCGTGTAACGCAGTTCCGGCGCCGCGGTCACGGTGAGGGACCGCATCATCCGCATCTCGGTGGTCAGCAGTGATCGCTCGGCCGCGAGCCGACGCAGCGCGTCGGGCTCTTCCAGCAGCCGCTGCTTCACTGGCAGGTCCACCACGACGACGGCGGCGACCAGGTACGACAGCAGCACCGGCTCGTCGGGCAGCTCGGAAATGCTCACCTGCGTCTGGCTGCGCTCGGTGAGCAGGTCCAGGTACGCGCGGAACTGCCGCTGCACAGACGGCACCGCGGCAGTCGCCGCGGCCACGTCGCCGACGCCCTCGGGCAGCAGTTCGACATCGCCGCGGAAGTACGGCGCCGGCTCGGCCAGGCTCATCAGCCTAAAGCGGTCTGTTCCGACCGTTACCAGATCGAAACGGCCATCTGGGTGCTTCTCCGTCCGGCGCAGCACGGCGATGCACCCGGTCTCGTAGAGCGACGAGACCCCGTCGACGCCAGTCTCCCTGCCCTGCCGGATCGCGATCACGCCGAACTGCCTGGGCTCCGGCCCGGCGAGCAGGTCCGCGACAAGCAGCCGGTAGCGGTCCTCGAAGATGTGCAGCGGCAGCACGAGGCCCGGGTACAGGACGCTCCCGAGCGGGAACAGCGGCAGCCGGATGCCCACCCTCGAAGACTAGGGCGGGGACGGCCAGGTGGCGAACCGCCGGCACGGAAGCCAGCCAGTCCGCGCCCGGCTGAACGCCGCTGGCGGATGCCGCTGGCGGATTCGGCAGCGCCGCGGTGTCAGAGGCCCTCGGCAGACTGACGGCGTGGTGACGATCGACGAGGTGCGCGCGCTCGCCAGCACGCTGCCGCGCGCGTATGAGGTGCTGGTCCGCGACCGGGTGAAGTTCCGCGTGGGGCGGATCGTGTTCCTGGCGTTCTCCCGCGACGAGACGATCATGGGATTCGGCTTCCCGAAGGAGGAGCGCGCGGCCCTGGTCGCCGCCGAGCCGGATAAGTTCCTGCTGCCGAGCCAGTCGGATATGCGCTACCACTGGGTCCGCGCTCGGCTCGGTGCGCTCGATCAGGCCGAGATGCGGGAGCTGGTCCTGGACGCCTGGCGGATGTGCGTGCCCAAGGGCGTGGCGGCGGCATACCTGGCCGGGGACGGCCAGGTCGGGTCAGCGCAGCCGCCGGCGAGCGCCCCACAGCCGCCGGCAAAGACCCGACAGCCGCTGGCGCAGACCCCACAGCCGCCGCGCCGCGGCCGGGATGCCACGCATCCGGAAACCGACTTGCCGGACCGGCTAAACTAACGGGTACACGGCGATGATCCGGCTATCACCGGGGAGCTTCCGGAAGAAAGGGCCTGCTCAGCACGCCAGACGGACGCGCGGGCAGGCCTGAGTAGAACCGGGCGGGTCCGGCCCGTCATAGCCGGTCAGCAAGCGGTCGCGCGCACGCCGGCACCGGCACTGCACGCGGCAAGCGAGGTGGTACCGCGGTACGCCCGCGCGGGAGCGGGCGCGTCGTCCTCGCACCAGCGGCCGGCCACGATGGCCAGCGCTACCGAGGACCAGCAGATCGCCGCGAGGACGTACCACCCGATGAGCGTTTACCCCAGGGCGCAGACGGCCAAGGCCGCCGGCCAGCCGGGCAGCGGAGTCCCGGCCCAGCCGAGCTTTCCCGAGCTTGAGCATGGCGTGCTCGCCTACTGGGCCGCGGGCGACACCTTCCGCCGGTCTATCGAGCAGCGCCCGCTCGACCGCGAGTTCGTCTTCTACGACGGCCCGCCGTTCGCCAACGGCCTGCCGCACTACGGCCACCTTGTCACCGGATACGTCAAGGACGTGGTGCCGCGGTTCCGCACCATGCAGGGCCGCCGGGTCGAGCGCCGGTTCGGCTGGGATTGCCATGGCCTGCCCGCCGAGGTCGAGGCGGAGCGGCTGCTCGGCCTCTCGGGCAAGCCGGACATCGTCGCGATGGGCATCGGGAAGTTCAACGCGGCCTGTCGCGAGTCGGTGCTGCGCTACACCCGCGAGTGGCGCGACTACGTAACCCGGCAGGCCCGCTGGGTGGACTTCGACCACGACTACAAGACCCTGGATCTCTCCTACATGGAGAGCGTCATGTGGGCCTTCAAGCAGCTCTGGGAGTCGGGGCTGGTCTACGAGGGCTTCAAGGTGCTGCCGTACTGCTGGCGGTGCGAGACGCCGCTGTCCAACCACGAGCTGCGGATGGATGAGGACGTGTACCGGGACCGGCCGGACCCGTCGGTCACCGTCCGGTTCAAGCTGGAGACCGGGGAGTGGCTGCTGGCCTGGACCACCACACCGTGGACGCTGCCGTCCAACGAGGCCGTCGCGGTGGGCCCGGACATCAGCTACGTGGTGCTCGCGAAGGACGGCGAGCGCTACATCCTGGCCCGCGACCGGCAGGCCGCCTACGAGCGCGAGCTTGAGGGCGCAGCCGTCGTCGGCGAGCTGACCGGCGCGGAGCTGGCGGGTCGCCGGTACGAGCCGCTGCTCCCCTATCTCGCCGACGCCGAGAGGTTCGGCACCCAGGACGCGTTCCGGGTGATCTTCTCCGACGAGGTGACGACCGAGGACGGCACCGGCGTCGTGCACATGGCGCCCGCCTACGGCGAGGCTGACGCTGCGGCGTGCACCGCGGCGGGCATCCCGACGGTGCTGACCGTCGACTCCCGCGGCCGGTTCACTGCCGTCGTGCCGGACTTCGAGGGTCAGCACGTCTTCGACGCCAACGCCGGCCTAGCGGCTAAGCTGCGCGACCAGGGCAGCCTGGTCCGGCTGGAGACTTACACGCACTCCTACCCGCACTGCTGGCGCTGTGACAACCCGCTCATCTACAAGGCGGTGTCGAGCTGGTTCGTCGAGGTGACCAAGTTCAGGGACCGGATGGTCGAGCTGAACGAGCAGATCACCTGGGTACCCGCGCATGTCAAGGACGGCCAGTTCGGCAAGTGGCTGGAGAACGCCAGGGACTGGTCGATCTCCCGCAACCGGTTCTGGGGCTCGCCGATCCCGGTGTGGCAGAGCGACGATCCGGACTATCCGCGGACCGACGTCTACGGCTCCCTGGACGAGCTCGAACGTGACTTCGGGGTTCGGCCGGCCGACCTGCACCGCCCCGGCATCGACGAGCTGACCCGGCCGAACCCAGACGACCCGACCGGCCGCTCGACCATGCGCCGGGTACCCGAGGTGCTGGACTGCTGGTTCGAGTCGGGGTCGATGCCGTTCGCCGAGGTGCACTACCCGTTCGAGAACGCCGACTGGTTCGACTCCCACTACCCGGCTGACTTCATCGTGGAGTACACCCCGCAAACTCGCGGCTGGTTCTACACGCTGCACGTGCTCGCCACCGCGCTGTTCGACCGACCGGCGTTCCGCGACTGCGTCTGCCACGGCATCATCCTCGGCAGCGACGGGCAGAAGATGTCCAAGAGCCTCCGCAACTATCCCGACGTGAACGCCGCGTTCGACACGTACGGCTCGGACGCGATGCGCTGGCTGCTGATGGCCAGCCCGATCCTGCGCGGCGGCGACATCGCGGTGTCCGAGCCCGGCATCCGGGATGCCGTCCGGCAGGCCATCCTGCCGTTGTGGAACAGCTACTACTTCTTCGCGCTGTACGCGAACGCTGAGTCGTACCAGGCGAAGCAGTCGACGACCAGTGAGCACGTGCTGGACCGGTACGTGCTGGCGAAGACGCGCGCCGCCGTAACCCGGATGGAGCAGCTACTCGACGTCTACAACATCGGCGCCGCCTGCCAGGAACTGCGCGAGTACCTCGAGGTGCTGACGAACTGGTACATCCGCCGGTCGCGGGACCGGTTCTGGGCCGGCGACCGCGCTGCGCTCGACACCCTGTGGACCGTGCTCGAGGCGGTCTGCCGGGCCGCCGCGCCGCTGCTGCCGCTGACCACCGAGGCCATCTGGCGCGGCCTTACCGGCGCGGAGAGCGTGCACCTCGCCGACTGGCCGGAGCTCGCGGACTGGCCGCAGGACGACTCGCTGGCCGACGCCATGGACCTGGTGCGCGCCGTGTGCAGCACCGCGCTCGGCCTCCGCAAGGCGCGTCAGCTGCGGGTCCGGCTTCCGCTGGCCAGGCTCACCGTCGCGCACCCGGATGCCGGCGCGCTCGCCCCCTACGCCGAGCTCATCCGCGACGAGGTCAACGTCAAGGACGTCGCGCTGTCGTCCGACCCGGCCAGCCTCGGCACGTTCGAGCTCACCGTCAACCCGCGCGTGCTCGGGCCCCGCCTCGGCGCCGCGGTGCAGGAGGTCATCCGCGCCGTCAAGGCGGGGAACGCGCAGCGCGTGGGCGACCGTGTCATCGCCGCCGGCGTCGAGCTGGCACCCGGCGAGTACGAGGTCCGGCTGGCCGCCGCGCATCCGGAGTCGACCGCGGCGCTGCCCGGCAGCACCGGCCTGGTCGAGCTGGACACGACCGTCACACCGGAGCTCGCGGCCGAGGGGGTGGCCCGTGACACCGTGCGCGTCGTGCAGCAGGCTCGGCGCGACGCCGGGCTGGCGGTCTCGGACCGGATCGCGCTGACCGTCGGCGCGGACGGTGATGTCGCCGACGCGATCCGGGCCAACGCAGACCTCATCGCCCGCGAGACTCTCGCCGTCGAGCTCTCGGTGCAGCCGGGCGACGCCATGCCTGCCGCGGCCGCACCGGTCGGCGAAGGCGGCCGGGTCAAAGTCGTGCTCGAGGTGGCGGCCGCAGCCGCCCGCTGAGCCAGCTGGCCAGCAAGGCTCATCTCCGGCCGGCCGTGCCGACGTCGATCGCTTCGCCGGACGGAACCGGGGCGGGAAGGATAGCGCGCCTGGTCACACGGGCCGGACGACCAGCCCGGGCCGACTGCCCGAAGCACGGGCCAGCTGGCCAATTTCACGGTGATCCGAGGTCCAGACGATCGCACGCAGCGCCGCGGCCATGATCACGACGGTCGCGTCCACGACGTCAGCGGTCTCCGACCTGCCGCAGAGGACGCCGGCTGCCTTGCTGGTGTGCAGCCCGACCGGGTCGACGCGGCATCCGGCCAGTACCTGCCCCAGCCGAACCTGGCGGCGGCCGTCACGCCATGCCTGGCCGACGACGATCGCGGGAACGTGGATATCCCGCTCCTCCGTGAGCGCCAGCTTGTGCCGCGCCCACATCCGGCGATCATTCTTGTCCAGCGCGACCAGCGCGCCGACGTCGTAGACGTACGGCTGACTCACGCCGCGTCGTCTCCGGCCTGGAAGTACTCGTTGTCCGCCGCCGCCATTTCGGCTCGGGCGGCGGCCAGTTCCTCAGGAGTGAATGCGCCGTGCTCGGCTTCCCACGCGGCCACTGCGGCGAGGCCGATGTGCCGCCGCATCTCCCGCTCGGCCGCGCTCGCAATCATGCGCGACAGCGGGATGCCCGCCTCGCGCGCCGCGACGGTCATGGCCGCGACCAGGCCCTCGTCCAGCGTGATAGTCACCTTACGCGTCGCCACACAATCACCATACCAAAGTATGGCGACATCAGGAGCAGCGTCTCGCTACTCGATGCGGGTAGCGACCGGAGCCCCGAGCTCGATCGTGCGGCTCACCGTGCACAGCCGGTCGTGCGACTGGCGCACCACGTCGGGCAAGATCGCCCGCGCCTTGTCACCGCCGGCTCCCGCCGGGAATGCGATCCGGTACGTGACTTCGATGTTGATCAAGTGGTTGCCACCACGATCGCGCGCCTTGTCGGCGTCCACGCCGATCTCGAAGGAGTCCGGCTCGGCCCGGCGCGAGGTCAGGGCGTCGACATCGATCGCGGTACACCCGCCAATCGCCGCCATGAGCAGATCGACCGGCGTGAACTCCGCGCCGCCCGCGGTACCGAACACGATCCGGCCACCGCGATCGTTGACAGCGGCGAACGTCCCGGCCTCGACCCGTTCGACGGTGAGCCTGCGATGGGAAACGTCGGTTGCCATACCGACAGCCTCGCAGACCAGCCACCCGCGGGGGGCGGCGCACCGCAAGGCGGCGGGGGCGGCGCACCGCAAGGCCGCGGGGACGGCGCACCGCTAGGCCAGCGGGGGCGGCGCACCGCCCGGGCTCGCAGTGCGGTCGCGGTAAGGTACCGGCATGTCAGCGCAGGACGGCATCGCACACTGGTGGACTAACCTCAGCCCGCGCACGCGGTGGCTGCTCGCGGCCAGCGCGGCGGCCGAGACCAGCCTGAAGGCCGCGGTGCTGGTTGACCTGAGGCGCCGACCCGCCAGCCAGGTCCGGGGTCCCAAGTGGCTGTGGGCCAGTTCCATGATCCTCAACTCCGCCGGGGTGATCC
>JASHQA010000139.1 GCA_030037785.1 Streptosporangiaceae bacterium
CGGGCCACGCTCGCGCTGCGGGACTGGCTGGAGTCGCTCCGGCCCGAGCTCGCTGCCCGGCTCGGGCTCGCGTCGGCAGCGGAACTGCCGCGGCCCGTGGTCACCGAGCCTGATCGTGACGCGGAGGATTCGGAGGTAACGCGGCTTCGCTCGGCGCTGCTGTCGTCGGTGCCTGCTCAGCCGTCGGCACGAACCGCCGAGCAGGCCGCCGTCGCGCTGCTCGCGGATTCGCTGGAGTGGCACCGCCGGGAGAACAAGCCCGCCTGGTGGCGCTACTTCTACGTGCGGACGCTGTCGGCCGAGGACCTGGTGTCCGAGCCCGATGCGCTGGGCCTGCTGACGGGTGGCGAGGTCGTCGACTCGGTCAAGCGGTCGGTCCTTCGGCGCTTCTCGTTCCCCCCGCAAGAGCACAAGTTCGCTGAGCTGTCGCAGGCCGTCGACCCCGTCACCGGCCGGGGCTTCACGGTTGACTCGGTCGACGACGCGCGCGGCGAGATCCTGCTGAAGGTTGGTCGTGACTACGACGGCCCGCTGCCGACCGCGCTCGTCCAGGGTGACCCGCCGGGCACCCGGCTCCAAGCCGAGCGGATGCGCGACCTCGGCGCTCGCGTGCTGGCCGACGGCATCGGCGGTCTCGACGCCGCGACCGCGCTGCTCGTGCGCCAGCCGCCCGCCGGCGTTTCCGCCGAAGCGCTGGCCCTCCGCGGCCCGGACGAGTCAGCCCAGCAAGCGGCCGTTCGTGTCGCTCTGGCCCTCGCGAACTCCTACCTGCCTATCCAGGGGCCGCCGGGCACCGGCAAGACCTACACCGGCGCCGAGCAGATCCTCGCACTGGTCGCTGAGGGGCGAACGGTCGGCATCACCGCCTTGTCGCACGCGGTCATCTGCAACCTGATCGACGCGGTCACGTCACACGCGGCAGCTTCGGGGCGCCCAGCCCCACGGGTCGGCCAGAAGATCGACCGCGACAACCCGTTCCTGCACCCGGACGCCGCCCGCCTGGACTACCCGAAGCTGGTCGACGGCCTGGCCAACGGCGACCTGGACATTGCGGCAGGCACAACCTGGCTGTGGTCTCGGCCAGAGTTCCAGGGTTCAGTGGACACCCTGTTCGTCGACGAGGCCGGCCAGGTGTCGCTGGCTGACGTCCTAGCGGTGGCCGGCGCGGCGCGCAACGTCGTCCTCCTCGGTGACCCGCAGCAGCTCGCGCAGCCGAGCCAGGCCGCGCACCCGCCGGGCTCCGGCGTCTCCGCGCTGGAGCACATCCTGGGTGATCGGGCCACCATGCCGACCAACGCGGGCCTGCTGATCGACAAGACCTGGCGCCTGCACCCGGACCTGTGCCGGTTCACGTCGGCGACGTTCTACGACGGCAGGCTGACCGGCGTCGATGGGCTGGAGTGGCAGCAGATCCTGGCCGATCCGCCCCTCTCCGGCGCGGGCCTGCGCGTGGTCGAGGTTGCGCACGAGGGCAACACGAACGCCTCTCCCGAGGAAGCCGCCGTCGTAGCCAGGCTGGTCCGCGCCCTCCTCGGCCGCCAGTGGCGCGACCGCTGCAGCGAAGTCGCCCCGATCGGCGTTGCGCAGATCATGGTGGTGACTCCCTACAACGCCCAGATCCGCGCCATCCAGTCCGCCGCCGCAACGGCGAGTCTCCCGCGTCTTTGGGTCGGCACCGTCGACAAGTTCCAGGGCCGCGAAGCCCCGGTTGTCATCTACTCGATGGCGACCTCGTCCGCGGACGACGCACCCCGCGGCATGGAGTTCCTGTACGACCTGCACCGCCTCAACGTCGCCACCTCCCGCGCGAAGGCACTAGCCATCATCGTCGCGAGCCCCGACCTAGTCCGTGTCGCCTGCCAGACCCCCCGCCAGATGAGCCTCGCCAGCGCTCTCTGCCACGCGTGGGAGTCAGGCAGCTAACGCCGGGCGCACGCACCACGCCGACGCTGAATCTCATCGCCGTACGTGGACGACACTGTGTCCGCTTGGGTGGACGGATAGCTGTCCAGTGCCAAGCTGTTGCACGCACCACGGTGCCAGTGCGCAACATCACGCCAGCCCGGCTGGAAAGCCTGCGTGACGACCTCGAGCACGTATTCGGCAAGGAGTGGATGGCATGAGCACCGACCGCGTCCGAGCACACGCTAGCGGCGCCGATGACACCGCGGCGGCGCAGCAGCGGCTCACGGTCCGCGTCAGGCGCGAGCAGGCACTTGACTCTGGCGCGTGGGTCTGGACTGGCCTGCCCGAGGGCTGCCCAGGCAGCGCGGGCGGTCGGACGGTCGCCGAACTCTTCGCAGAGGTAGAAGCCCTCAAGCACTTCATGATGGGTGAGGATCCTGCGACCGACATTGCGGTCGACTACCTGTACGAGGTCGCCGATGTCCCCGTGCAGGTGCTCATTGATTACCAGCACGGGCGTGCGACACGCGACCGGGCGGCCGAGGACCTCCGCCGCGCCAACGACGAGCTAACCGTCAAGGCGCGCGCAACGGTTCGCGCGCTGCGTGCTGCTGGACTATCTGTCCGGGATGGCGCCGCGCTCATGGGCCTGTCCAAGTCCAGGTTCGATCAACTCAGCGCGTGAGCGAAGGCCACGCCGCGCCCTGGTCGACACATTCCAGGGAAGGAAGTTATCCACATGCCGCGCGCCAACCAGCTCGATGTCTGCCTCTCTGCTAGTTCTATGGTACTAGAACGAGCTTTGAGTATCATTAGCTGGCACGAGTGGAAGGTGACTAACATTGCGCGCCGGAGACCTCCCGCCTGGTCAGCGCCAGCACCTGGTGCGCGCCGAAGGCGGGTACAGCGCTTTCGTCCCGCCGCCTCTGCCGCCTTCGCTGGAACTGAGCGAGAGCCTAGTGGCGCGCCTGTCGGCCGCTGACAGGTCGATCGGCGAGCTGGCAGGAGTCGGCCGGAGCCTGCCTGGCCAGCATCTCCTGTCCGGGGCGCTGGTGCGCCGCGAAGCTGTGCTCTCCAGCAGGATCGAAGGTACCCGGGCGTCGCTGTCGGATCTTGTGCTGTTCGAGGCCCAGCCCAAGGCTGTGCCGACTGGCGCCGACGATGTGCGGGAAGTGTTCAACTACGTGGCAGCCATGGACCATGTCCTGGCGCCTGACCGCGAGTTGCCGCTGAGTCTGCGCCTGCTGCGCCAGGCTCACGAGATCCTGCTGTCCAATGTCAGAGGCGGCTACGCCCTGCCAGGCGAGTTCCGCACGACACAGAACTGGATCGGGCCACCGGGCATCCTGCTCGCCGACGCCACCTACGTCCCGCCTCCGCCCGAGCGATTGTGGGACTGCCTGGATCAGTTCGAGAAGTACCTGCACGTCGAGCAGACTCTGCCGCCGCTGCTTAACGTGGCGGCACTGCACTACCAGTTTGAGGCCATCCATCCGTTCGTTGACGGCAACGGCCGACTGGGCCGCCTTCTCGTTGTGCTTCTGCTTGTCGAGTGGGGCCTGCTGCCCGGACCTGTGCTGGACCTGTCCGCCTATATTGAGCCGCGCCGCGAGCGCTACTACGAGGCCCTGCTGCACGTGTCGACGCACGGCGACTGGGTCGGCTGGATCAGCTTCTTCCTCGAAGTGATCGCCGAGCAGGCCAGGGACGCAACGCGCCGCGCTTACCGTCTTCATGATCTCCGCAGCGAAATGCGGCAGCGCGTCGCCGCTCCGAGGGCATCGGCCCTCCTGCCGCTGCTTGTTGACCAACTCTTCTTGTCACCAGCCGTAACCATCGTCGCGGCCCAGAGGATCCTCGGCGTCACCCATCGCTGGGCCACCCAGAGCATCGAGAAGCTCTGCGACGCCGGCATCCTGGCAGAACTCAGGCCCGCGGGCAGGACTCGGGTGTTCATCGCCCCGGAGATCGTCCGCGCGATCGAGGGTTTGCCCGGCGAGGGCTGAGTCGGGCGCCCGGCACAGATACCACCAAGCACCCCTGTGAGCCGGCCTATCGCATCTGCGGGCGGCCCGCGCACCGGAGTTGGGCCGTGCTCGTGGCCTCAGGCAGCGGGTAGCCAGCGAGGACGTCGGCGCCATCTCCTACGAACTGCTGGCGCCTGCGGTGGATCCGGACGGGGCGCTGGTGGCCAATCGGGGGCTGCTGGCGCTGTCCGAGCCGGCGGCCGGCGACCGACCAGGCCCCGGTAATGCTCGCGCAGCGGCTCGGCCAGCGGCGCGACTACCGCCGGGTCAGTACTGGCGCCGCGCGCGGTGTTGAACTCCGCCAGCAGCGAGCCGGTCGCCCGGTCGACGTCCTCGGCCGGCTCAGGCCCGATCCGGGCAGACGCCTCCGCCGCGCCGCCGCCCGGCGGACCCGCACGCACAAGTCGGCCGCGAACGGCTGCAGCGCCGCGAAGTACAGATCCCGGTTACGCGGCTCACCCGCAACGGCCAGCTGGAACGGCCCGTCCAGCGGGCCCCAGGCAATGGCCGCCGCCCGGAACCGCTCACCGCCCAGCCGCCACATCGCGATCGCCAGCGGCGGATCGGCCAGGTGCACATGCCGCAGCGTCGTACGGCGCAGCGCCCGGCCCTCCTCGTAGATCCGGGCAGCCAGGTACGCCTCCAGTGCCGTGCTCACGCCGTCCTCCGCCGCTCCGGATCCGGAACCGGCATCACGCCGTCGTAGAGCCGCCCGACGATTCTCGGAGGCAGCGCCCGCTTCTCCCGGCCTGCTAGATCCCCTCGTCCGGTCGCAGGCGGCTATGCCACGCCCGGCGAGTTCCGAAGTAAGTCCTCGGCCCGACTTGATACTTCATCGTCCCGGAGATCGGTCGCGCGATCGAGGGACTGCCAGGCGGCAGCGTTTAGGAGCCCGGAGGCTGGTATGTCAGCCTAAGCTGGGCCGCGCGGTCTATCTCTTCGGGGCTCAGCAGCGCCACTGTCCGGCTGACCACCATGCCAGAGGCCACTGCCGACATCGAGATGGCCGCGGCGGTGACGTTGTCCGGCAGATCGCACGTGATGTACACGTCATCCTCGCCCAGGCCAAAGTAGAAGCTCTCGAGATGGCCGCCAGCACTGGCCACGAACTTCTGTGAGGCCTCGACACGGGCGGTGCCGCCGCGGGATTCCACCCCCCTGAGGCCCTCAGCGGTATAGCTGCCGATCACCAGGTATTTCGCCATGACGCCCCCCGTGACTGCGTTGTCTCCCCCGAGCCGCATCAGCAGGGCAACTGACCCGCGCTGACGCAGAATCAGCTGTCGGTCATCCACGTTACAGAGCCTCAGATGGCCGGTGATGGCTCGGGCCGGTCCTCGGGCCAGTCGGGTCCGAGCAGGCTGTTGGCGGGGACGGCGCGAGGGGCGAGCAGCTTCTCAGCCTGCTCAGCGCCGGTCACGGGCAGGCCCGCCCGGTCCAGCAGTCCGAGCTGGACGAGCAGCGAGGCCTGGTCCCAGTAGATGTGCTCGTGGGTCAGCTTGCCGTCCTCGAAGCCGGCGACCACCCAGAACCGGCGCACCTCGTCACGGCCGATCCCGCCGGTCATGACCGGAACGTGGTTGAGGTACGGGTCGTCGGTCATGGTCGCCATCGTGGCGTCCAGGTCCCTTGTGGCGAACTCCGCGGCCAGGTGGTCGTCCAGCACGTCCGCCAGTCCACCGGGCTGGTCCGCAGTCGTCATCTGCGCACGCCCCCGCTTGCCGGCAACGGCTGAACCGCCGGCAGACCCGCGGCTGTTCTCATGCTGACCGGATGCCGCCGGCGCAGCGCCATCACCGGGGCAGCGGACTGTAGAAGACCAGGCCGTTGCCCTGGTTGTCATAGACCACCGCACGGCGCTCGTGTGCGTCGTTGTACGGTCCCTTCACGATGGCACCGCCGTTGTCGTCGATCGCCTTGGCGGCGGCGTCGACGTCGGCGGTCTTAATCCCGACGACGACCTTGCCGGGTATGGGATGGTCCACCGCGGTCGCCAGAGCGAGCGTCACCGACCCGCCGTCGAGGGCCGCGTAGTGGGATCCGTCGCGGAACTTCAGCTTCATCCCGAGGGTCTCGGTGTAAAACCGGATGGACTCATCGAGATCGTCGGTCGACAGGACGACCATCCGTACGTCGTACTCGCTCACTGGCGCCTCCTTGGACGACGCGATTCTAAGGCCGCGGCGATCCTGGCCGCAGACGAGAAGGCTCTGGCCAGCAGAGCAGGGCCCGCTTCGCGATCGGATCCGATAGTTAGCTATCGGATCCGATCTCTTCCTATGCTTTTGGATCGTGGACTTGAGCGACCCGACACGCACGGTAACCGCGACGCTGGACGGCCCAGTCCTTGCCGTGCTGGCAAGCGCCGGCAAGCCGCTGACGGTGGGCGAGGTCACCGCCCAGATGCCCCGGGGCGCGTCGACGCAATACAGGTCGCAGGCGAGACGAGTGGCCCGCTCGCTGCTCTGCTGAAGGCATCCGGTTGACGTGCCCAAGCAGGCCAGCACCGCGACGTGCAGTATCTCCGAGGTGCGTACCCGCCTCGAGACCGCGCAGGCATTCCTTGAGGTCGCGCGCCAGGTACTCGCTGAACCATCGCGAGGCGAATACCTCAACGTCGCCGCGGGCCTGGCTGTGCGTCGGTCGAGGGGCGGGTCTGACGCGGCGTGCTGCGAAGACCCAGAACTGGCGCTCCAGATAGACGAATTGCATGGCCGCTCTGTGCCGACGCTCGCGGCCGCGCCGGCGAGTTATGCGGCAACCGGCATGCATTTCCCGTCGGCAGCTAGCTGGAGTGGACCCG
>JASHQA010000011.1 GCA_030037785.1 Streptosporangiaceae bacterium
CCCGCTGCCGCGGTATTCGGCCCTCGTCACCGACCTGGTACGCCTGGTCGGCGGCGCGGACTACACGCTCGACCAGCTGAGCTGGCGGGAGCAGGCCGGCCGCGAGCCGGTCGCGCGCGGAACGGCCGGTGCCTGATGTACCTCGACCTCACCGACGCCCAGCGCGCGCTGCGGGACGAGCTGCGAGTCTACTTCGCCGCGCTGATCTCACCCGCCGAACGGGAGGTGATGCTGACGCAGCGGCACGGGAGCGTGTACCGCGAAGTGGTCAGGCGGATGGGCCGGGACGGCTGGCTGGGCGTGGGCTGGCCGATCCGCTATGGGGGCCGCGGTCTCGGTCAGATCGAGCAGCAGATCTTCGTGACCGAGGCGGCTCTCGCCGACGTTCCGCTGCCCGCGGTGACGCTGCAGACCGTCGGGCCGACGCTGATGGCGCACGGCACGCCCGAGCAGAAGGACTTCTTCCTGCCGAGGATCCTCGCCGGCGAGCTGCACTTCGCCATCGGCTACACCGAGCCGGGCTCGGGTACCGACCTCGCGTCGCTCGCCACCAGGGCGGTGCTCGACGGGGACCACTACGTGGTGAACGGGCAGAAGATCTTCACCACCGGCGGGCACGATGCCGACTATGTCTGGCTTGCGTGCCGGACCGACCCGGCGGCGCCCCGGCATCACGGCCTGTCCATCCTCATCGTGGACACGTCCGACCCCGGATACTCATGGACGCCGATCGTCACGCACGACGGGGCCCATCACGTGAACGCGACGTACTACACCGACGTGCGGGTGCCGGTCCGGCTGCGGGTCGGCGCGGAGAATGCCGGCTGGCGGCTGATCACCGAGCAGCTCAATCACGAACGGGTCATGCTCGGCCCGTCGGGCCGGATCGGCGTGCTGCACCGGCGGGTGCACGACTGGGCGGCTGGCCGCCGTGACCCGACTGGACAGCCGCTGCTGGCGGCGCCGGACGTGCGCCGCGCCCTCGCCAGGGCGAGCGCGGCCGAGCGGATCAGCGAACTGCTCAACTGGCAGGTCGCGGTGACGGAGACGGTTGACGTGGCGGACGCGTCGGTGACCAAGGTGTTCGGGTCCGAGCACGTGCAGCGGATCGGTGCCGAACTGGCCGAGGTGGTCAGCAGGCACGGTGACGCCGCCGACGAGCCGACCGCCGAACTGGCCAGGTGGCTCGACGTACAGAACAAGCGCAACACGGTCATGACCTTCGGCGGCGGGGTCAACGAGGTACAGCGGGAGCTGATCGCGACCGCCGGGCTGAAGCTCCCGCGAGTTCCGAGGTAACGGGGACAATATGACCGTCGATGCGATCATGGCCGCGGCCCAGCGGGTGCAGGCGGCCGGCCCTAGCTCGCCGCGGCTGGCCAGGGACCCGGTGACCGGGCCGGCGATCCGGACCTGGGCCGATGCGATGGGCGACGCCAACCCGATCTACACCGACCCGGAGTTCGCCGCTCGCTCGGTGCACGGCGGGCTCGTGGCGCCGCCCGCGATGGTCCAGGTGTGGACGATGCCGGGGCTGGCTGCGCCGGTCGGCGGGCGCCCGGTGGAGGCAGTCGGGGGTGCGCCGCCCCAGGCCGGCGGCGGCGCGGGAGACGACCCGCTCGGCGTCATGACGGCCGCCCTGGACGAGGCCGGGTTCACCTCCGTCGTCGCGACCAACTGCGACCAGGCTTACGCCCGTTACCTGCGGCCGGGGGAGCAGCTCGCCGTGCGTGCCGTCCTGCTCGACGTTCGCGGGCCGAAGCGCACGGCGCTCGGCGAGGGCTGGTTCGTCACGACGCGGAGCACCTGGTACTCCGGCGCCGAGGCCGTCGCGACGATGGACTTCCGGGTGCTGAAGTTCCGCCCGCCCGATGCCTCTGGGGCTGGGCCGGCCGCTGTGGCTGCGCCCGTCTCTGGGGCTGGGCCAGCCGCTCTGGTTGGCGCTGCCTCGCTAGCCGGGCCCGCCGCCCGGCCAGGCACGACGGCTGAGCCGGTGCTGAGACCACCAGCGTCACCGGACACCGAGTTTTTCTGGGCCGGCACCCGGATTGGCGAGCTGCGCATTCAGCGCTGCGGCGGCTGCGGCGCGCTCCGCCACCCGCCCGGCCCGGCGTGCCCGAGCTGCGGTGGTGCTGGCTTGCCGGGCAGCGGCGGTGTCGGCGAGGCGGAGTACCAGGTGGCCGCCGGCACCGGAACCGTGTACAGCTACGTCGTGCACCGGCACCCGCCCGTGCCCGGTAAGCAGCTGCCGATCGTGATCGCCCTGGTCGAACTCACCGAGGGCGTGCGGATGCTGGGCGAGCTGACCGGCATCGATCCGGCTGACGTGACGATCGGGATGCCAGTCCGGGTCCGATTCCGGCGCGTCGACGACGACCTGGTGCTACCGGAGTGGCGGCCAGACCGGCCGGACCTGCTGCCCGAGTTCGTCGTGCGCGTCACGCCGACCGTGGTGGTCGCCACAGCGCTCGCGACGCGCGACTTCTATCCCGTCCACCATGACCGGGACTTCGCCCAGCGTGGCGGCGCCAAGGACATCTTCCTCAACATCCTGACCACGACCGGACTCGTGCAGCGGTACGTCACCGACTGGGCGGGCCCCGATGCGGTTGTGCGCGCGATCTCCGTCCGGCTTGGCGTGCCGTGCTACGCCGGCGACACGCTGACGTTCGCGGGCACGGCCGCCGAGACCGCCGACGGCGAGCGGCTTGTCGCCGTCACCGGCGCGTGCAGCCTCGGCGATCACGTGACCGGGACGGTCCGCCTCGCGCCGCCGCAGCGGGAGCATCGGGGGGGCCAGGAGGGCTCGTCCGCCCGCGGAACCGGAGCGGCCGGCCGGCCCGCTGAGCAACGGAGCACGCCGTGACGTCCCCGGTGGCAGCCATCGCCGGGATCGGCGCGACCGAGTTCTCCAAGGACTCCGGCCGCAGCGAGCTGCGGCTTGCCGTCGAGGCCTGCCGGGCGGCGCTCGACGACGCCGGGCTGGCCCCCGCTGACGTCGACGGCATGGTCACGTTCAGCATGGACGCTAACGCGGAGATCGCGGTTGCCCGCGAGCTGGGCGCGGGCGAGCTGACGTTCTTCGGCCTCGTCGGCTACGGCGGCGGCGCCGCCTGCGCCACCGTCCAGCACGCGGCGATGGCCGTGGCTACCGGCGCCGCGAGCGTGGTGCTGTGCTACCGCGCGCTCAACGAGCGGTCCGGCCGCCGGTTCGGGCAGGTAGCGGCTGGCGCGCTCGCGGGCGCGACATCGTCGGCGATCGACAGCGGCTGGCACTACCCGATGGGCCTCGCGACGCCCGCGGCCACGGTGGCGATGGTGGCCCGCAGGTACATGCACGTCTTCGGGGCCACCAGTGCCGACTTCGGGGCGGTCGCGGTCGCCGACCGTCGGCACGCCGCGACCAACCCGGCTGCCTGGTTCTACCAGCGGCCCATCACACTGGCCGAGCACCAGGAGTCACGCTGGATCTGCGAGCCGCTGCGGCTGCTCGATTGCTGCCAGGAAACCGACGGCGCCGTTGCGGTGCTCGTGACCAGCCTGGACCGGGCCCGTTCCCTCAAAAGGGTGCCGGTCGTGATCAGCGCGGCGGCGCAGGGCAGCGGTGCGAACCAGTACACGATGACGAGCTACTACCTTGATGACCTGACGGGCCTGCCGGAGCTGGGCGTGGTCGCGCGGCGGCTGTGGCCGCAGGCCGGCCTGCGGCCTGGCGACATCCGGACCGCGGTGCTGTACGACCACTTCACCCCGTACGTGCTCATGCAACTGGAGGAGCTCGGGTTCTGCGGGCGGGGGGAGGCGCGGCATTTCATCGCGGACGGCGCGATCGAGCTCGGCGGCGCGCTGCCGCTGAACCCGCACGGCGGACAGCTTGGCGAGGGCTACCTGCACGGCATGAACGGCATCGCCGAGGCGGTCCGGCAGGTACGCGGCACCGCCGTCAACCAGGTGCCGGGCGACGGCCCGGTCCTGGTCACCGCCGGAACAGGCGTGCCCACGAGCGCGCTCATCCTCGGCGCCGACTCGTGAGGCCTAGCAAGCCCCGCGGCAATCCGCCGGGCTGGCCCCGCGGCAATCCGCCGGGCGCCCCACATCCTGGAGGTTGCGTAGGAGCGAAATATAATAATTCGGACGCGAAACTGGCCGAAAACTCCAGGATGTCAGCGGGAACGGGCCAGGAGTGGGCGCTGTGGTGCGGGGAACGCCGGTCAGGGGGCCGCGCAGGGCACACGGGCCGCGCCGGGCACACGGGCCGCGCAGGGCACACGGGCCGCGCCGGGCACAGGGGGCCCGGGGACGGGCGGGGCTCAGGCCGCGTCGTGATGGGCCGGCCGCTGCCCGCGCAGCCGGACCGTGACCCACCGGACAGCGCCCGGCACGAACGATCCCAGCACCGCGCAGGTGGCGCTGATCAGTGCGATGTATCCGCCGCCGCCGCCGCCGAGCAGATGGCCGAACCAGGCGCCGACCGCGGCACACACCAGCACCGTGCCGATGATCCAGAGGGTCAGCCGCTGCCGAAACACGCCCCTATCCTGGCATCCCCGGCGCACGCTGGTCACACCGGGCCGCTTACCCTGACGTTGTGAGCCAGGACGGCTTGTCCCCCGCGCGCAGCCTGCCGGACCGCTTCCCGGTCTTCGACGGGCACAACGACCTCGCCTGGGCGCTACGCAAGGCGAGCGAGGGCGCCGTCGGCGCTGACCCGGCGGCGATCGACATCAGCCAGCCGGTGGAGTTCCTCCACACTGACCTGCCCCGGCTCGCCAGGGGCGGTGTGGGCGCCCAGTTCTGGTCGGTGTATGTGCCCGCGCAGCTGCAAGGCGAGGCCGCCGTGGTCGCCACGCTGGAGCAGATCGACCTGGTGCGCCGGCTGGTGGCACGACACGCCCGTGCGCTCGAGCTGGCGGCTACCGCGGCGGATGCGCAGCGCGTCATGAGCGCGGGCCGGGTGGCGTCGCTGCTCGGGGCCGAGGGCGGCCACTCGATCGGCTGCTCGCTCGGCACGCTGCGAGCCCTCTACGAGCTCGGCGTCCGGTACCTGACGCTGACGCACAACATGAACCTGCCGTGGGCCGACTCGGCGACCGACGAGCCGGCGGCGGGCGGGCTTACCGCGTTTGGCCGCGAGGTCGTCAGGGAGATGCAGCGGCTGGGCATGCTCGTCGACCTGTCGCACGTGGCGCCCAGCACGATGCGGGACGCGCTGGACGTGGCGGCGGCACCGGTGATCTTCTCCCACTCATCGGCGCTGGCGATCTGCGACCATCCGCGGAACGTGCCCGACGAGATACTGGCCCGGCTGGCGGCCAACGGGGGCCTGTGCATGATCACCTTCGTGCCTGCCTTCGTGGCCCAGCGGTGTCGTGACTGGGAACTCGGCCTAGCCGCGGAGATGGACCGGCAAGGGCTGGACCATCGGGATCTGTCAGCTCGCAGGAAGGTCACTGGCGAGTGGGCCGCCGGCCACCCGCGACCGCGGGCAACGCTCGCCGACGTGGTCGCCCACGCTGAGCACGTGCGCGAGGTGGCCGGCATTGACCACATCGGCCTCGGCGGAGACTACGACGGCACCGACGAGCTGCCGGATGGCCTGCAGGACGTGTCCTGCTACCCGGCGCTGATCAGCGCGCTGCTCGACCGCGGTTGGTCAGAGCGCGACTGCGGCAAGCTCAGCAGCGGTAACGCGCTGCGTGCGCTGCGCGACGCCGAGGTCGCCGCCGAACTGATCAGCGCGAGCCGGGGCCCGTCGGCGGCGCGGATCGAGGACCTCGACGGCTGATCACGCGCGTCGCGTCGCGTTGCGCCGGTCGTCAGCTCCACTTGGTCCGCGGTCGGTGCTGTGGCACCTCGTCGATGAAGACGTCCACCTTCTCGTCGTAGAAGGCGGCCAGGCCGGCGATCTTCTGGCTCTCCGGCAGCGGCGTCCGGTAGATCCACACGACGTCCGGGTGCAGCCCCTTGCCGGTGTCCACCGACCAGTAGCTGGCCGTGCCCTTATACGGACAGTGACTTAGGGTGTCGGACGGCCGCAGCAGGTCGGTCCTGACGTCGCTGAGCGGCAGGTAGTAGCGGGGTGGCAGGCCGGTCTCGAACAGGATCCGCGGGCTGCGCGAGTCGGCGACGGTCACCCCGTCGATGTCCACCCGGACGCGCCGCGAACTGGCCAGGATGTCCACCCTCGTGTGCGGGTCGCGGGCGTGCGTGTACACCGGCTCGTCTTCCTCGAGCCACTCGCTCATCGCCGCCCACTCGAATCGGATCGCATCGTGCAGCTGCCGGGCCGGGCTGGCCGGATATTTCCGCGCGGCGCGGTCGGCCGTCCCCCCGCCAGGCACCTGCACCGTGAACAGCTCTGCCTTGCCCAGGCGCGGATCGTCGGCCTCGCCCGCCGGGATGAGCCTGGCCGCGACGTCGCCGGCTGGCACGTAGTAGGTGGGGTAGTACGGCACCTCCCAGACCAGCAGTGGCGCGATGGTGTCGGCCACCAGCTGGCCAGCCAGCAAAATGCGGATGCGCTTGCGGCTGTGCTCGACGCGGATGTCGTGCGACGTGGTCACCGTCATGACTGTCCTCCTGCTAGTCGTGCTGCCCCTGCCAACCAACCCGAACAAGCCCCCTGTTCCCGCTGCTCAGTCTGCCCGCGATGCCGGGCGCTCCGGTCGCAGGTACCGTCAGACCATGCGACTAGGCGTGCTGGACGTCGGATCGAACACCGTTCACCTGCTGGTTGTCGATGCACACCAGGGCGGCCGGCCGCTGCCGGCCTTCTCGCACAAGGCGGAGCTGCGGCTCGGTGAGAACCTGGACGCCCAGAACCGGCTGTCTGAGGGCTGCTGCCGACAGCTCACCGACTTCGTGCACGAGTCGCTGCGGATCGCCGAGGACAAGGGCGTGCACCGGATGCTGGCGTTCGCCACGTCGGCGGTCCGCGACGCCGCCAACGGGGACGAGTTGCTGGCCAGGATCGAGGCCGAGACGCAGGTCGAGATCAAGGTCCTGCCCGGCGCGGACGAGGCGCGGCTGACGTTCCTCGCCGCGCGCCGCTGGTTCGGCTGGTCGTCTGGCCGGCTGCTGATGCTGGACATCGGCGGCGGCTCGCTGGAGATAGCGACCGGGCTCGACGAGGAGCCGGCCGACGCCGTGTCGCTGCCGCTCGGCGCCGGGCGGCTGACCAGGGACTGGCTAGCCGACGACCCGCCGTCGTCTGACGAGGTGCGGGCCCTCCGCAGACACGTCAGGGCCGAGATCGCCAACGCCGTCGGCATCCTGCTCAGGGATGGCCCACCGAACCACGCCGTGGCGACGTCTAAGACGTTCCGCCAGCTAGCCCGCGTGGCGGGCGCTGCGCCGTCGAGCGACGGCCACTACGTGAAGCGCATGCTGAAGCACACCGACGTGACGGCGCTCGCCGAGCGGCTGCCGCAGCTCACCGTCGCCGAGCGGCGTGAGCTGCCTGGCGTCTCCCAGGGCAGAGCGCGTCAGCTAGCCGCGGGTGCGATCCTCGCTGACGCCGCCATGGACCTGCTGAGTCTCCCCGAACTGGAGATCTGCCCGTGGGCGCTCCGGGAGGGCGTCATCTTGCGCCAGCTCGACGTGCTGCCCGAGTAGTCCGGCGGTAGCCCGCGGCCGACAGGCTCCTTCGCAGGCTTGCCGGGTTCAGCCTGGTTCCCTGCCCGCAGCGACCGAGAGCGACGAGACGCCGGCTAATCGGTGACGATCTTGACCCCGGTAGCAGTGTCGTCCCCGTCTGCTCCGCTGTGCTCGGCGGTGGCCCGGTCGGTGGTGGCCCGGTCGGCGGGAGCTGCGGGCCCGTCCTGCCCCGCACTAGGGGGTGAGACTGGGCCGGACGGCCTCGCAGCGCCGGCCAGCCCGGCCCCGGCCGGGCTGGCCGTAGCGGCGCTGGGGGCGGGCGGCGGAGTGACGGCCGGACCGGGCTGAGCCGGGACGCTGTGCTGACCGGTCCCGGTGCGTGCGCTGTGCGCTGGGGCTGGCCTGGCGCCTGCGGCGGGGCCGGCCATGCCGGGCCGCTGCGCGGTCGACAGCGGCGGCTGGCTGTCCGACTGAGCAGCGCCGCCTACGTGCCTGCCGCCTTCGGCAGCCGCGCCTGGGCGTCCGTTACCCGCTGACCGGCCAGCCGGGCCGTCGGCGCTGG
>JASHQA010000140.1 GCA_030037785.1 Streptosporangiaceae bacterium
CAGTCCCACCGCGAGCCCGACGACCATCGAGATCCACAGGTCCGATCCGGTGCTGGGGAACACCAGGCCCCCGCCCGGCGCGAGCGCCTGGATCCTCGTGCCCACGTGGATGCTGGCCGGAAGCGAGCCGGTGTACTGGGCCCTCGCGAGCTGCACATGCCCGTCAGGCAGCACAAACTTGCCGACCCAGACGCACACCTTCCGGCTGCACGTCCGGCCGGTCACGACCCAGTAGCCGCGAGTACCTTCGCGCAGCCCGGCCCGGATCGCGGGCGCGATGTGCACGGCGGATCCGACGACCAGGATCACGCCGAGCACGGCGACCACGATCCGAAGCAGCGCCATCGTATTCTGCCGCCGGGCGCCGCCCAGGCCGCGGTACGCGCCGTCGACGGTGCCCGCTCCGGCTGGGCCGCCGGCGGCTGGGCCGACTCCGGATGACGGCTGCTCGTCAGCTGACACGCTCCCGACTATAAGGGCCAGTCGGAGGTCGGCGTCACGGTGACGTCTTGTGGCGTCCTGATTGATGTCAAATTTAGACGTCAGTGTGACGCCATACCAACTTGACATGACGTCGTTATGACGTCATAGTGGCGTCATGGACCTCAGCGAATACGCCGAGTCCCTCCGCCGGGAACTCACCTCGATCACCAGGTTTGCCGGCGAGGACATCGCCAGGGCTGCCGAGATGATCTCGGAGACGCTGGACTCGTCTATCCGCCTCGCGCTGCTCGACGTGCTGTCTGCGGCGGCCGACGAGATCACCGCAGACCTAGACGGCGCGACCATCGACGTCCGGCTGACGGGCACGCAGCCGGTGTTTGTGGTCACGGTGACGCACGGTGCTGACGAGCCCGATGCCGAGCCCGCCGAGCCGGGCGACGAAGCCGGCAGCGCCAGGGTCACCCTCCGGCTATCCGAGAGCCTCAAGGCCCGGGTCGAGGCCGCGGCGATGGCCGGCGGGATGTCGGTCAACGCCTGGCTGGTCCGGGCGATCAGCCGGGCGCTCGAGCCCCCGGCCGGCGGGTCGCGGATGCGGTCATCGTCCCCGCCGACCGGACGCAAGAACTCGGCCAAGCGATACACCGGCTTCGCCCGAAGCTGACGCCACCCGATCACCTCCGCCTGCAACCGAAGGACTGTAGCCATGACCACGTGGGACTTCCCTTACTCCGATCCCGTCGACATCGCGATCGAATCGTGGACCTCCGGCAGCATCGTGCTGGCCGGCGAGCCGACCGACACGGTCGTGGTCGAGGTCGTCCCCAGCGGCCGACGTAACGACTCCGGACTGCTTGACCAGGTCCAGGTCCAGTTCGAGGACGGCCAGCTGTACGTCAACGGCCCGCGTTACGGCTCGTTCCGCCGTGGAAGCGGCCTGGATCTGACGATCAAAGCCCCGGTCGGCTCGAGCTGCGCCGCCAAGACCGCCTCAGCGGACGTGTCGTGCGTCGGCGAGGTCAGCAGCCTGACGGTCAACACGGCCAGCGGTGACCTCACCGCGTCGACCGTCACCGGGGACGTCGCAGTGCGGTCCGCCAGCGGCGATGTGCTGCTCGACCATGTCGGCGGTGACCTGAGCGTGCACACCGCGTCTGGCGACGTCAAGGTGACCAAGGTCGACGGCGCCGTCCGGGCCAACTGCGCCAGCGGTGACGTCACCCTTGGCTACTGCGCCAGGTCCGTGACCACCAAAACCGCCACCGGGGATGTCCAGATCGGGGCCGTCGGGTCCGGCGAGATCGAGCTCACCAGCGCATCCGGTGACGTCGAGGTCGCGGTGCTGCCGGGCATCGGGGTCTATCTGGAGCTGTCCAGCCTGAGCGGGCGGGTGCGCAGCGATCTCGACGAAGTCGACAGCGCCGAAGAGACCGGACCGGACGGCCCGACGGTCGAGATCCGGGCCCGGACCATGAGCGGCGACATCCACGTGACCAGAGCCGCGGGCGACCACCGCGACTCCGCCGGCCCCGCGTCCGCACGGGCCGAATGACACCGCGCGTCGCCCAGCCTCCGGCAACGACGATGAGGAGAGCATTCAGATGAATCAGCACGCACTTCCGGCGCTCGCACGGCAGCACGTGGCAGAACTACGCAGTCGCGCTCCGGCACGCCGACCGGGCCGGGAGCGGGTTACGCGCCCGTCCCTGCGCGAGCGGACCGGCTGGACCATGGTCGATCTGGGCCTGCGCCTCGTCGCGCAGCCCAGCCAGAGCATCACCCACCGGCCGCGCCCAGCGGGGTCGTGAGATGAGTCAGCCTGAGCCGACCTCGGCCGGATCTCGCTGCCGCGCCAGCCAGCCGTCCTCAATGCGGCCCCGGGCCACGATCTCGGCAGGCCCGCTGAGCAGGCTGGCCGTGGCGCCCAGCGCCACGGCCAGCCTGCCGCCCGGAACCTGCACCGCCCACGGCCGGGCCAGCCACTCGCCCGGTCGTTCCCCCGCAGACCAGGCCGCCGCAACCGCCGCAGCAACTGCCCCGGTACCGCACGACAACGTGAGTCCGGAGCCACGCTCGTGCACGCGCATGGTGATCTCGCGCTCGCCGACAACACGCACGACTTCGACGTTGACGCCGTCGGCCAGCCCGGCCGATCCGAGCACCCGCGGGCAGCTCAAGTCGACCGCCTCGACCGGCTGATCGACCACGCAGGCCAGGTGGGGGTTCCCGACCGAGATGGCGAGTCCGACCAGCAGCTGGCCGCCCGCCTCTGCGGCGCCCTCCCCGAGCACCGCCACCGGACCCATGTCCACGGTGAACTGCCCGTCGGCCTCGGCCCGAACGGTCCGCAACCCGGCCCGCGTGGCCACCGCCACCGCCGGTCCGGCAGCCAGGCCCTCCTCGATCAGGTACCGCACGAAGACCCGGATCCCGTTCCCGCACATCTCCGCCAGGCTGCCGTCGGCGTTGTAGTAGTCCATGAACCACTCGGCGGCCTGGCCGTCCGCGTCCCCAGCGACCGCGTCCGAGCGGACGACCCGCAGCACCCCGTCGGCCCCGATCCCGAAGTGCCGATCGCACAGCGCGCGGGCCAGCTCGGGGGTCAGGTCCAGCTCGCCATCGAAGTCCGGGAGAACCACGAAGTCGTTTCCCGTCCCGTGCCCCTTGGCGAACCGCATAGCCTCGATGCTAGGCGAGCGGGCTACGGCAGGGACTCCTGGTGCCGTTTCCCCTGGCACCGGGAGTGCCCTACCGTCGGCCGCTGTCAGGGTGAGCGCTGGCTGAGCACCGCCAGCGCCTTGCCAGCGATATCCGCATCAGCCGGGAGCCACACGATCCGCGGGTCCCGCCTGAACCAGGACTCCTGCCGCCGGACGAACCGACGCGTCGCGAGCACGGTTTGCGCCTCGGCCTCCTGCTGCGACCAGTCGCCGGCGAGAAACCGGAGCACCTGCGCGTAGCCGAGAGCACGGCTCGCGGTCTTGCCCGCGCGCAGGCCCACCGCCTCGAGCCGGCGAACCTCGGCCACCAGCCCGCGCCGCCACATCCGGTCCACGCGGTCGGCGACTCGCCGGTCAAGCAGCAGCCGCGGTACGTCGACGCCGAGCTGCACGACCGGGTAGACGGCCTCGTAGTCCGGAAGCGTGGCACTGAACGGCCTACCGGTTAGCTCGATCACCTCGAGCGCCCGGACGATCCGACGCCCGTTGCCTGGCAGGATTGCGGCCGCGGCCGCGGGGTCGACCGTCGCGAGCCTCGCGTGCAGGACGGCCGATCCGACCCGCGCCAGCTCGTCCTCCAGGCTGGCGCGCAGCTTCGGATCGGTGCCAGGGAACTGGAGCTTGTCGATGGCGGCCCGGACGTACAGGCCCGAGCCGCCGACCACGATGGGCGTCCGCCCGCGGGCGCGGATGTCATCGATGGTCCGCCGCGCGAGCGCCTGGTACTGCGAGACACTGGCCGTCTGCGTCACCGGCCAGATGTCGAGCAAGTGGTGCGGCACCCCGGCCTGCTCGGCGCGGGACAGCTTTGCCGTGCCGATGTCCATGCCCCGGTACAACTGCATGGAGTCGGCGTTCACCACCTCGCCGTCGAGCCGGTGCGCGAGCGACAGCGAGAGTTCGGACTTCCCTGCCGCCGTCGGCCCCACGACCGCGACGACTGGTCGTAGCATGGCTTCAGTGTGGCAGCGCGGGGTATGTCCCAGCGCACGCGAGGTGCCAGGTCATCACCACCAGATGCGTGGGGGAAACATGACGTATGCCGACGACCTCGACACGCCCAGCGACGAAGATGCCTTCGACGCGGAGGACGAGTTCGACGCCGATTACGAGCCCGTCGACAGCTACGACGACGACGAGTACGACTTCGACGAAGATGACGACGAGGACGACGACGAGGACGACGACGACGAGGCCTACGAGGATGACGATGAGGACGACGACGACGAGGAGTGACTGATCCGCCAGCGTCCCGTCGCCCGCCTAGCCCAAGCCTCGTCCGGTAAGTCAGCCAGCCTGGTGAGCGTCGTTGGCATGCCCAGCAGAACGACGCCGTCTGGTGTCCCGTGCCCGCTCCGCCGGGTCTCCCGCTCCGCCCAGGCATCGCCGCCGCGCGTCTGCCGCACGCTGACGGGCACGCCGTCAGCCAGCAGGTAGTGCGGGGCAGCCCCGGTCACCAGCGTGGTGATCACGTCGCCGGGTCGCGGCGCCGGCTGCGCCGGTGTGAAGTGGACGAGCCTGTTGTCGCGCGCGCGGCCGGACATCCGGTGCGTGGCGCTGTCCTTGCGGCCCTCGCCCACCGCGACGAGGACTTCCACCTGTTGCCCGATCAGCTTCTGGTTCTCCTGCAAGGACACCTCCGACACGAGCGCGGCGAGGCGCTCGTACCGATCCGCCACCACGTCGGGCGGCACCTGGCCTGGCATCGCGGCCGCCGGCGTGCCGGGCCGGACGGAATACTGGAAGGTAAAGGCGCCCGCGAACCTGGCCCGGCGGACCAGGTCCATCGTGTCGGCGAAGTCCTGCTCTGTTTCGCCGGGGAAGCCAACGATCACGTCCGTGGTGATCGCCGCGTCAGGCATCGCCGCGCGAACCCGGTCCAGGATCGCCAGGTAGGTGTCCCGACGGTAGGCGCGCCGCATCGCCCTCAGCACCGCGTCGGACCCCGACTGCAGCGGCATGTGCAGTTGCGGCATGACGTTCGGCGTCTCTGCCATCGCCTCGATGACGTCATCGGTGAAGTCGCGCGGATGCGGCGAGGTGAACCTGACCCGCTCGAGGCCGGGAACTCTCGCGCAGGAGCGGAGCAGCTTGCCGAAGGCGCGCCGGTCGCCGAACCCCACGCCGTAGGAGTTGACGTTCTGGCCGAGCAGCGTGACTTCGAGCACCCCGTCTGCGGTCAGGGCCTCGATCTCGGCGAGCACGTCGCCGGGTCGCCGGTCCTCCTCCCGGCCGCGCAGGCTCGGCACGATGCAGAACGTGCACGTGTTATTGCACCCGACGGAGATCGCAACCCACGCCGAGTATGCCGAGTCACGGCTGGCTGGCAGCACCGACGGGAAGCGCTCCAGGGACTCCAGGATCTCCACCTGAGCCTGCTGCTGCAGCCGGGCCCGTTCCAGCAGGACCGGCAGCGAGCCGATGTTGTGGGTGCCGAACACCACATCCACCCACGGCGCCCGCTCGACGATTGCGGCCCGGTCCTTCTGCGCCAGGCAGCCGCCAACCGCGATCTGCATGGCTGGGTGCGCGGTCTTCACCGGCAGCAGGTGACCGAGGTTGCCGTAGAGACGATTGTCGGCATTCTCCCGTACTGCACAGGTATTGAACACAACGACGTCCGGGTCCGTTCCGGCGGCCGCGCGCTGGTAGCCCGCCGCTTCCAGCAGGCCAGCCAGCCGCTCCGAGTCGTGCATGTTCATCTGGCACCCGTAGGTGCGGATCTCGAAGCTCCGCCGAGCGCTGGCGCCGACCATGCAGACAAGGGTAGATGCCCGCCCCGACCGGGCCGACCCCGCTCGCGCTCCGGTCGGCAGGTGTCTTGCGCGAGTGTCCTGATTCAGTGCAGCGCCGGTTGTCGGGTAGGGCACGATATGCGTATGACAGCGAGCGGGAACGAAGCGGGCGACCCTACGGTGACCACCGGCGAAGTGACAGACGACCAAGGCAGCCCGGAGCCCACACTTCCCGCCGTTCCCTTCGGGGAATGGCCGTCTCCTATCACCGCGGCTGAGGTAGCCGTCGCGGAGTCCTCCGGTGCTTTCCCCACCGTTCTCGGCAGCAGCGTCTGGTGGCAGCAGGTGCTCCCCGACGAGGGCGGCCGCATAACGATCATGCACAGCTCCGGTGGCAAGATGACCCCGCTGCTGCCCGCGCCGTGGAATGCCAGGAGCAGGGTCCACGAGTATGGCGGTCAGTCGTACCTGCCGATCCCGAGGGCTGCGCTGGCCGGCTCGCGCGGACCGCGCGGCCACGTGCTGGCCTTCGTCGACTTTGCCGACCAGCGAATGTATCTCACCCCCGCGAGCGCCGCCGATGCCACAGCGCCGCGGCCACTGACCCCGGATCCAGCCCTCCTGTCAGCCGCCGACGGCTCGGGACCGCTGGCAACTGGCGCGCTGCGCTATGCCGACTTCACGCTGTCGCCGGACCGCACGGAGGTCTGGTGTGTCCAGGAGCGGCACGAGAGCGGCAAGGTCAGCCGGGCGATCGTCGGTGTCCCGCTGGACGGCTCGGCGGCCGAGCGCCCAGAGGCCATCCGGACCCTGGTGTCCGGCGGCGACTTCTTCGCCTACCCGACTCCGTCGCCAGACGGCCGCTGGCTGGCCTGGATCAGCTGGAACCATCCGCACATGCCGTGGGACGGCACCGAGCTGCGCGTCGCTCCGGTCGAGAACGGGGTCCCCGGCAAGGCTCGGCTGCTCATGGGCAGCCCGCGCGAATCGGTGCTGGCGCCGCTGTGGCGGGACAACACCAGCCTCTATGTGGTAACGGACTGGCCCGGGTGGTGGAACATCTACCAGGTGAGCCTCACCGGCGAGCCGCCGCTGGCCCTGTACCCGGCTGAGGAGGAGTTCGCCGGGCCGCTGTGGCGGCTCGGGGCGCGGCCGTTCGCGCTGCTCGGCGACGGCAGGCTGGCGGTCACCCACGGCGCAGGCTCGGCCGCACTCGCCATCCTGGATCCCGAGTCGTTCGAGCTGAAGGACCTCGACACGCCGTTCGCCGAGTTCGCGCCGAGCGGCGTGGCGACCCTGGCTGCCAGCGGCCAGTCGATCGTCGCCGTGGCCGGCGGGCCGACGACCCGGCCAGCCGTGCTCAGGGTCGACGCAGCCACCGCGCGGACCGAGGTGCTGCAGCGCGAACGGGGCGCGGTGCCCGACGAGGCGTACCTGCCGGTACCCGAGCACGTCGACTTCGAGGGCCCGTACGGCCAGGTTGTCCACGCGCTGCTGTACCGGCCAGCCAACCCGGAGGTGACCGGACCAGCCGACGAGCGCGCGCCGTACGTGGTCTGGGTGCACGGCGGGCCGACCAGCCGGGCCACCCCGATCCTCGATCTGGCCAAGGCGTATTTCACCAGCCGCGGCATCGGCATCATCGACGTGAACTACGGCGGCTCGAGCGGCTACGGCCGGCAGTACCGGGAGCGGCTGCGCCGCGACTGGGGCGTGGTGGACGTGCACGACGCCATCGCCGCCGCGCAGTGGGTGGCCGAGGCGGTCAACGCCGATCCGGCCAGGCTCGCCATCCGCGGCGGATCGGCCGGCGGCTGGACGGCCCTGGCCGCCGTGACCACCGGCACCAGGCGCGGGCGCGTGTTCGGCGCGGCTGTGTCGTATTTCGGTGTCGCCGAGCTGCGCAGCTTCGCCGCGACCACGCACGACTTCGAGTCGCGCTACCTCGACGGCCTGATCGGCCCGCTGCCTGGTTACGAGACCCGGTACGACGAGCGTGCCCCGGTCGGCCACGTCACCGGCGACACCTGCCCGATCCTGCTGCTGCAAGGTCTCGACGACCCGATCGTGCCGCCCGCGCAGGCGGAGAGCATCGCGGCCGACCTGGCCAGGCACGGGATCCGGTATGCCTACCTGCCGTTCGAGGGCGAGTCGCACGGCTTCCGCAGGGCAGAGACGATCACGACGGCCTTCGAGGCAGAGTTGTCTTTCTACGGGCAGATCCTGGGCTTCGAGCCGCCGGGCATCCCGAAGGTCGCGGTCAGCTCCCCCAGCGCGCAGCAGCCGCCCGGCCGGCGCTAAGGCCGCTGCGCTAGCGGTCGACCGCGGCGGGGTGGCACGCGCGTTCCCCTCATGATCGGAACTTGGCGCGGAACGCTAGCGGGCGAACTCGATCGCGCGCGACTCCCGGATGACGGTGACGCGGATCTGACCGGGGTAGGTCAGCTCGTCCTCGATTCGCTTGGCCACGTCGCGGGCGATGACTTGTGCCTGGATGTCGTCGACATCACCGGGCTTGACCATCACGCGGATCTCCCGGCCTGCCTGCATCGCGAACACCTTCTCGACGCCGTCCTGGGCGTTCGCGATCGCTTCCAGCCGCTCCAGCCGCCGGACGTAGGCTTCCAGGGACTCGCGCCGCGCGCCGGGCCGGCTGCCGCTGATCGCGTCCGCGGCCTGCGTGAGGACGGCCTCGACCGTGCGCACCTCTACTTCGTTGTGATGGGCCTCGATGGCGTGCACGACGTCCTCCGGCTCGCCGTACTTGCGGGCGATCTCAGCGCCGATCAGGGCATGGCTGCCCTGCACCTCGTGCGTGAGCGCCTTGCCGATGTCGTGCAGCAGGGTGCACCGCTTCAGCAGGACGGCGTCCATGCCCAGCTCGCTGGCCATCATCCCGGCTATGTGCGCGGACTCGATGAGGTGCTTGAGCACGTTCTGCCCGTAGGAGGTCCGGTACCGCAGCCGGCCCAGCAGGTTCGTCAGCTCCGGGTGCATGTCGGTGATGCCGACGTCGATCAGCGCGTCTTCGCCGGCGCGCACGCACAGGGCTTCGATGTCCGCCTTGCTGCGGTCGTAGGCTTCCTCGATGCGCTGCGGGTGGATCCGGCCGTCAAGCACGAGCCGTTCCAGCGTCAGCCTGCCGACCTCGCGGCGGACCGGGTCGAAGCACGACAGCAGGACTGCCTCCGGCGTGTCGTCGATGATGAGGT
>JASHQA010000141.1 GCA_030037785.1 Streptosporangiaceae bacterium
TGGCCCGGCCGACCACCTGGTCCACTTGCGCCGCCTGGAGCCCGGCGCACTCGGGCGGCGGGCGCCGGACGACGACGTGCCGCCGCAGGGCGCTGACGGCGAACGCGTAACAGGCTGCTGTGCTGGCAGTCGGCACCGACGGCGCGACGGCGGGCCGGGTCGAAGCGAGCGCCCGGGCGGCGCCCGGCCAACCGGCGGCGTACACGAGCGCTGCCGCGAGCACTCCCGCGGCAGCCGCGGCAGGCAGGCGCATCTCGGGCCCGCAGCTAGCCGCGGCCAGTGAGCTGACTGAACGGCACAGCCCTGTCGACCCGCACCTCACCAGGCAGGCCAAGCACCCGCTCGGCGATGATGTTCCGCTGTATCTCGTCTGTGCCGCCGGCGATGGACTGGCCGGGCACCGACATCAGCACTTCCGCGACCACACCGCCGAGCGCCGAGTCCGGCCCGGTGAGCAAGGCGGCGGCGCCAGCGATCATCGAGTGCACGCGGGCGGACTCCCTGGCGACGCTGCTCGCAGCCAGTTTGCCGATCGAGCCCTCGGCACCGGGCCGCGCACCGAGGGCGCGCGCCTGCCGGGCGCGCTCGGCCGTCCACACGCTGACCCGGTGCAGGATCACCAGCCGGGCGATGGCCTGCCGGATCACCGGGTTGTCCGCCACGCCGGCCGCGCGCGCGTGCTCGATCACCAGGTCGGGTCGTCCGGCCCGCTGCGGGTACCAGGAGTAGGTGGCGAAGTGGCGGTCGGCCTCTGCCCGGGCCTCGGTCAGCGCGCGGCCGGGCACCGCTGCGTAGGCCGGGCGCTGCAAGGCGGCGAATCGCCGCTCGTAGGAGAGCGTGGTGAGCGCCGCTGCCCAGCCTTGCCCGACGGCGCCGATGACGTTCTCGCGCGGGACGCGCGCATTGGTCAGGAAGACCTCGTTGAATGATGCGTGAAAGTTCATCTGCCGCAGCTGCCGGACCTCCACACCAGGCTGCTGCATCGGCAGCGCGAAGTAGGTGATGCCCTGGTGCTTGGGCACCGAGCTGTCGGTTCGCGCCAGCAGCATGCCCATGTCCGCATGATGAGCGCTGGTGTTCCACACCTTCTGCCCGTTGACCACCCAGTCGTCGCCGTCGAGCACGGCGGTGGTGGACAGCCCCGCCAGGTCCGAGCCCGCACCAGGCTCGCTGAACAGCTGGCACCAGGTCTGCGCACCAGTGAGGATCGGCGCCAGCAGCCGCTCGCGCAGCTCGTCTGGGCCGTGCGCGAGGATGGTGGGCGCCGCCAGCCAGGTGCCGCTGCCCACCGGCGGGCCGGCCGCGCCGAGCCGGACAAGCTCGCCGGCTACCAGCTCGTCTGCCCAGCCGGGCAGGCCGCGGCCGTGCCAGCGGCGGGGCCAGCTCGGCACCGCCCAGCCAGACTCGAGCAGCAGCTCGCGCCAGTCCCGCAGCGCCAGGTCCGGATCCCAGCGCTCGCGCACCCAGTCGCTGAGCTCGGCCCGGAGCGAGTCGGGAGTCACCCGCGCCGCGGCGGGTTCCGGCTTGGTCATGACCGCGCCTCCGGCTCGCTGAGCTCGGTCAGGAACCGGGTCACCTCCGCGTTGAAGAACTCAGGCCGGGATACGTTCGGCGCATGCCCCGCTGCGGGGACGACGACCTTGCGCGCGCCGGGGATCTTGGCAGCCATATAGTCGGCGGCGCCGAGGAATGCCGTGTCATCGGCGCCGACGACTACCAGAGTCGGCACGGCGATGTGTGGCAGCCCGTCGATGACGTGGGCGTCCCGCTGAGTCAGCGTCTGGGTAGCGGCGTGAATCAGCCCGCTGGCGTCGCGATGCTCACCACTGTGCAGCTCGGCGCTGCTGCCGAGGGCCGCCAGGCCGCGCTCGGCCAGGCGAGCGGCGGTGGCGTGCGCCCGGCGGTTCCAGTCCTCGCGGGCAGCGTCGTTGCGGTAGCCCGGTCCCGTGCCGATGAGCACGAGGGCGCTGACCCGGTCCGGGAACGTGAGCGCGAAATCGAGGGACAGGAAGCCGCCCAGGGAGTGGCCGCCGAGCACGGCTTGGGCCCCGTCGAGCTCGGCCAGCAGCGCGCCCATGTCGGCGAGCGCGTTGGCGGCGCTGTAGTCCGCGGCGTCGACCGGGTACCCGCTGCGCCCGTGGCCCCGCAGGTCCCACGTGACCACCCGGTGCCGCGCAGCCAGCGCCGCCAGGTTGGGCCCGAACATGGCTGACGTGGCGCCGTAGCCGTGCGTCAGCATCAGCACGGGTCCGGTGCCGCCGGTGACCTGATAGTGGATGTCGCCAGCCGGCCTCGCCAGTACGGGCATCGCGTCCTGCCTTTCGTCAGCTGCTGGTGAAGCGCGCCGGGCGCCGCTGCGTGACCGCGACTACGCCCTCTTTCCAGTCCGCGGTCCGCATCAGCCGGTCCTGCTCGGCGCGCTCGCGCGCCATCGCGGCCCGCGCCTGGCCGGCGAGCTGGGCGCGCATGGTGGCGCGGATGGCGCGGACCGCTAGCGGGGCTGAGGCCGCGATCTGGGCAGCGAGCGCGTGCGCGTGCACCCTGGCCTGCCCCGGCTCGGCGAGCCGGTCAGCCAGACCTAGTCTGAGCGCTTCCTCGCCGCCGATCCGCCGACCGGTGCAGAGCAGGTCGAGGGCGGCCTGCTGGCCGACGGCGGCAGGGAGCGTGATGGTCAGCGCGAAGCCATGATGGATACCGAGCAGGGCGAAGTTAGCCGCGAACCGCGCTTCCGGCACGGCCACGCGGAAGTCGGCCGCGAGGGCGAGGCCGAGACCACCGCCGATGGCGGCGCCCTGCACGGCGGCGACTACCGGCAGCGGCTGCTCGAACAGCCGGACGGCGTGGTCGTACAGGTGCGACCCGTCTGGCGTCCCGACGGCGTTCGCGTCGGCGAAGTCCGCGCCGGCGCAGAACACGCGCCCGGCGCTGCACAGCACGATGGCGCGGCAGCGTGGATCCGCGGCGAGTTCGTCGCAGGCGTCCGCGATCTGGCGAATCAGGCTGACGCTGAAGAAATTGCTCGGGGGCCGGCTGAACTCGATGGTCGCCACGTGATCGTCAGTCACGCCGACGCTGAGCTCCGGGCTCTGGCTGGTCTCGCCGTGCCGATCCGTCACCGAGCCTCCTGACGAGCTGACCGTTCCGTCCGCTTTCAGCATCGTAGAACTCGGCGGTACCGGGACGGAGGGTGACGGGCTGGCCGATCGGGCCGAATCATGTGGCTGCGACCGTCGTCGCGGTCAGTTGCCCCTGGGAATGTGGACAGTCCTGTGCACAAACCCGTGGAGACTTCTCCTTTACGGGGGATAAACGCCAGGCGTCCTGTGGATGGCCAAAGAATCTTGAAGTTATCCGAGAAAGGCCTTGTGCGACGCGGGGAGCAGGGCGTAGAAATCTCTCACTGCTGAAGACCGGATCTGCCTCAGGGGTAACTCTGGGAACGCCGGGGCGAGTCAGGTGACCGGCGTTAACCGACTCGCGGGATCCTCGACGCAGCAGCGCTCCGCGGTACATGGCGGCCGAGCAATCGGCCAACGAGTGCAGCGGGCGCGTCACGCCGCTAGCGGCGGGCCGGGCAACCGGCTCGTCAGGGCGGCGCGGCGACTGCCACGTCGCTAGCGGTGGCCGGGCGACCGGTTGCCAGGGCGGCGAGGCGACTGTCACGCCGCGTACGGTGGCCGGGCAACCGGCAGGCCGGGCGAGACGAGACAGGGACGGGCCCCTCCATCTCATACATGGAGGGGCCCGTCGCTATGCGCGCGCACGCAAGCAGCTAAGCCGCCGCGACCCGCGCGTCCATCGACGTCTTCCCGCAGCCGCCGGGCGGCAAACCTGCCGCAACTCCGTGCCGCCTGCTCGGGACAATCGTAGCGACCCGCGCTCCGCGGGGCATCGGCGCGGGCCAGCGACGACGGGCCAGCGGACCCTGGCGTGTCCCATGCGTGATGCCACGATTACGATGCGACACTGGCCGGGAAACGGGGGGCGCGTGAGCATCAGCACCAGGCGTGACGCGATCACGCGGTACGAGTCGGCGTTGCAGCCGGGCCTGCACCGGGCCGCCGCGGCGGCCCGGCCAGCCAGCCCGCTGTTCCGGCTGCGCTCAGCGCAGCCCAGCCAGCGGGCCGTCGTGCACGTGCAGGCGACGGGTGACCCGGTGGTTCCGGCCGATCTGGCTGCCTGGTTCACCGAGCGCTCGTGTCACTTCTACCTCTTCGGCCTGCGACTTCCGGCGGCGTCGCTACGACCGTGGCGGTCGGCCAGCCGTGCCGCCGAGCGGGCGTTCAGCGAGCTTGACGCGGTGTGTGCGCACGTTCGCGAGGCGGACGGAGTAGAGCACGTGATCGTGTCAGCCCAGGGCCGCGCCGCGGCCATCGCCGCCCGGTGGTGCGACCGTCGCGACGGCGCCGAGCACGGCCGCGACGAGCCCGCTGCGCCGCGGCAGCCTGCAGCCGACGCCCTGATCCTCTACCAGCCGGTGTGGCCGCCCTGGGTCTCGGTGCGGCTGGATATCTCTGCTCCGGTGCTCGTGCTGTCGGCCGGGTCGTCGCGGCGGCTACCTGCGCTGCGGCGCCCCGGCGCTGCTGCGCACCTTGGCAGCCACGTGACCTGCGTGCAGCTACCCGAGTACGCCGGGCTGGCCGGGCTGGCGGCGGCCAGCGGACCCGCGGGCCGGGCCTTCCTCGCCGAGCTCGGCCGCTGGCTCGACGCTTACCTGTATCGCCAGCCGGCCGGCCAGCTGTAGCCGCCCTGCCGGGGGCGCCGGTGCTAGCTGACGACGCTGACCAGCACCGAGGGATACCCCGTCGCGCCGTTCGGCTCCGTGGGCTCCTGCAGCGACGTCTGCGTGTAGCCGGTCTTGTCGGTAGCTCGCGCCTCGATCAGGTAGCTGCCCGGCTCGACGTCCACGTTCCACTCGTAGACCCACTGCCGCCAGGTGTCGAGATCGGGCACGGCGGCGAGCCGTGCCTGCTGCCACGGGCCGTTCCCGACCCGCACTTCCACGGCCTCGATGCCCTTGTGCTGGGCCCAGGCGACGCCGGCGATCGCTACCTTCCGGCCGACCGTGAGCGCACTGTCGCCAGTGGGCACGTCGATGCGGGACTCGGTCTTGATGGGCCCCTGCGCCGACCAGCCGCGGGGCACCCAGTAAGCCTGAGCAGCTGCGTACGTGGTCACCTCGACGTCGACGAGCCACTTACACGCCGACACGTACCCGTACAGGCCGGGGATGACCAGCCGGACCGGGAACCCGTGCGCTACCGGCAGCGGGGCGTCGTTCATGGCGACCGCCACCAGGGCGTCCCTGCCGTCCATCGCGATGGCGGTCGGCGTGCCCGACGTGAACCCGTCCGAGGAAGTGCACAGCAGCTGGCTCGCGCCGGCTTGCACGCCCGCCTCGTCCAGCAGGCTGCGCAGGCTAGCGCCGAGCCACTTGGCGTTGCCGATGTACGGCCCGCCCACGGGATTAGACACGCAGCACAGCGTGATGTAGTCCTCGGTCAGCGGCCGCTTGATCAGGTCGTCGAAGCTGAGCAGCAGCTCGCGGCGCACCATGCCGTGCACGCGGAGCTGCCACTGCGCGGGCGCGATCTCCGGCAGCACGAGTGCGGTGTCAACCCGGTAGAAGCTGCTGTTGGGCGTGATAAAGCTGCTGAGGCCGGGGATGTGCAGGTCTGCGCCGGGCGGCAGCGGCGGCGCCGGTACGGCCGGGCGCGGCAGCCGGATGGCCCGCTGGGCGGCGCTGACGTTGCGGCTGCTCGCGAGCCACGAGCCAGCACCGTAAGCGACAAGCGAGCCGGCCGCTACGGCCGCGCTGGCTGTCAGGAATCTGCGCCGGTCCGGGCCGCGGCTGGCTCCCGCCCAGGCGGGGTCGGGTCCCACCGGGCGCCATATCGGCCCGGTCGCCGGAACCGCGGTCACGGTCTGCTCCGGCGGCGCGGTCTGCTCCGGTAGCGCGGTCTGCTCCGGTAGCGCGGTGTCCGGAGCCAGCCCGCCGCCCGGCACGGTCGCCGCGCTGGTTTGATTGCCGGGCGAACGTCGGGATGGGCCGGATAGCCCGGCTGCGGCGGGCAGCGGTGGCCAGGACACCGACGTTCGCGCCAGCTCGCGGCTCGCGAGCCCGCGGAAGTAGCGCAGGGCGACGGCGCCGACGCCGGCCCCCACCAGGCTCGGCAGCGCATAGGACGCCGATGCCCCGGGCTGGACCACGGCCGCGCCGACACCGATGACGGCGAACACCGCCAGGCCCGCCATGCCGAGCCAGAGCCGCCGGAGGGATACCACGCCGATCACGACGGCGCACACGACCAGCACGCCGCGGATGCCCCACACCAGCACGGTCTTGTCGCTGGAGCCGAACGCGGAGATGGCGAAGTTTTTAACGGCGGCCGGCGTGTGGTTGATCGACACGGCCCCGACGGCGTCCACCGGCGCGCTCGCAGGGGCAGCCAGCACCGCCGAGACGATCTGTGCTGCGCCGAGCGCCACCAGGGCCGTGACGATGCCGACGATCGCTCCGCTGCTGGCCAGGGCTCTGCGGCCGGATCGCCGTGCGGGTGGGCCGGGCAGCGGGGCACGGCGCGATTGCGGGAAGGCCACACCTGTATTCGTACCAGCGTCGGGCGTGGATTGCCGACGCGTGCCAGCGGGCAAGCCGAAACCGGTCTGAGCGACGAATATGGGAACGTGGACGTTCGCGCTGGCGGTCAGCCGGGCAGCAGGCGGAGCAAGGGGCCTGTCGGTTCGGCCGCGCCCGCCGGTCTCGAGGCTGCGCTGGCGGCTGTCGCCCGCGGCGACGAGGCCGCGTTTGCCGTCGTCTACGATCGCGCGGCCCCGGCCGTGCTCGGCACGGCCCGCCGGATCCTGCGCGACCCCGCCCAGTCCGAGGAGGTCATGCAGGAAGTTCTGCTGGAGGTCTGGCGGACCGCCAGCCGGTTCGACCCGGCAACCGGCTCGGCCGCCGCGTGGATCACGACCCTGGCGCACCGCCGCGCGGTCGATCGGGTCAGATCCGAGCAGCGAGCCGCGCGGCGCGAGATCCGCGCGGCAGCGGCGGCAATTGCGTACGACGAGGTAGCTGACGCGGTTGAGGCGAGCCTGGACCGCGAGCGGGTGCGGCGCTGCCTGGCCGGCCTCACGGAGTTGCAGCGCGAATCGGTCACCCTCGCCTACTACGGCGGCTACAGCTACCGCGAGGTGGCGCTGCTGCTCGGTGTCGCGGTCGGCACTGTCAAGACCCGGATGCGGGACGGGCTCATCAGGCTCCGCGACTGCCTGGGGGTGGGCTGATGCGAGCTCGGCGGACCAGCATGCACGCGCTGGTGGGCGCGTATGTCCTGGATGCGATACCGGACCGGGACCGGTCCGAGTTCGAACGTCACCTGCTGACGTGCGAGCAGTGCCGTGACGACGTGCGCGGGCTGCGCGAGGCCGGCGCGCTCCTTGCTGCGGCGGTAGCAGTGACGCCTCGACCGGAGCTGCGCGGGCCCACGCTGCAGGCTGCGGGTGTGACCCGGCAGCTTGCGCCCGTCGGCGGCGAGCCGACTCGGCGGAGCTGGCGGCGCAGGGAGCCGTCAGCCGGGGTCGTCCGGTTCTGGCTGGCCGGGGTTGCGGTCAGCGTCGCCGTCGTCCTCGCAGTCACCGCGGTCGTGCTCGGGCTGCACATGGCGGCAATGCAGCGGCGGCTGGCCGCGGAGGACCGCCGGGACAGCGCGATCTCGGCGATCCTCGGGGCTCACGACACGGTCGTGCTGACCGCTGCGGTCACCACCGGCGGCACGGCCACCGTGGTGATGTCGCACCATGAGCGCGAGCTGGTCTTCACCGCCAACGGGCTGACCAGGCTGCCCGGCTCCCGCGGGTACGAGCTGTGGCTGTCGGGGCCGACCGGGATCACCCCCGTCGGCATGCTGCCTCCCGGTAGCAGGGGCATGTCCGGTCCGATGGTCGTCGGCCACGTTGCGGTGGGCGACGCGCTGGAGGTGACCGTGGAGCCCGTCGGCGGGTCGCCGCACCCCACGTCCGTGCCCATCGTCCGGCTGGCTCTCGACACCTGACCGGTCGGCGGCGGCTGCGGGCGGCTCCGGGGCGGGCCGCGGCTCGTCCGGCCGGGGCGACAGCTGGCGTCGCGGCAGGCTAACGTGGCGACCGTGAAAGCATCCCCAGAAGCGCAGCTGCGGTTGCTGGAGCTGGCCGGCCTTGATGCCGAGCTGGGGAGGCTGGAGCATCGCCGCCGGAGTCTGCCCGAGCACGCCGAGCTGGCCGGGCTCGAGCAGCGCGATCGCGAGCTGCGAGACGAGATGACGGCGCTGGAAGCACGCGTGGGCGACCTCAAGCGCGAGCAGCTGAAGGCGGACGCGGATGTCGAGCAGGTCCGCAGCCGCATCGTCCGCGACCGGGCGCGGCTGGACGCGGGCCAGGTCAGCTCGCCACGGGAACTGGGGAACCTGCAGTCGGAGATCGACTCGCTGCTGCGGCGGCAGTCCGATCTCGAGGATGTCGAACTCGACGTCATGGAGCGGCTGGAGGCAGCGCAGGCCCGGCTCAAGGAGGCCGGCGCCGAGCGGGCTTCAGTCGGCGTCGACCTCGAGTCGGTGACCGGCCGGCGTGACGCCGCGCTGGCTGAGCTTGCCGGGCTGTCGGGGCAGGCGGCGGAGAAGCGCGCGGCGGCGGCCGCGCAGGAGCCGGCCGACCTGCTCGAGCTGTACGAGCGGCTGCGTGCCCAGCACGGCGGCGTCGGCGCCGCGGCACTGCATCGCGGCCAGTGCCAGGGCTGTCACCTCACGCTCAACACGGCAGACCTGACGGTGATCCGCGGTACGGCGCCGGACGAGGTTGTGCAGTGCGAGGAGTGCCGGCGGATCCTGGTCCGGACCGATGAATCGGGGCTCTGACCAGCGAGCCGCGGCCAACGACGCAAGCCACGCGGCGGGCGGCTGGCGGCGCGCGCAGGGGACACCCACCACCACGCTGCTGGTGCGGCATGGACAGACCGAGATGTCCGTGGCTGGCCGGTTCGCTGGCCGCAGCGACATCCCGCTGACCAGCACCGGCGTCCAGCAGGCTGCCGCCGTCGCGAACCGGCTGGCTGGTCGCGTCGACCTGATCATGACCTCACCGCTGAGCCGGGCCCGACATACCGCGCAGGCGGTCGCCGACGCCGCCGGCGTGCTGCTGGCCGTCGATGACGGTCTCGCGGAGACCGACTTCGGCGAGTGGGAAGGCCTGACCTTCGCGGCGGTCATGGCCCGCTGGCCAGCAGAGCTGGCAGCCTGGCAGGGCGACGCGCACGCCGCCCCGCCAGGTGGGGAGAGCTTTGCCGTCGTGGCCAGCCGGGTGAATGGCGCGCTGGACCGGCTGCTGGCGGGCCATCAGGGCCAGACGATCGCCGTGGTCAGTCACGTGACGCCGATCAAGACGCTGGTATGCCGGGCGCTAGGTGCGCCGCCAGCCGCGATGTTCCGGATGCACCTGGACGTCGCCTCGCTCTGCGAGGTCGCGTGGTTCGCCGACGGACCCGCTGTGGTCCGGTCCCTGAACGACACCGCGCACCTGCGCGGGTGCTGACCGGCAGCGCGCCCCCGCCCCTGGGCTGCCTGCTGGTCGGCCGATTTAGGACCGCTTGAGTTCATTGTTCTGACCGATCGCGGTGGCGTGAGTGTAAATACTCTCCGCGTGTGGAATAGCACTCCTCGTAATTGATCAAGACGGGGGGATTTCAGTGCCTGTA
>JASHQA010000142.1 GCA_030037785.1 Streptosporangiaceae bacterium
ATCAGCACGCGCAGTTCGCCCGGGGAGTGCGCTCGTAGCTCGTCGGACGTGCCACGGAACGTTGCCGACCAGATATTGCCGTCGAGGCCGATCTCGTAGGCGCTGCCCCAGTGCAGCTGCAGGTCGGCGAGCGCCGATGCCTCGCTCCTGACCATGCGGGTGCTCTCCATAGGTCGGCTCACGACCGGATGGTCCGCGACCGGGTAATCCGCGGCGCGCAGGTCGGCGTCGCCATCGGCGCCTCGCTGATCGGCGTTGTCTGTCATCGGCGCGCTGCCCTTCTGCCGGTTCGGCTTGCGCTCGGGTCGCCGGTCGGGCTGTCTGGACCGGGCTGTCTGGGTCGGGCTGTCTGGACCGGGCTGTCCGGTCGGCTGGTATGGCCGGCGCGCGGCCTGCGGCCGCACGCCGCGCAGACAGCATAGCGCACTATAGAGCGGTAGAACGCAGTAGGCCGCGTCCTGACTCTTTGAGCAGTTCACAGGCGTTCTAGGGTCGTGTCCGTGCCGAGGGTGCCCAGGTTCGACGCGGCCGCGCTGGGGCCGGTGTACGTCTATGTCGGCATGGCGGACCACATCGCGGCGCGTATCGAGGCCGGCGAGTTGCCCTCCGGGGCGCGGCTGCCCGCTGAGCGGGACCTCGCGGCCGACTACCAGGTAGCGGTCGGGACAGCCCGGCGGGCGGTGGAAGAGCTGCGCGAGCGCGGGCTCGTCGTCACGCTGCCGGCCAAGGGCACCTACGTCACCTGACGCGATTGCAGTGCGGGCAGCGGGTGGCCGGGCACCGGCCCGGCGCTCGCGCCGGCGGATCCCGGCGAGTACCCGGATACGATCCGGCCGTCCGCTGTTCACCAGGTGGTAACTGCGCGGCGATTGACTGGCGGCCAGGGCTGACAGCTGCAGAGGGAGTCGCCGATGGACCGAGCCGTGATCGTCGGCGGTGGCGTGCTGGGAATGATGCACGCCGTGCTGGCCCGTCGGCGCGGCCTCGAGGTAGTCCACCTGGAGCGGGAGGCGGCGCCGCGCGGCGCTACGGTGCGTAACTTCGGCCTCGTGTGGGTCAGCGGCCGGGCAGCCGGGGCCGAGCTGGCCCTCGCGCAGCGGGCCAGGACGCTCTGGGCGGAACTGGGCGAGCTCGTTCCGGCGGCTGGCTTCCGGCCAGCTGGCTCGCTTACCCTCGCGACCGACGACGCCGAGCTTGCCCTGCTCAAGGATGCCGCCGCCCGGCCGGATGCCGCCGAGCGCGGATTCGAGCTGCTCGACCAGCGCGCAGCCGTGCAGGTGAACCCCGCGCTGCGCGGCGAGTTTAGCGGCGCGCTGCTGTGCCGCCGCGACGCGATCGTCGAGCCACGATCTGTGCCCGGCGCGTTCGCCGGCTACCTGACGAGCACGGGCTCCGGCTACCACTGGCGGCCCGGCCGGGAGGCGGTCGCAGTCGCGCCGCACGCGGTCCGCGACCACGCCGGGACCTGGCACCGCGGCGATCTCGTCGTGCTGTGCCCAGGGGCGGCGCACACCGGCATTGCGGGTCCGCACCTGGCCGGGTATCCGCGGTCCCCGGTGCGCCGGGTCCGGCTCCAGATGCTGCAGACCGAGCCGCTGCCGGACCGGCTGACCACGTCGGTCGCTGACGGAGACTCGCTGCGCTACTACCCGGCCTACGATCTGCCCGGCCGGGCCCGGCTGGCACCGCAGGCCCCGGTCGCGGCCGCGACCGCCGCGCAGCTTCTGCTGGTGCAGCGCCTGGACGGGAGCCTGACAATCGGCGACACTCACTGCTACGACGAGCCGTTCGACTTCGCCGTCGATGAGCAGCCGTACGCCCACCTGCGGGCGAGGGCCGAGCGCCTGCTCGGCGTGCCGCTGCCGCCAGTCCGCCGTCGCTGGGCCGGGGTGTACAGCCAGGTCACCGGTGCTGAGCTGTACCACAGGTCACCGGCCGCACCCGGCGTGGTGCTCGTCACCGGGGCCGGCGGGCGCGGTATGACGTGCGCGCCGGCGATCGCAGAGGAGACGTTCGCGGCCACCGCCTGAGTCAGCCCGGCACAGTGAAACCGAGGAGGAGAGGTCATGGACCGGATCACGGTGGCCTGCCTGGACATGGCGGGCACGACGGTTGCGGATGACGGGAGTGTGCTCGCGGCGTTCCGTGCGGCCGCCGCCCAGTTCGGGCTGACACCTGGGGTGGCCGGGTACGCCGAGGCGATGGCGTTCGTGCAGGACACCATGGGTCAGTCCAAGATCGAGGTATTCCGCCACCTGCTCGGCAGCGAGGACCGGGCGCAGCGAGCCAACCGGGTCTTCGAGGAGAGCTACGGCGAGTCGGTGGAAGCTGGGCTGGTGACGCCGCTGCCGGGCGCGGTCGAGACGATCAGGACGCTGCGCGCGGCCGGAATCAAGGTCTGCCTGTGCACCGGGTTCGCGCCGGTCACCAGGGACGCGGTGCTGGACGCGCTCGGCTGGCGGTCGCTGATCGACCTCGCGCTGTCACCTGCCGACGCAGGCCGTGGCCGGCCGTGCCCGGACCTTCCGCTGACCGCGCTGCTGCGGCTGCGCGGCGGCGCGGTCAGCGAACTCGCCGTTGTCGGCGATACCGCCGCCGACGTGGAGTCGGGCCTGCGGGCGGGCGCTGGGGTGGTGGCCGGGGTCACTACGGGATCGGCCAGCCGCGAGGTGCTGGCCGCTGCGGGCGCGTCGCACGTCCTCGACTCGGTGGCCGGCCTGGTACGCCTGGTCGGGCTCGAAGCCGAACCCGGACCCGAAGCCGGGTCCTCTGCACTGGCCTAGCAGCGCGTCGTCAGGGCGTGACAGGTGCGGGCAGCACCGGCCCGGCATCGGCCGGAACGCCGTGCGGAACCAGTCCCAGGCCTGCCGACACGTCGTCAAGCCGCCGGCCGGCCGGCTCGGGCAATACCAGCGTCAGCAGGCCGCCGAGCACTGCCACGCCGCCCGTGAGCAGCAACGTTCCGCGCAGGCCCAGCGTGGTCTGCAGCAACGGGAACAGGAAGACTCCGATGAACGCCCCGAACTTGCCGATGCCAGCTGAAATACCGTGCCCGGTCGCGCGAACCGATACCGGGAACACCTCGCCGGGCAGCACGAACGTGGTCACGTTGGGGCCGAACTCGCTGAAGAAGTAGCTGATCCCGTACACGACCAGGAACGGCGCCACGGCCGCCGTCATGCCGGGCACGAGGCCGATCGTGCCGAAGCAGACAGCCATGACGGCGAAGCCGATCAGCTGAAGCCGGCGATGGCCGACCCGGTCTATCCGCGCGATCGCCAGCGCGTAGCCCGGCAGCGCGGCAACCGTGAAGATCGCGAGCTGGATCGCGACCGTCGTCATCGTCGACGAATGCGGCGAGATCAGGCCGATGATCAGCGGGGTGGAGATCGTGTTGCCGTAGTAGGCGTAGTCGAGCAGGAACCAGCAGCCCGCGGTGCCGGCGAGCAGGATCAGCAGCCGCCGGCTGGCCAGCAGCGCCCGCAGACCCTCCGCGGGCTGCCCGCGACGATGCGAGCGACTCCTGGCCTGCGGCTGAGCCTGAGCCCGCGCCTGAGCCTGCCGTCGGGCTCTGGCGTGCGCCTCGTAGCGCGGCGACTCGGGCAGCTTGTCGCGCAGGAACACCATGGCGACGGCCGGCACGGCGCCGATGCCGAGCAGCATTCGCCAGGTGACGTCCGTGCTGGTGCCGGCGCCGAGGAAGGCGAGGGCGATCAGCGGACCGACGATGAGGCCGAGCGCCTGAGTGGAGAACACCAGGCTGACGAGGCGCCCGCGGTCCTGCCGGTTGGCGTACTCGGTCATCAGCACGGCGCTGATCGGATAGTTCCCGCCGACACCGAGGCCGAGCAGGAAGCGGAAGACGATCAGCGCCCAGAACGTCGGTGCCAGCGCCGAGCACACGGCGGCCGTGACCATGATCGCGGCGACGAGCCAGTACACCCGCTTGCGGCCGACCCGGTCGGCCAGCCACCCGAAAAGCAGGGCGCCGAGGAATGCCGCCCCGAGCATGGTGGCGTTGAGCATGGCGAGCCTGGCCGCGTCGAGGTGCCAGTCCTGCTTGACCAGGGTCGAGACAACGCCGATGACGAACAGGTCGTAGGCGTCAGCGAAGAACCCCATGCCGGCCACGACGGCGGGGCGCAGATGAGACCGGCCCAGGGGAGCGTCGTCGAGTGACCCGATGACGTCGGCGGGGTCGGCTGCGGTCACGGGCGTTCCCTTCGAGGTGCAAGATCCGGGCTGGCCGGTCCGCTGGACCGGGTGCCACCGGCGTGGCAATCATCGGGTGGCCGAGGCCACGCTATGTCGCCAAAACATCCAATGACCGACTGCAAGGTGAACAACAAGTGAATGAGGGTGCGCGGGTGACGCAGCTCACCTGCGCAACCCGCCCCGCGCGGGGCGGTGGGCACGGCGGTGGGCACCACGGTGGGCACGGCGGCCGGCACGACGGCCGACACAGCGGTGTCGCGTTACGCGTATCATTGACCCGTGGCCGATGCCAGGGCCTGCGACCAGTGCGGCACGCCGTTCGTGCCGCGGCGCGAGCATGGCCGGTTCTGCTCGAGCCGGTGCCGCGTGGCCTGGAACCGTGCCCGGACGAAGTACCGGCCCGACGAGGCGAGCGCGCTGGACTGGTCATTTGCCGCCATGGTCGAAACCATCGACCGGCTGCCGCGGGTCAAGGCGTGGGACGGGGCCCGCGCCATCACGGTGATCGGTGAGGCCGTCTGGTGGGTCACGATCGTGGACGCGACGATGGTGCGGTATCACCCCGATGCCTACGATCAGGTGCTGGGCGCCGAGCGGAACCGGCAGGTGATCGACGAGACGCTGGCCGGGCTGCGCTTCGTCCGCAACCACATGGGCCACGACATCGATCACGTGGACTTCGTCCAGGCTGCGCCGAGGCGCCGGGGCGCTGCCAGCAACCAGCTCGGGAGCTGGACCTGGCGTCGGCTGCGGTGCCCGGCGGTTGGCACACTGCCCCCGCGTGCGCAGGAATGGGAACTCGACCGCTACGAGGCCTACCAGCACCAGCTGGCGGACCGGCCGGTCCGGGAGGCATTCGGCCGGGCCAGGGGCTTCCTGGCGCAGGCCGCCGCGGTGGCCGCCGAGCTCGGCGTCCCGGTGCGCAGCAGCTAGCAGCCCACGGGACAATGGGCCGGTGCGCGCCTGCCGCCTGATCACGCCCGACGACGCGGCCATCCTGGCCGAACTCCTCCGCGTCAACCGCGACTTCCTCGCACCCTGGGAGCCAGCACGCACGGACGCACACTTCACCGAGGCGGGCCAGCGCGCGGCCATCCGGGCAGCGCTGGCCGAGCACGCGCACGGCCGGAGCCTGCCGTGCGTGATAGTGGACGAGACGGGCGAGGTCGTCGGCCGCGTCAACCTCAATACCATCGTCCGCGGCGCGTCCCAGTCCGCCAGCCTGGGTTACTGGCTGGCCCAGGCGTCCGGCGGTCGCGGGCTGGCGACCGCAGCCGTGCACGACATCACCCGACTGGCGTTCGCCGAGCTCGGCCTGCACCGGATCCAGGCGGACACGCTGGTGCACAACGTGCCGTCACAGCGGGTGCTCGGGCGCGCCGGGTTCGTCCGGATCGGCCTGGCGCCCCGCTACCTCAGGATCGCCGGCCGCTGGCAGGACTGCATACTGCACCAGCTAGTCGACGACGCGGCGAGCTAAGCGCGGCGAGCGAAGGGACAGCGAGGGGGGAACGAAGCCGACTGGCGCTAGCTCAGGCGCGGCTGCCCGGACCCGCCGGGTACCGCGACGAGCACCGGCTCGGTGCCCGCCACTTGTACCTGCACCGACGTACCCGGCGCGAGGCTCGCGGCAGCCGGGCTCGGCTTGTCCACCTTCACCTGCACGTCGCCGGACAGCAGCACGGTGACCCGCGTCAGCGAGCCGAGGAAGGTCAGGTCGGTCACGATGCCGTTGCCGCCGGACGCCGCATCGACCTGCAGCCCCTCCGGCCGGATCAGCACGTCGACCGCGCCGGTCAGGCCGACCGGGCGGTCACCGGCCAACGGGACCACCGAGCCGAGCACACTCACCTCGTCCTGGCCGTCGTAGTCGCCAGGGATGCGGTTCATCGTGCCGACGAACTCCGCAACGAACACGGTGGCCGGGCGGGAGTACAGCTCACTGGGCGCGGCGACCTGCTCAAGGCGGCCCGCTCGCATGACGCCGACCCGGTCGGCCATCGACAGCGCCTCTTCCTGGTCGTGGGTGACGAACAGCGTGGTGGTGCCGAGTCGCTGCTGCAGCGTCCGGATCTGCTCGCGCAGTTGCAGCCTGACCTTGGCGTCGAGGGCAGACAGCGGCTCGTCGAGCAGCAGCACCCGAGGCTCGATGGCGAGCGCGCGAGCCAGCGCGACCCGCTGCTGCTGGCCGCCCGACAGCTGGTGCGGATACTGCCTCGCCTGCGGGGACAGGCCGACCATGTCGAGCAGTTCGGCGGCCTTCCTGGTCCTGCTGGCCGAGTTCAGCTTCCGCATCCGCAACCCGAAGCCGACGTTCTCCAGCGCGGTCATGTTGGGGAACAGGCTGTAGCTCTGGAACACCATGCCCATGTCCCGCCTGGCCGCCGGCACCGGCGCCACGTCCTTGCCGTCCACCGTTACGGTGCCCGAGTCCGCGGTCTGCAAGCCGGCGACGATGCGCAGCGCGGTCGTCTTGCCGCACCCGGAGGGCCCGAGCAGCGCCACGAACTCGCCGGGAGCGATGTCGAGTGACAGCCCGTCCAGGGCGCGCACGGCGCCAAACGAGCGGCTGAGCCCATGGAGGCCGACCGGAGCGCCCGCGCTGCCGGCCCGCCCGAGGCTGGCTACGGCGTCCGCCGCTGTGTTCGTGGTCATTCGGGCTCTCCCATGGTGGCGGTGCTAGCGGTTGAGACAGAGAAGAGGGTGACCTGGGCGCCGCCGCGCTGACGGGAGCTGCGGCTGCCGACGGTCACGATCAGCATCAGCAAAAGCCACGTGACGAACAGGGCGAGCAGCGAGGCCGCGACCGATACCGGCCCGCTGTTCTGCTCGAAGTTCACGATCCAGACCGGGAACGTCTGGTAGTTGTCCAGGCTGGCCATCGTGTACTCGCCGAGCACCAGCGCGACCGTCAGCACCGTGGCCGACAGCATCGCGGTGCGCAGGTTCGGGATCACCACCCGCCACAGCGTGGTTGGCCAGCCAGCGCCCAGCGAGTTCGACGCCTCGACGAGCGTACGCACGTCGAACGAGCGCAGGCCTGCGTCGAGGCACCGAAACGCGAACGGCATCGCGAGCACGACGTACTCCAGGCCCAGCAGGTTCGGCGTACCGAGCAGGAAACCTGGCGCGATCTTGAGCAGGCCGATGATCAGCACGATCGGCGGAAAGACGATCGGCACGATCGTGATGGCTTCCATGAGCCGGGCGACGCGCGGTAGCCGCAGGTACACATACACCGTGGTGGGGACCATGAGCACCAGTGTCAGCACGGTGGCGATGAGCGCGAGGCGGAGCGAGAGCAGGAACGCCGAGCCGAAGCTCGGATAGCTCGTCACTTGCGTGAATGCCCGAAAGCCCGCGAACCGCAAGGCCGAGTAGAGCGGGATCAGAAAGTATGCGGCCGCGATCAGCAGGATGACCCAGCGCCAGACCGGGACGCCGCCCCGCCGGGCCGCAGGCCTGCGCGGCGCGGGCACCTGGGTACCCGGTCGCTGCTCGCTGCTCGCTACCGCAGCCATCGCGCCGTCCTGCGCTGCAGGATCGTGTAGCCGATCATGACGACGCCGATGATGACGACCATGATGAGGCCGAGCGCGTAGCCGAGGTTCTCCTGCCCGGCGAGCACGTTGCCGTTGAGCAGGGAGCCGATCTGGATCGGCGTGAGGGCGACCGTGCCGCCGGTCAGTGCCTCGGCGGTGGCGTACGCCGAGAACGAGCTGCCGAAGAGCAGCAGCACGCAGCCGAGGAACGACGGCAGCAGCACCGGACCGCCGATGTAGCGCCAGTAGTGCCAGCTCCCGGCGCCCAGGTTCTCGGCAGCCTCGCGCCAGGCTGGCCGCAGCCCCTCCAGGGCGGGCAGGATGACCAGCACCATGAGCGGGATCAGGAAGTACAGGTAGACGATGAAGATGCCGTAGACGTTGAACAGCGAGAAACCGTGGTTCCAGATATCGAAGCTGAATAGGTCCTTGATCCATCCGGTGACCACGCCCGTCGTGCTGAGCGTGGCGATGAACAGGAACGCCAGCGGGACGCCGCCGAAGTTGGCGAACACCCCGGAGAGGGTGATCACCACCCGGCGCAGTAGCGTCCCGCGCCGCGCGGTGTGCACCGCGTACGCGATGAGCAGCCCGAAGATCCCCGCCGCGACAGCCCCGGCGACCGAGAGCAGCAGCACGGTCCGCAGCCCGGTCGCGTACGTGCCGTGCACCGCGGTGTCGAGATTGGTCAGGGTGGGCGCGCTGGCTTTCGACGCCACGAATCCGCCCCTGGCGGGCTCGAACGCGCCGATCGCGATGGCGATGACCGGCGCGAGCAGCCCGGCAGCGACGTACGCGCCGAATGGCACGATTCCAGCCCAGCGCAGCATCGTCCGGATGACGACGGTCACTAGCCCTGGCCGAGCCCCGGAGACGGCTGCCTCCGGGGCCACGACCGTGGTCACGCTGTCGGCCATCGGCTAGCCGACTTGCTTGGCCCAGTTCTGCGACACGACGTTCTCGGCTGCTGCCTGCTGGGCGTCGGTCGGGAATGTGAGCGCGCCGGATGGGGCCGGCGGCAAGGCGCTCAGCGCCTTCTTGTCGACGGTGCCGTTCGCGATCAGCGTCGGCAACTCGATCGGCCGGGCGAAGCCCTCGAGCCACAGGTTCTGTCCCGTGGTGGAGTAGAGGTACTCCTCCCAGAGCCGGGCCGCGGCCGGGTCGGGCGCGTACGCGCTGACGGCCTGGTCGTAGTACGAGGCGTACGCGGCGTCCGACGGAATAACGATCTTGAAGCCCTTGACCACGGGCGACACCTCAGAGGCCAGCAGGTAGTCCCACCAGATGAGGATCGGCGTGGTGCCGTTCTGCACCGTGGTCGGGCCGCCGATCGCGGTGGGCACGAAGTTGCCGATCTGGTTGAGCTTGGCAAAGTACTGGATGCCAGGCTCGATGTTGCTGAATGACCCGCCGTTGGCCAGCGCGGCCGCATACACGGCGGCGAACGCCGCGCCCGCCGTGGTCGGGCTGTTGTTGAGCCCGATCATGTGCTTGTAGGCCGGGTTCATCAGGCTGGCGAACGACGTCGGCGGCGTCTTCACCACGGACGGGTTGTAGCCGATGGCGACGTAGCCGCCGTAGTCGGCGTAGTAGTCGCCGTTGGCGTCCTTGGCGTTGCCGGGGATGTCAGACCAGGTCTGCACCTTGTACGGGGCCCACAGGCCGTCGTTAGCACCCTCGACCGCGAACGCTGTTCCCACGTCGACGACGTCGGGTGCCCGCTTCTGGCCCTTCTCGGTCTGGATCGCCTGGATCTCCTGGCCGCTCGAGCCCTCAGGGATCGCGTCGGTGATGTGGATGTGGTACTTGGCGCTGAAGTCCTTCATGATCGCGCCGTAGTTAGCCCAGTCGGACGGCAGCGTGATGACGTTCAGCTGGCCCTCGGCCTCGGCCGCCTTGACGAGGTTCGCCATGTCGGTGGACCCGGTCGCGGTGAGATGTGTGACCTTCGCCCAGTCGACGGAGCTGGCACTACCGCCGCTCCCCGAGCTGCCGCACGCGGCTGCGAGGACCGCTGTGCTGGCCACCGCCACAATGGCGGCAAGTGTCTTGCTAGTGCGCACGTACCTCTCCGACCTGTCAGATCGCGGGTTAGGACGCCTGGATCGTGCCGGAGGGGAGTGAAGGCCACGCGTAGCTGCGCTGACGCGTCGCGGTCTGGGCAGTGAACTATGAGCGAAAACGAGTGCTGGCTACGCGCGCCACTGGCGCAGGGCGGCAATGGCGGCGTCGCTGCCGTCCATCCGTACGTGCACGGCGCCGGTACGACCCATGGTCCACAGCGTCAGCTCGGCGGGACTGCCAGCCACCGTGACGACCGGAGTCCGCGCCTGGGCGGTGATGCGGACCCGGCCGGCGCCGTTCCCGGCAGCGCGGGCCTCGGCGCGCACCAGTTCCACGCCGACTGGCGCGCGGCGCAGCATGAGCCGCGCGAGCCGGAGGCGTCGCCACAGCTCGTTCGCCACGTCGGAGCTGATCTCTCGTGGCTCCCAGTCGGGCTGCGCCCGCCGGATGTCCTCGTGATGCACGAAGTACTCGACGAGGTTCGCTCGCTCGTCCATGCCGGGCAGGGCGAACATCGACAGGCGCGGCGGCCCGGTCCTGATCAGTTCCACCAGCCGGGGAAAAGGAGTGCGGGCCCGCAGTCGGTCCTGGACCCGGCGGGTGTAACCAGCCAGCGGGCCGCCCAGGACGCCGGCCCCGGCATCCGGGCGGTGCTCGCGCAGCACTAGGTGTGCCGCCAGGTCGCCCGTCTGCCACCCGGCGCACAGCGTCGGCTGATCGGGCCCGAGCTCGGTCAGCAGGTCACACAGGGCTGTGCGCTCATCCCTGGCGTGCGTCACCGGAACACCTCCGTGAGCCGGCCGGGCTGCCCCCGGACCTCTGCGGATGCCGTTAGCTAACCGGGCTGAAACTGATGGTAAAGGACGGCGATCCGGCGCGAGGTGCGCAGCCGCGAACAGCGCGCTCATCGGGTGCCGCTAGCCTGCTTGCTGTCCGAACAACCAGGAGGCGGTTCATGACAGGCGTGGCGCAGCCGCGGCCGGGCGCCGGGCCAGCGAGTTCACCGGCCAGGCCGGCGCGCGAGCTTGCGGCGACGCTGCTGGTCGGTGCCGTCGGCGCCGGGCTCGTGTTTCTGGCGACCCGGCAGGGCTGGGCCCACGTCCGCACGATCCCGCCGAGGCCGCTGCCGGCCAGCGATGTCACGGTCATGGGCGCTCAACTCGTGCCCTACGCCGACGCGCTGGTGCTCGCGGCGCTGGGAACTCTCGCGGCTGTCCTCGCGAGCCGCGGCTGGCTGCGGCGCTGCACCGGCGTGGCGCTGGCCGCGCTCGGTGCCGTACTGGCGGCGAGCGCGTTCACCGTGACCGCGGCGGGCGCGATCTCGGCCGCAAATGCCGACGTCAGCCCGGCGGCGGCGAGCGCCGGGTCAGTCACGGGCGGCAGCAACCCGGCAGCCGTTACCGTACCGAACGTCGCCGGAGCCGCTTCGCACGTGTCGTTCTCCGCCGGGGGCTGGCAGGCGCTGCTGCTTGCCGGCGCTGTCGCCATAGTGGCAGCCGGGATCCTGGTGGCCTGCCGCGCGCGCAAACTGGCCGTCATGTCGAGCCGTTACGACTCCCCGGTAGGGGAGGCGCGGCGCGATGACGCCAACCAGGGCCGGGGGGCGGGCCGCGGCCCCGACTCGGCTTCGATCTGGGAGGCGCTGAGCCGAGGCGACGACCCGACGGCGTCCCGTGCTGCCGGGCAACGCCACGAAGGCTGAATCCGGCGGTCCGGTCATCCTTACCTAGACCGCCCGAACGTCGCGCAGCACAAGAACTCAGTAATATCGCAGGGCACGGCCGGACGCGCGGCAGCTGCCCTGGGTCCGTGGCGACGATGATCGGCAGACGGACAGGGGTGAGCATGCCAGCACACGGTACGGCGCGGTCGAAGCCGCCCGCAGTCGTCAGCCTCGTCACCCGGCTGCTGCTGGCCCAGGCTGGCGCGTGCGCCGCCATCGGCGTCGGCTACAGCAGGCGCAACCTGCCCTGGCTGGTGCTGACCGTCATCGTGGCCATGGCGGTGTGTGGCCTGGCCGTGCTGGTCCGCTCTGGCGGCCACGGCACCTGGCTGACCGCGATCACGGTGGAGTCCGCCCTGGTGGCCGTCGGGCTGTTCCGGTTCGCGTACGTCGGCTACCTGGGCGGCACGCTGCTGGCCATCATTACCCTGGGCACCCTCCTGCATCCCGCAGTATCCAGGGCATTTGCCGCGATGCCCGGCGAGCCCGAGCCGACGGCGGCCGACCTCGGCCTTACCGACGAAGCCGCCGAACTCGGGGGAAGCGTGGCGGGCCCGTGACGGTGCCGCAGACCGCCTGGCTGGAGGCTGCAAGACAGGCAGCGCAGGGGTGCGGCCAGTCGGCGGCAGGCGCCATCGCTACGATTTTGAAGCAAGGCATCCCACCCGAGGGGACGGCAGATTCGCGTGAGCGTGCTTGACGACATCCTCGACGGAGTGCGTGCCGACCTCGTGGCCCGCCAGCAGGAGACACCGCTGGAGCGGCTCAAGGAGCTGGCAGCCAGGGCGGCGTCGCCCAGGGACGTGATGGCCGCGTTCGCCGGACCTGAGGTTTCCGTCATCGCCGAGGTCAAGCGGGCGAGCCCGTCGAAGGGCGCGCTCGCCGCGATCGCCGACCCGGCGTCGCTGGCGGTCGACTACGAGGCTGGCGGCGCCGCCATCATCAGCGTGCTGACCGAGCAGCGGAAGTTCGGCGGCAGCGTCGCCGACCTCGCCGCGGTCAGAGACGCAGTCGCGGTCCCGGTATTGCGCAAGGACTTCGTCGTCAGCTCCTACCAGCTCTGGGAGGCTCGAGCGTACGGAGCTGACCTCGTCCTGCTCATCGTCGCTGCGCTGGCGCAGAACGCGCTGGTGTCGCTGGTGGAGCGGGCCGTCTCGATAGGCCTGGTCCCGCTCGTCGAGGTCCACACCGAAGCGGAGCTGAGCCGCGCGATCGACGCAGGAGCGAGCGTTCTCGGCATCAACGCGAGGAACCTCGCCACCCTGGAGGTCGACCGGACGGTGTTCGGTCGGCTCGCGCCCCGGGTGCCGGGCGGCGTGGTCAAGGTCGCCGAGTCGGGTGTCCGCGGCCCGCACGATCTGCTCGCTTACGCCGCGGCCGGCGCCGACGCCGTGCTGGTGGGCGAGAGCCTGGTAACCGGGAAGGACCCCCGCAGCGCGGTCGCCGACCTCGTGACGGCGGGCCTGCATCCGGCGCTGCGCTCGGGCCGGAGCCGGGGAACCGGTCCCGGCTTGGCAGACGAGGGCCAGACATGACCGTCCCGCCGGACTACGGCCAGGCTGATCAGGCACAAGCCGCAGCCGAGCCACGGCCCGACTCGCCGGTCCCTGACGCGAGCGGTCACTTCGGGAGATTCGGCGGGCGGTTGTCGCCCGAGGCGCTGATGTCGGCGCTGGACGAACTGACCGCCGAGTACGCGGCCGCGAAGGCTGACCCGGCGTTCCAGGCCGAGCTCACGGCCCTGCTGCGCGGCTACGCCGGGCGCCCGACGCTGCTCACCGAGGTGCCGCGGTTTGCCGCCCACGCGGGCGGCGGCCGGGTCTTCCTCAAGCGCGAGGACCTGTGCCACACCGGCTCCCACAAGATCAACAACGTGCTCGGCCAGGCGCTGCTGACCAAGCGGCTCGGCAAGCGACGCATCATCGCCGAGACGGGGGCCGGCCAGCACGGTGTCGCCACCGCGACGGCTGCGGCCCTGCTCGGCCTGGACTGCACGGTGTACATGGGCGAGGAGGACACGGCGCGGCAGGCGCTCAACGTGGCCCGGATGCGCATGCTCGGCGCCGAGGTGGTTCCGGTGACCATCGGCAGCCGGACGCTGAAGGATGCGATGAACGAGGCGTTCCGGAACTGGGTGTCGACGGTGGACTACACCCACTACTGCATCGGCTCAGTCGGCGGCCCGCACCCGTTTCCGCTGCTGGTCCGTGACTTCCAGCGCGTCATCGGGATCGAAGCGCGCGAGCAGATCATGCAGGCCGCGGGCCGGCTGCCGGACGCGGTGCTGGCGTGCGTCGGCGGCGGCTCGAACGCGATCGGCGTCTTTCACGCCTTCATCCCCGATACTCGCGTCGCGCTGATCGGCTGCGAAGCCGGAGGTGACGGTCACCAGGCCGGGCGGAACGCGGCGACGCTGACGTTCGGCTCGACGGGCGTGCTGCACGGCATGCGCACCTACCTGCTCCAGGACGCCGACGGGCAGACGCTGCAGACGCACTCCATCTCGGCCGGCCTTGACTATCCAGGGGTCGGCCCGGAGCACGCCTGGCTCAAGGACACGGGTCGGGCCAGCTACCGGGCGATCACCGACGCGCAGGCGATGGACGCGTTCTTGCTGCTGTGCCGGACCGAGGGGATCATCCCCGCGATCGAGTCCGCACACGCGCTGGCCGGGGCGCTGCAGGTGGGCAGCGAACTCGGTCCGGACAGCGTGCTGCTGGTCAACCTGTCGGGCCGCGGGGACAAGGACGTCGACATCGCCGCAAAGTGGTTCGGCCTGTGAGCTCCTCCCAGGTCAGCACGGCCTTCGAGCGGGCCGCCGCGCAGGACCGGGCCGCGCTGGTCGGCTACGTGCCCGCCGGGTTCCCCTCGGTGGCAGGCTCGATCGAGGCGGCACTCGCCATGGCCGAGGGTGGCGCGGACGTGATCGAGATCGGCCTGCCGTACTCCGATCCGCTGATAGACGGTCCCGTCATCCAGGAGGCCGTACGCCGCGCGCTCGTCGGCGGCACCAGAGTCGCCGACGTGCTGCACACCGTCGCGGCCGTCGCGGCTGCCGGGGTGCCGACGCTGATCATGACGTACTGGAACCCCGTCGACCAGCATGGCGTCGCTCGGTTCGCCGCCGACCTGGCGCGGGCCGGCGGCAGCGGGCTCATCACGCCCGATCTGACCCCGGAGGAAGCGGGCCCGTGGCTGACCGCGGCGGCCGAACATCGACTGGACCGCGTCTTCCTGGTCGCTCCGAGCTCGTCCGACGAGCGCATCGAGCTCATCACGTCGGTGTGCGGCGGGTTCGTCTACGCGGCGTCGCTGATGGGCATCACGGGTGCCAGGGAGTCGGTGAGCAGTCAGGCGGGCGCCCTCGTGAGCAGGGTCAAGGAGCACACGAAGCTGCCGGTGGCGGTCGGCCTCGGGGTCAGCACCGGCGCGCAGGCCGCGCAGGTTGCGGGATTCGCCGACGGCGTCATCGTGGGGTCGGCGTTCGTGCAGCGGCTGCTGTCCGCCGATAGCCCGCGGGCCGGCCTGGCCGCCGTCCGCGAGCTGGCCGCTGAGCTGGCCGACGGGGTCCGCGCTAGCCGGTGACAAAGATCACGCCTGGCCTAGCCGGGCCGGTCTTGCTCGGTTCCGCCCGGCTCTGACGCCGTGGTTTATAATTCTGAAACACGTGCACTTACCTTCATGCCGGCAGTGCACGGCAGGGCCAGAGTCGTCCCGCGTGATCGTGATCAGGGCCAGAGCCGTCCCGATCCCACCACCGCTCCAGCACTGATGGTGCGGCCGAGACGAGACGACGGGAGCTCACTGGATGGCATCCGCCACCCCTAAGGCAGGCGCCGCCCGATCCGCTGGCCAGCCCCGCAGCGGCCTGTACGACAGCAGGAACGAGCACGACGCCTGTGGTGTCGGCTTCGTGGCCGACCTGACCGGCGAGCGCCGGCACCAGACGGTCGCCAGCGCGCTGACGATACTGCGCAATCTCGATCACCGCGGTGCAAAGGGGGCCGACCCTGAGGTCGGAGACGGCGCCGGCATTCTCACCCAGATGCCCGACGCGCTGCTGCGCGCCCGCTGTGAATTTGATCTTCCGCCGGCGGGTAGCTACGCCGCCGGGCTGGTGTTCCTGCCGGCCGGGCCGGAGCACGTCGCCGCGCGAGCCGCCGTGGCGCGCATCGCAGCCTCCGAAGGGCTGGCTGTGGTCGGCTGGCGGGACGTCCCCCATGATCCGCAGTCCTGCGGGACCGGGTCGCGCGCGGTCATGCCGCGGCTGGTCCAGCTGGTCGTGTCCGGGCTGGCGGGCGAGTCCGGGCTGGCGCTGGATCGCAGGACCTACTGCCTGCGGAAGCGGGCCGAGCACGAGACCGGCGTGCAAGTGGCGAGCCTGTCCAGCGCGACGATCGTGTACAAGGGAATGCTCACCGCGCTGCAGCTTGAACCGTTCTTCCCTGACCTGTCGGATCCGCTGTACACCTCGGCCATCGCGCTGGTGCACGCGCGGTTCTCGACCAACACTTTCCCGTCCTGGCCGCTCGCGCATCCGTACCGGCTGATCGCGCACAACGGCGAGATCAACACCATCCGCGGCAACCGGAACTGGATGCGCGCGCGCGAGGCGCAGCTCGCCACCAGCGTGTTCGGCACCGACGCTGCCGGGCGCGGGATAGAGCGGCTGCTGCCGCTCATGGACGAAGCCGTGAGCGACTCGGCCGGCTTTGACGCCTGCCTTGAGCTCTTGCACCTCGGTGGCCGGTCGCTGCCGCACGCGGTGCTCATGATGATCCCGGAGCCGTGGGAGAACAACCCGCACATGGAGCCCGCCCGGCGGGAGTTCTACCGGTTCCACGCCTCGCTGATGGAGCCCTGGGACGGTCCGGCACTCATCGCGTTCACCGATGGTTCTGTCGTCGGCGCCGTGCTCGACCGGAACGGGCTGCGTCCGGGGCGCTACTGGGTGACCGACGACGGGCTGGTGGTGCTGGCCAGCGAGGTCGGCGTGCTCGACATCCCGGCCGACCGGATCGTGCGCAAGGGCCGACTGCAGCCCGGCCGCATTTTCCTGGCCGACACCGAGGCTGGCCGGATCATCGAGGACGAAGAGGTCAAGTCCGCCCTGGCCGCCGCGCACCCCTACGCCGAATGGCTGCACGCCGGCCTGGTCCACTTGCGTAACCTGCCGGAACGGACCAGGGCGCTGCCAGACAGCCGGGTGCTGCTCGTCGAGCAGCAGTTGTTCGGCTACACCGAGGAAGACCTCCGGGTACTGCTCGCGCCGATGGCCCGCACCGGGGCCGAGCCACTCGGCTCCATGGGCACCGACACGCCGCTTGCGGTGCTCTCGGACCGGCCGCGGCTGTTGTACGACTACTTCGCCCAGCTATTCGCGCAGGTCACCAACCCGCCGCTGGACGCCATCCGGGAGGAACTGGTCACTGCGCTCGGCAGTTCAGCCGGACCCGAGCACAACCTGCTCGATCCGGGACCGGCCTCGTGCCGCCAGATTATGCTGCCGTACCCAGTGATCAGCGACAACGACCTGGCCAAGATCGTGCACATCAACGACGACGGAGACCTGCCCGGCTTCGCGGCCCACGTGGTCGACGGTCGCTACGAGGTGGCGGCCGACGGCCAGGGACTGGCGGGCCGGCTGGATGCCATCCGGGCGGAGGTGTCGGCGGCGATCGCCGCAGGCGCGCGCGTCATCGTGCTGTCCGACCGGGGCGCGGGCGCCGGCGGCGGCCAGTCGGCGGCGCCCGCGGCTGGCTCGCTGACCGACGGTGCCGACGACGACAACCGCCTCGCCCCCATCCCGTCGCTGCTGCTGACCGGCGCGGTACACCACCACCTCATCGCGGAGCAGACCAGGACCAGGGTCGGCCTGATCGTCGAGTCGGGTGACGCGCGCGAGTGCCACCACGTCGCGCTGCTGCTCGGCTACGGCGCGGCCGCGGTGTGCCCGTATCTCGCGATCGAGACAGTGGAAGAGCTGGTCCGGCGCGGCACCCTGCGCGGGCTCACCGAGCAGCAGGCTGGCGCCAACCTGATCAAGGCCCTCGGCAAGGGCGTGCTCAAGATCATGTCCAAGATGGGCGTGTCTACCGTGGCGTCTTACACCGGTGCGCAGCTCTTCGAGGCGGTGGGCCTCGGCCAGGAGGTCGTCGACTCCTGCTTCGCCGGTACCTCCTCGCCGCTGGGCGGCATCGGCTTCGCCGAGATAGCGGCCGAGGTCGGCCGGCGGCACGCGATCGCGTACCCGCAGCGCGGTGGCCGCCCGCACCGCCGGCTGCAAGTCGGCGGCGAATACCAGTGGCGACGCGAGGGCGAGCCGCACCTGTTCAGCCCGGAAGCCGTCTTCAAGTTGCAGCACGCGACGCGCAGCGGGCAGGACCGGGTGTTCCGCGAGTACACCAGGCTGGTGGACGACCAGTCGGCGAAGCTCATGACGCTGCGAGGTCTGCTGCGCATCCGCGGTATCGACGACGTTCCGCACGCAGCCGCGGGTGCCGACCCCAGGGTGCCGATCAGCGTCGACGAGGTCGAGCCCGTCGCCAGCATCGTCACGCGGTTTGCCACCGGCGCCATGTCGTACGGGTCGATCTCGGCGGAGGCGCACGAGACCATCGCGATCGCGATGAACCGGCTCGGCGCCCGGTCCAACACCGGCGAGGGCGGTGAGGACGCCCGTCGGTACCGCCCCGACGCGAACGGGGACCTGCGCCGCTCGGCGGTTAAGCAGGTGGCGAGCGGCCGGTTCGGCGTCACCAGCGAGTACCTGGTGAATGCCGACGACCTGCAGATCAAGATGGCGCAGGGGGCCAAGCCCGGCGAAGGCGGCCAGCTGCCCGGTAACAAGGTGTACCCGTGGATCGCGGCCACCAGGCACTCCACCCCCGGCGTCGGGCTGATTTCGCCGCCACCGCACCACGACATCTACTCCATCGAGGACCTGGCTCAGCTCATCCACGACCTGAAGAACGCCAACCCGCTCGCCCGGGTGCACGTGAAGCTCGTCGCCGAGATGGGCGTCGGCACGGTCGCCGCCGGGGTATCGAAGGCGCACGCCGACGTCGTGCTGATCTCCGGACACGACGGCGGCACCGGCGCCTCGCCGCTCACCAGCATCAAGCACGCGGGGACGCCGTGGGAGGTGGGGCTGGCCGAGACCCAGCAGACGCTGCTCCGCAACGGGCTGCGGGACCGCATCGTGGTGCAGGTGGACGGCCAGCTCAAGACGGGCCGGGACGTGATCATCGCGGCGCTGCTCGGCGCGGAGGAGTTCGGCTTCGCCACCGCGCCACTGGTGGTCGCCGGGTGCGTGCTGATGCGGGTCTGCCACCTGGACACCTGCCCTGTGGGCGTGGCCACGCAAAACCCCGAGCTGCGGCGTCGGTTCGCCGGAAAGCCCGAGTTCATCGTGAACTTCTTCGAATTCCTGGCGCAGGAGGTACGCGAGTACCTCGCCGCGCTGGGGTTCCGCACGCTCGAGGAGGCGATCGGGCACGCGGAGCTGCTGGATACCACGGCGGCGGTCAGCCACTGGAAGGCGGCCGGGCTCGAGCTGAGTCCGGTGCTGCACATCCCCGACCTGCCGCCGGGCGCCGCCCGACACCGGGTCGCCGAGCAGGACCACGGGCTCGAGAAGGCGCTCGACCACACCCTGATCCTGCTCGCCGAGGGCGCGCTGGCGAGCGGCACGCCAGTCCGGCTCGAGCTGCCGGTGCGAAACGTGAACCGCACCGTCGGCACGATGCTCGGCAGCGAGCTGACCAGGCGCTGGGGCGGCGAGGGGCTACCGGACGACACCATCGAGGTGGTCCTGACCGGCTCGGCCGGCCAGTCGCTCGGGGCGTTCCTGCCCAGGGGAATAACGCTGCGGCTGCACGGAGATGCCAACGACTACCTCGGCAAGGGCCTGTCCGGCGGGCGGATCATCGCCGCTCCGGACGCCGCCGCGTCGTTTGCGGCCGAACAGAACGTCATCGCCGGGAACGTCATCGGCTACGGCGCGACCAGCGGCGAGATGCTGCTGCGCGGGGTCGTCGGGGAGCGGTTCTGCGTGCGCAACTCCGGGGCGACGGCGGTGGCCGAGGGCACGGGCGACCACGGCTGCGAGTACATGACCGGCGGCCGGGTGGTGGTGCTCGGCCCGGTCGGCCGCAACTTCGGGGCCGGCATGTCCGGTGGCGTCGCTTTCCTGCTCGACCCCGACCCGCGCCGGATCAACACCGAGATGGCCAACCTGGAGCCGCTGTCCGCCGCCGACGCCGATTTCCTGCGCGAGCTGATCGGCCGCCATCAGGCCGAAACCGGCTCGACCGTGGCGGCGAGTCTGCTGGCCGACTGGGACGCCGTACTGCCGAGGTTCGCCAGGGTGATGCCACGGGATTACAAGCGCGTGCTGGACGCGGCCCTGCAGGCCGAGCAAGACGGCGCGGATGTGAGCGCGGCCGTGATGGCCGCGGCGAGCGGCTGAGGGAGCGGAGCAGATGGCTGACCCCAAGGGCTTCCTGACCACGCCGCGGCAGACGCCGGCCCGCCGCCCGGTCGACGTGCGGATCTCGGACTGGCGCGAGGTGTACACCGAGTTCGGCGCCGACCGGCTCGAACGGCAGGCGGGCCGGTGCATGGACTGCGGCATCCCGTTCTGCCACTCCGGCTGCCCGCTCGGCAACCTCATCCCGGAGTGGAACGACCTGGTCTACTCCGGGGACTGGCGGGCTGCGGCCGAGCGGCTGCACGCCACCAACAACTTCCCCGAGTTCACCGGTCGGCTCTGCCCGGCACCCTGCGAGTCGGCGTGCGTGCTCGGCATCAACTCCGATCCGGTGACGATCAAGCAGGTCGAGGTCGAGATCATCAATCGGGCCTGGGCTGAAGGCTGGGTGCCGCCACGCCGGCCGGCCCCCACGGCGCAGGCCACCGGCGCGAAGGTGGCGGTGATCGGCTCGGGGCCGGCGGGGCTCGCCGCGGCGCAGCAGCTCACCAGGGCCGGTCACGCGGTTACGGTCTTCGAGCGGGCAGACGCGCCCGGCGGACTGCTGCGGTACGGAATCCCCGAGTTCAAGATGGAGAAGCGGCACCTGGACCGGAGGCTGATCCAGATGCTGGCGGAGGGCACCGAGTTCCGGTGCGGGCTCGAGGCCGGTGCCGACGTCAGCGCGGCAGAGCTCCGGGATCGGTACGCCGCCATCGTGCTCGCGTGTGGCGCTACGGTGCCGCGCGGACTGCCGGTGCCGGGCGCGGAGCTCGCCGGGGTCCACCAGGCGATGGAATACCTGCCGCTGGCCAACCGCGCGGTCGCCGCTGCCGAGGGTGAGCCGGCCATCTCCGCCAGGGGGCGCGACGTCGTCATCATCGGCGGCGGCGACACCGGCGCCGACTGCCTGGGTACCGCGATCCGGCAAGGCGCCGCGTCGGTGACCCAGCTGGAGATCCTGCCGCGACCGCCCGACCACCGGCCGGCCAGCCAGCCGTGGCCCACCTATCCGGCAATCTTCCGGGTTTCCAGCGCGCACGAGGAGGGCGGCGAGCGCGTCTACGCGGCCTCGACGGAGCGCTTCATCGCCGACGAAGGCGGCCGCGTCCGAGGCCTGGTGCTCACCGAGGTCGCGCCGTCGGGCGGCGGCTTTGCGCCGGTGCCAGGGACCGACCGGGAACTGGCCTGCAACCTGGTCCTGCTGGCGATGGGATTCACCGGGGCCGAGCGTGGCCCGCTGCTGACCGACCTCGGCGTGGCGTTCGACGACCGGGGGAACATCGCCAGGGACGGCAGCTTTGCCACGTCGGCGCCGGGCGTGTTCGTCGCCGGCGACGCGGGCCGCGGCCAGTCGCTGATCGTGTGGGCCATCGCGGAGGGCCGGTCGGCGGCGGCTGCCGTCGACGACTACCTGTGCGGTGCCACGTCGCTGCCGGCTCCGATCGGGCCGGCCACGGCCCCGCTGCGGTAGCCGCGCGGAGGCGCCGGTCACCTGGTCACGAAGGCGGCATTAGCTGGTCAAACGTGGTCCAGGGTGACACGCCTGCGGGTAACGTCCAAGCATGAAGCTGGCCTACCTGCCGAGCCCGGCCAGCGGGGTCTGGCATCTGGGCGTGATCCCGGTCCGTGCGTACGCACTGTGCGTGCTGGCCGCCGTGCTGGTAGGCCTGTGGCTGACTGACCGGCGATACCGGCGGGCCGGCGGCCGGCCTGGCGTGATCCTGGATCTGGCCACCGTCGCCGTGCCCGTGGGCCTGATCGGCACCCGCGCCTATAGCGTTCTCACCGACTTCCACCGCTACTTCGGCCCCGGCCGGGACTGGACCGACGTGCTGCGGATCTGGGACGGGGGGATGGGCGTGGCGGCGGCCGTCGCCGCCGGAGCGGTCGCGGCGTGGGCCTACTGCCGCCGCACCGGAGTGCAGGTGGGGCCCGTGGCGCTCGCCGCGGCGCCCGCGCTCGCCGTCGCCCAGGCGATCTCGGTGTGGGGCAACTGGTTCAGCCAGGAGCTCTACGGATCGCCGTCGGGGCTGCCGTGGGCCGTGGCGATCGCGCCGCAGCACCGCGCCGCCGGCTTTCAGTCGGCCGCTACCTTCCAGCCGCTGTTCCTCTACGAATCCCTTCTCGACCTGCTGGTCGCCGTCGCGGTCACGGTCGCGATCCGGCGCTACGGGCTGACCGGCGGCCGGGCGTTCGCGGTCTACGCGGCGCTGTGGACCGCGGTGGGTGCGGTGATCCAGGGGCTGCGGATCGACTACTCGCCACAGCTGCTCGGGCTGCGCACCAACATGCTGGCCATGCTCGTCGTGCTCGCGGCGGCCTGCGCCTACCTGGCCCCGACCCGGCGCCGACGGCAGCGCTTCCCGGCAGTCGCGGCCCGGCCGCCGGAGCCGTCGGGCCCGGCGACCAGGGCGCGGGTGCTGCGGCCCCGATCCAGCCGGGCTACCGCCGCCGAACTGGCGGCCGGAGGCATCTGGGGCGCGGTGCCCGCAGACCACCCCCCAGTCCTCGGCGAGCCAGGGGATTCCCCGCCCGGCGGCGGGCCCCGGCTGCGGCGCTAGCTGCTGGCGCCCGCCACCCCCCGGCAGCCAGGTAACCCGTTGGCGCGAATTCTTCCTGTCTGACTGGCGCGCTGCGTACTGTTCAGATGGGTCTGGCTGACAGTCGGTGAGAGGACGGGGGAGCTGGGCGTGCTCGGATCGTTCACCGTGCGCCGCACCCGCTCGTCCTGGCTGCTGGTCGGCTGCCTCACCGCCACCGTTCTGGTCGCGTCCGCGCTGATCTCGGCGCTGGTCACGTTCTACACCGGCGCGCTGACCGGGGCGGTGACGAGCGAGCTCAGGCAGTCCGGTGCGGCGATGTCGATAGCCGTCTCGGGTGAGCTGACCGGCACGCCCGCCGCGCAGGCGGCCGACATCGCGGGCCGGATGACCCACGCGCTCGCGCCCGTGCCCGCTCGGATGTACGAGGCGACCTGGTCCGACGCGCTGGCCGTGCCAGGCCCGGAACGGGCGGGCCAGGTGCCGGTCATGCAGGCGGCCGCCGTCACCGACATCACGGCCAACGCAGCGCTCACCGGCGGACGCTGGCCGACCGCGCCGCGACCCGGCCAGCCGATCCCGGCCGCGCTACCCGCGACCGCCGCCGCGGACCTCGGGCTGCGCGTCGGATCAGTGTTCCAGCTTCGTGACGTCAACTCGGGCACGCAGGTCAGCCTGCAGGTCAGCGGCCTGTACCGGGCGGAACGGCCGGCGGCGGCCTACTGGCAGATCGATCTCATCGGCACCAGCGGCGTCACGGTCGGCGGTGGCTTCGCCAGCTACGGGCCGGCCGTGGTCAGCCCGGCCGCATTCGGCCTGGCTGGCACGCACCGGCCGCTGATCGCGGCGACCCAGATCTCGTTCGTCGCCCTGCCGCGGGTGGCCAGCATCACGCCCGCGGAGCTGAGGCCGCTCGCGAGCCGTGTTACCGCGATGATCGGCGCTGTCGACAACGCGGGTCAGCTGACGGCCACCAGCGCCATGCCGCAGACACTCGTCAGCGCAGCGGCGGGCCAGGCGGCGGCCAAGACGCTCGTGGTGATCAGCGGGCTGCAGTTGCTGCTGCTGGCAACCGCTGCGCTCGCGCTGGCGAGCAGGCTGCTGGCCAGCAACCGCGAGTGGGAGACCGCGCTGCTGGCAGCTCGCGGCGCCGCCCGCCGTCAGCTGATCGCGCCAAGCCTGGCCGAGGCCGTGGTGGCGGTCCTGGCGAGCGCGGTCGTCGGCGTGGTCGTGGGCAGCTGGCTGTCGGCCGGGCTGCTCGGTCATCTCACCGGGCAGTCCGAGCGCGTCGCCCCGGCTGGCGTGCCGGTGTGGATCGCGGGGGCTGGGCTCGTCGCGCTGTGCGTGGGCATCGCGATCTGGCCGGCCGCGCGGCCGTCGCGCCTGGCCGAGGTGCGAATGCGTCGCGGCCGGGGAGCGTCGCTGGCGACGATCATCTCCGCAGGCGCCGACGTCGCCCTGGTCGTGCTCGCCGTCCTCGCCGTCCGGGAGCTACTCAGCTACTCCGTTGCCGACCAGGTCACGAGCGGCACCGGCATCGATCCGGTCATCGCCGTGGCGCCCATGCTGGCGCTGGCAGGCCTCGCGGTGGTGCCGCTGCGGCTGCTGCCGCTGGCCGCGAAGGGGCTGGAACGCCTCACCGCGCGCGGCAAGCGGCTCGGGTCCGCGATGGCGAACTGGGCGGTCAGCCGGCGGCCGCTGCGGCAGAGCGGGCCCGCGCTGCTGGTAATTCTGACGGTCGGCGCGAGCACCATGGCGCTCGCCCAGTATCAGAGCTGGCGGGACTCCACCCGCGACCAGGCCGACTTCGCCGCCGGGGCACCGGTGCGCGTCGAGCCAGTGCAGCCAGTGCCGATGACCGACGTCGCCAGGATCGCCCGGCTACCCGGAGTCAGGGCGGCGATGCCGGTCAGCGACGTCCCGCTGCTCAGCTCCGGGCAGCTGCTCGTGCTGGACGCTCCGCTCGCGGCGCGCACCGTCACGCTCCGGCCGGACCTGGCGAGCGTGCCGGTCGCGCAGCTGTTCCGGGCCATCACGCCGCGGGCTCGTCCCGGCGTCCTGCTGCCTGGCCGGCCCGTCCGGCTCGAGATCACCGCCAGCATGGCCGGACCGACGGGTACCGCCGCGCTCGGCCCGGTGTCGGTGACGCTCACCCTGCAGGATGCGGACGGCGTCGGATACTCCGTCGTCACGAGCGCCATGCCCGCCGACGGGCGGACGCATGACCTCGTTGCGGTCCTGGGCGCCTCGGCCGGTGCCGCGTACCCGCTCCGGCTCATCGGCGCGTCGGTCAGCTATCAGATGCCGGCGTATCCGCCGAGCGCGACCGCAGCTGCCAGCGACGAATCCGCTTCGCTGCGGATCGACAGCTTCTCGGTGAGCTCGGCTTCAGCCGGGCCGTTTGAGCCGCCGTTCGCCTCCGGAGCCTCGCTGGCGGCGTGGCCGCTGGCGACGACCGACCCAGGGCTCGCCGGGGAGATCGCGCAGCTGGGCGGCGACACCGACAGATCTGCGGTGCCGGATGTCTACGCCTTGGGCCGGGACGGCGGCGCCGAGCTGGTCAGATTCGACCCCGGCCACGGGCCGCTCATCCCCGGCGCGCCCAGCCCGCCACCGGGCGAGGCAGACCTGAACTTCGACATTGCCGCGCCCAGCCCGGTGCCGGTCATCGTCACGGCCGGGTACGCTGCCGCGGGCGGCCTGCACACCGGATCGGTGTTCTCCGTCACGATCGCTGGCCAGCAGGTGGAGTGCCGGGTTGCTGCCACGGTGACCGCCTTCCCCGCGGGCGGTGTGCTGGTGGCGGATCAGACGGCCGTACAGGACGCGCTGGCCAGCAAGGGCTTCGGTGGCACGCTCCCGGTGACCGCGTGGTGGCTGGCCACGGCGAACGGCGCAGTCCCGCGGGGCCTGCCCGCTGGCGCGGCGGTGACCGACGCGGCCGCCCTGGATCAGCGGCTGGCGCGCGATCCGCTGTCGGCCGCGCCCGTGCAGGCCGCCGCTGCGGTGGCCGCTGCCGCCGCGATACTCGCCGCGCTCGGCTTTTGCGTGAGCGTGGCGGCCAGCGCCAGGGAACGGCGCCCGCAGCGCGCCCTGCTGGGTGCCCTGGGTGTGCCCGCGGCCAGCCAGGCCTGGCTGTTCTGCGCGGAAGAGGCGCTCGTGAGCATTCCCGCTGCTGCGGTCGGGCTCGCAATCGGGACCGTCCTCGCGCACCTCGTCGTGCCTGCGCTCACGGTCACGGCGACCGGCGGCCTGCCGCCGCTGCCGGTGATCGTGACGCTGCCGGTCGGCTGGGTCATCCTCATCGCGGCGGGACTGCCGGCCGTGCCGGTGGTCGCCGCCGCGGTGGCGGCGGTGCGCCGGCCCGACCCGGCTGCGGAGCTTCGGGCCGCCGAGGCGGCGACGTGATGCGGCGAGGCGGAACCCAGGGTCTCAGTGCTGATCACGCGCTCGGCAACAGCCTGCCAACGGTCTGGTAACCAATTCGGGGGGGACCTTCCGCGGGGTTATTTGTCCTGGGTAGCGTGCAGATGGACGAACCGGATGGTAAATGAGAGGAGCCCGGCGGGTGCTCGGATCGTTCACTATCCGGCGGATGCGCTCGGCGTGGCTGCTCGTCGGGTGCCTGACCGCCACGGTCCTCGTGACGTCGGCGCTCGTGTCGGCGCTGGCCAGCTTCTACACCACGGCGCTGCCCGCAGCGGTCGTCACTGAGCTGCCCAGATCCGGACCCATGGCGGTAGCCGTTGCTGGTGTCGAGGGTGGCGGCCAGACGGCAGCCCGCGTCGCGAGCAGGCTGTCGGCCGCGGTCACCGCGGTGCCAACGCGGGTCTACCCCGCTACCTGGTCCGACGACCTGGCGGTGCCGAACCCGCCGCAGCACGGACAGGTGCAGGTCATCCAAGCCGCCGCGATCAGCGGCATCACTGCCAACGCCCGGCTGACGGCCGGCCGCTGGCCGGCCGCGCCGCGACCAGGCCAGCCGATCCCCGCGGCGCTGCCCGCTGTCGCCGCCGTAGACCTCGGGCTGCGCGTCGGCTCGGTGCTCACCGTGACCGATCCGAGTACCGGCTACCGGACCAGCCTGCAGATCACCGGCGTGTACCAGCCGATCAGGCCGACCGCGCCCTACTGGGAGATCAACGGCATCGGCCCGACGGGCGTCGAGGAGGACGGCGGGTTTCTCGTCTACGGCCCCGTTGCCGTCAGCCCGGCTGCCTTCGGCGGGTCGGCCAGCGGCCTGCTGAAGCCGAGCCAGCTCTCGGCCGTAGCGCTGCCACAGGTCGGCAGCATCCCGATGGCCGAGCTCGCGCCGCTGGCGCACGAGATCGCCAGCGTCGCGGCCGGGCTCAACAACTCTGGCTACCTCACCGCGACCACGGAGATGCCGAGGCTCCTCGCCGATGCCTCGGCCGGGCTGGCCACGGCCAGGTCACTGGTGCTCATCAGCGGCCTGCAGTTGCTGCTGCTCGCCTGCGCGGCGCTCGCGCTGGCGACCAGGCTGCTAGCCAGCTACCGGGAGGGGGAGACCGCGCTGCTGGCGGCTCGCGGTGCGGCCCGGCGCCAGCTTGTCAGGCAGAGTCTGACGGAGGCGACGGTTGCGGTCGTGCTCAGCGCTGCCGTCGGTGCGGTCGCCGGTAGCTGGCTGTCGGCCGTGCTGCTCTCGCACCTGACTGGGCTGCCAGCGCAGACGAAGGCGCCTGGCGCGACAGCGTGGCTGGCCGCAGCCGTGCTTGCCGTGCTCTGCCTCGGCATCGTCATCTGGCCCACGCTGCGGCCCCCGCGCCCAGGCGATGTGCGCGCGCGGCGCGGGCGGTCAGCACAGCTGGCCGTCGCGATCTCGGCGGGAGCAGATGTCGCGCTGATCGTGCTGGCGCTGCTTGCGGTGCGCGAGCTGCGCGATTACTCGGCTGCTGCGCAGGTGGCCAGCGGATCCGGCATCGACCCTGTGATCGCGATCGCGCCCGCGCTCGCGCTCGCCGGATTCGCCATCGTGCCGCTGCGGCTGCTGCCCATCGCGGCCAGGGGCCTGGAGCGGCTGACCGCGCGCGGCAGCCGGTTCGGCTCCGCGATGGCGAACTGGGAGATTAGCCGGCGGCCACTGCGGCAGAGCGGCCCAGCGCTGCTGGTGATCCTCGCGGTCGGCACCAGCACGCTTGGCCTGGCCCAGTATGAGAGCTGGCGGCAGTCGGTTCATGACCAGGCTGCGTTCGCTACCGGCGCGCAGGTCAGCGTGCAGTCACCGCTGTTTGCGACCGCAGCGGAAGGGGCCAGGATTGCCTCGCTGCCGGGCGTGACCGCGGCGATGCCGGTCAGCGCGGTGCAGTACGCCGGTTCGGGACAACTGCTGGTGCTCGACGCGGCGCTGGCGGCCCGTACGGTGACGCTGCGCCCCGACCTGTCGAGCCGTCCGGCCAGGCAGCTGTTCGCGGCGATAACGACACGATCCCGGCCTGGTCTTGCACTGCCTGGCCGACCCGCGCGGCTGGCGCTCGCCGCGACCCTGACCGACCCAGCGGGTAGCGCGGCTGCTGGCATCGGCCCGGTGTCAGCGACGCTGACCGTGCAGGACTCCTACGGCGTCAGCTACGCGATCCAGACGACCGCGATCCCGGCCGACGGTCGTCCCCACGAACTGGTAGCTAGCCTCAGCGCCGCCGGCACCGCATACCCGCTGCGGCTTGTCGGCATCTCGATCGCCTACAACATGCCCGCCTATCCGCTGACTGCGGTCGCCGGCAGCGCTGATCAGCAGATCGTCTTGCAGCTGGACGGCTTTTCGGTCAGCCAGGCCGACACCGGGCCCTTCGCGCGGCCGTTCGCCACCGGCCAGGTGATCGGGGCATGGCCAGATCAGACGGCTGACCCCGGCCTTGCCTCGATCCAGGGGCTCGGCGGCGTGACCGACGGCTCGGTGAAGGCAGCCATCGAGTCCAAGGCCGCCGTGAGCGGGACCGAGCAGATCACGTTCTCGCCTGGCCACGGACCGCTGCTGGCGAATCCGCCACCGGGCACGAGTGCCACGCCGCAGCCCGGTCAGGCCGACGTGGAAGTCAACATCCCGCCTGCCCGGCAGCCCGTTCCGGTGCTCGCGACGACCGGCTACGCGGCGAACAACGGCCTCCACCGCGGATCGGTGTTCGCCGTCACGATCTCCGGCCAGCAGGTTTCCTGCCAGCTGGTGGCCACCGTGGCGGCTTTCCCCGGCGGCGGCGCGCTGGTGGCGGACCAGGCAGCCGTGCAGGACGCCCTCGTCCAGCTCGGCGTGGGTGGCTCGCTGCCGGTGACGCAGTGGTGGCTGAGCACGGTGACGGGCGCGGCTCCGCCGGGAGTGCCGGGCGGGTGGAGCGTTGCCGACGCGGCCGCGCTGGCGAGCCGGCTCGAAAGCGATCCGCTGTCGGCAGCCCCGGTGCACGCTGCCGCCGCCGTCGCGCTGGCCGTTGCGCTGCTCGCCGCACTGGGCTTTTGCGTCAGCGTCGCCGCGAGCGCGCGGGAACGGCGCTCGCAGCATGCGCTGCTCGGTGCGCTGGGCGTGCCCGCGGCGGCCCAGGCCCGGCTGTTCTGCGTGGAAGAAGCGCTCATCAGCATCCCCGCGGCCGGAGTCGGGCTCGTGATCGGCGTCGTGCTCGCGCGGGTCATGGTCCGGGCGCTCACCGTGACCGCCACCGGTGCCGCGCCAGTGCCGCCCGTCCTGGTCGTGCTGCCCCTCGGCTGGCTGCTGCCGCTGGCGGTCGGGCTCGCGACGGTACCCGTCGTGGCCGCTGCCGTGACCGCGCTGCGACAGCCAGACCCGGCGGCCGAGCTTCGCGCCGCGGAGGCGATGGCATGATCCGACGGCTCGGCAGCCGGACCGGGGCATGGTGGCGGGCGGTGACCGGCTCGGCGTCGACAGCGGCCGCCGCGCTCGGGCTCCTGGTCTGTCTCTGCACGCTGCTGGCGGTGGTTGGCCCGCGGGCAGACGCAGCCTTGCGTACCAGTGCCGTCCGGCAGCTCATCAACAACGCCCCGGCCACCGACAAGGCCGTCATCGGCGGCGTCGACGGTTCGACACTGGGCGCCGGTCAGGTGCAG
>JASHQA010000143.1 GCA_030037785.1 Streptosporangiaceae bacterium
GGCCCGGCGCTCGCCATCTTGCTGCCAGGCAGCGCCTGCGGGATGCCGTAGGCGCCATCCGGGTTGGCCGCGTAGACGTTCCAGCCGCTCTCCTGCGCCCACAGCGCATCGAGGCAGCCGAACTGGCTGGCCGACCAGCCGTACGACGCGAGCATTCCCAGCGCGATCTGCTGGGCAGCACCGCTCGAGACCGGCGCGGTGCCGGTCACCACCGGCGCGACTTGCTGCGCAGGCGCGGCTGGCTTCGGCACAGGTGGCGGCGGGGGCACCGTCACCGCCAGCGTCACCGGCCGCCGCAGCCAGGCCGCGTGGCTGGTCAGCCACGCCTCGATGGCGCGGATCTGGCCGTACTGCCGGGCTGAGGCGGTGACGTGGATGACCGTCGGGCTGATCGCTCGGCCCGTCGCGGTCGAGGCCGCGGTGCTGACCGGCGTGCGATGCGCGGTGGTCTGCTGACCGCCTGGCCACAGGGTCACGATCGTGGCCGCTGCACCGGCGGCTAGCACAGCGGCTGCGGCAACGGCGATCTTCAGCGGGGTTGGCTTGCGAGTCAAGCCGGATTGGGTAGCGGCGCTGCCGCTGGAGTGGGGCCGCTCGAAGCGGCTGTCGACGGACGTAGCAGGACTGGTTGGCAGGTATTGCCGAGACAAGATGAGCCTTTGCTCAAGCGCACCTCAGTGCGCTGCTGTCACCCGTGACGGCTCCGCCCGCGTCAGACGGGCCAGAGTGGCGTGCGGCGGAGGCGCGGGTTCAAGGCGACACGGTCAAGCAGTAAGCCACAACACACGCTGGGTGCTTTCGGTCCAGCCTGCCGTTATCAGGCGCAGTTGACTATCAAAACGCTCGAAATAGCGACATGACACACGTCACATGACCCGTAACGGAGCGCTACCGCAGCGGTACAGCTCAGTACCAGCCGTCGGCCTGTTCGTGCGCCCAGGCGTTGCACGGCGAGCCGTATCTGGACTGGATGTAGCCGAGTCCCCAGTTGATCTGGGTCGTCGGATCCGTCTGCCAGTCTGGCCCGGCGCTGGCCATCTTGGACCCTGGTAGAGCCTGCGGGATGCCGTAGGCGCCGCTGGGGTTCTCCGCGTTATAGCGCCAGCCGCTTTCCTCCTGCCACAGGTCGTCCAGGCAGCCCCACTGGTCGGTGCTGAACCCGTACGCCGACAGCAGGCTGTAACCGATGGCCTGTGCCGATCCCGGATCCGGCGCCGGTGCCGAGACAACCGGAGCGGGCGGCGGGAGAGTGCTGACCTTCGGTGCGCTCGTGACGCTGAACGACTCCGTCGCCGCGTCCTCCTGGATCACTTCCTCGCGGGCGTGCACCAGCGACGCGCCGGCCTTGCCGGCCGAGACCTGGGCGAGCGCGATGCCGAGCGGGTCGTTGGATGTGCCGGGCCTGCCGGTGATGACCACGAGCGCCGCCGCCACCACGGCCACCGTTGCCGCCGACGCAGTAACCAGGAAGGCTCCCACTCTCCTGCGCCTGGGGCGCCGGGTTCGTGACCCCCTCCGGTGCTGTGACAATGCGGTCCTTCCGTCGGCCAGGCGCTGCCGGGCACGGTGCCCGGCGCGCGGACCGCTGCGGTACGGGCAGCGAGTCGCACGACGGTCAGCCCGGACGCCGTACCGAACGTGCGTCAGCACGCCGACTTCCGTTCTGAAACCGTCGCCGCCCAACGTTGCCAGAACTGACGCGGGCTACCAAGCGTTTCGGCCGAAAAAGCCGTCAGGAAAACCGTCAATTGGTGCCGTGTAGATCACGGTTTGGCAATACGTACTGTAACAATTACGCCTCGTAGCGACGCTCGCACTGCGGCCAGGGCCGACCGCGGCGCCCGTGCGGACGCGTCGGCGTCCCCGGCGTGCCGCCACGCGGCTCTGGACCTTAGGGGCGATACGGAGCATGCCGGCCTCGCATGTGTGGGTTAGCTTCCGCGCACCGCCGCCCGGCGGTTAGCTTTGTCTCAGCCGCTGGACGACACACTTGCTCACAGTCAGCGGCAATTACGGCGGGACGTGATACATGAGCGCGTGGCACCGGGCTTGGACGGTTCGCGCAGGGGACGCGGAGTCCATGCTCGCCGAGGCTCGCAAGGCCCTCTTCGTGATGGTCGGCTTCCTGGCCATTCTGTGGATAATCCAGCTGATCAACGCGGCTGACCACTATCAGCTCACAATCGACTACGGAATCCGGCCACGGGACGTCCGGAGCTTGCCCTACATACTGACCGCTCCGTTCCTGCACGTCAGCTGGACCCACATCGAGAGCAACTCAGGCCCGCTGTTCATTTTCGGCTTCCTCGCCGCCTACCGTGGTGTCGTCCGGTTTCTGGGCCTCACGGCGCTCGTGATCGTCGTCAGCGGGCTGGCGGAATGGTTCACGGGCTCGCCCAACACGATCGGCGTGGGCGCCAGCGGCGTCGTCTTCGGCTATCTCGGTTACATCCTGGTCCGCGGTTTCTTCGACCGCCATGGCATCGACATCATGCTCGGCGCGGTCATGGCCCTCTGCTTCGCCTACCAGTTCACCGTGCTGCTGCCGCACGCGGGAATTGGCTGGCAAGCCCACATCGGCGGGCTCGCCGCCGGAGTAGTCGGTGGCTGGATCTTCCGCGACCGGAGCGCGACCAGCCGGACGGCGGTGGGCCCCACCGCGACACCGGTCGCCACGTCGGTGGGCGGCGGTCCCGGCTGGACGACAACCCTGCCCGAACCCGAGACGACAGCCCTGGGCACTGCCACCGGGCGGCGCGCCGACCCGCAGACGCAGCTGGGCGATCTCGGCCGCTAGCCACGATGCCGGCCACGCCTCCGATCCTCGACGCGCATCACCACGTCTGGGACGTCACGGCCCGGCGACAGCCGTGGCTCGACAGTGACTCAGCGTTAGCGCCCCTGCGCCGAAGCTTCCTGCTGCCAGAACTGGCTCCGCAAGCTGCCGCCGTCGGCGTCACCGCGACCGTGGTGGTGCAGACCGTCAGCGAGCCAGCCGAGACCACAGAGCTGCTCAGCCTCGCCGCCGCCGGGGATCTCGTCGCGGCCGTGGTGGGCTGGACCGATCTCACCGCGCCCGCGGTGGCCGATGCCCTCGGCGAGCTTGCCGCCATGCCGGGCGGTCGGCGCCTCGCCGGCATTCGCCATCCGCTGCTAACGGAGCCCGATCCGGGCTGGCTGGAGCGAGCCGACGTCCAGCGGGGCCTGTCCGCTCTCGCGGCCGCGGGGCTCGCGTTCGACCTGGTGCTGCGGCCCAGCCAGCTGCCTGCGGCGGTCCGCGCTGCGGCCAGCCTGCCCGACGTCCGGTTCGTGCTCGACCACCTCGGCAACGTGCCAGTCTGCCCTCGGCCCGACCCGGACTGGGCCGCGGCGTTCATCGCGCTGGCCAGCCTGCCGAACACGGCGTGCAAGCTGTCCGGCATCTTCAGCGTGCCCGCACCCGCGACCGATCTCGCTTCCCACCGGGATAACGACAGCTCGATCGCGCACCTGCGCCCGTATCTGGATCTTGCCCTGGACAGCTTCGGTCCGGACCGGCTGATGTTCGGCTCAGACTGGCCGGTGTGCACGCTCGGCGCCAGCTACGCAGCAGTCGTAACGGCCGCGATCGCGCTGACCAGCACGCTGAGCGACCCGGAGCGAACCGCGATCCTGGCCGGCACCGCTCGGGCGGTGTACCGGATCCGCGGTTAGCCCCACGGATGCCACGCGTCGGGCGTGGCTGGCTACCAGGTCAGGGCCTCATGATGCCTGCGACCGCACGGCGGCCGCCAGCTCAGGAGTCTGTGTTAGCTTCCGATCGCGGCGGGTCCTCCCGTCGGTGCGGCGCGGATTCGACTAGGGAGTCCTGATGGCCATCTCCAACCCCCGCGCGACCGCAGTCGCTCACGGCGAAGGCGCCGCGCTGATCTCTCTTGCGCGTTCTCTCGAGCCGCTGATCCGCGAGCACGCAGCGGCTCTTGAGGAGGGGGACATTCCGTCGGCACTCGCGGCGGCGCTCTACGACGCCGGCGTCTTCAGGGCGATGCTCCCGCGTGAGCTCGGTGGCCTCGAAGCCGACCCGGTCGAGTGGCTCCTGATGATCGAGGAGCTCACGCGGATCGATGCGTCGGCCGGGTGGCTGGCGTTCATCCAGTCGGGCGTCGGGCTGACGTTCCTCGATCCGGAGCGGTTCGAGCGCTTCCGGGAGCGAGCGGGCGGGCGGCTGATACTCGCGATGAGCCTCGGCCGGGTCGGCGGGAGAGCGGTCAGGGTTGACGGCGGTTACCGCATCAGCGGCCGCTGGCCATTCGCCAGCGGTTCGCCGTTCGCGACCTGGCTCGGCGGGATGTCGCTCGTCTGCGGCGAGGACGGGTCACCAGTCCCGGACGCCAGCGGTCAGCCGCAGCGCCTGCTCGCGATCTGGCCGGCCGACCAGGCCCGCCTCGTCAACACGTGGGATGGCCTCGGCCTGCGCGGCACCGGAAGCGGCGACTTCGAGATAGCCGACCTGTTTGTCCCGGAGGAACAGGTCAACCCGGGGTTCTACGCCACGCCGATCTACGATCGGGCGCTCTTTCGCATGAAGGAGCTGCCGGAAGTGGGTCACGGCGCCCACGCGCTCGGCGTCGCGTCCAGTGCCCTGGATTCGTTCGTGCAAGCTGTCAACTCCCGACCACTGCCAGGATCGGCGCGGCAGGCCGCGATGGGACACATGCAGGCCCACCAGATCGCGTTCGCCAGGGCCGACGTCCTCATCCGCGCCGCGCGGGCACTTCTGCACGAGACCGTGCGCGAAGCCCTCGAGGACGCCAAAGCCAATGCCGAACTGAGCCTCGAGCTGCGGGTCCGGTTGCGCGCGGCGAACATCTTCGCGGTGCGGTCGGCGAAGGAGGCGGTCGGCCTGATCTTCGACATGGCCGGATCGAGCGCCGTATATCGAGGTCGGCCGATCGAGAAGGCGTTCCGAGACATCAACACCGCGGCCAACCACACGAACTATCTGGACACCGCGTACACCGCGATTGGCTCCTACTTCCTGACCAGGGACCGGGAGGGCGGGCCGGAGATCGCCGGGCGGCCGTTCCTCTGACCAATCCATCACCCATCACCGCGCCCCCTGGCCGTGCGAGTCCGCAACCGGCCGCCACAGCCTGCACCGTGCCAGACTCGGGCCGTGCCAGACGCGGGCCGTGCCAGACTCGGGCCGTGCCGGATGAGGAGCCGCTTGCCGGCGGGAACGTCAGCACCGGCGTCGTCCGCGTTGGCGATACGGTCCGCAGGCCAGCCGGGCCGTGGACGCCGGCCGTCCACGCCCTGCTGACCCATGTTCGGGCGGCCGGATTCGACGGCGCGCCGGAACCGCTGGGCATCGATGACAAGGGCCGCGAGGTGCTCAGGTTCATCCCTGGCACCGTCGCCTGGGGAGCAGGATTCCGGCTCCTGCAGCCCGCCAGCGAGCTTGCCAGGGCGGGTCGTCTCATCCGCGACTTCCATGACGCCGTGGCCGGATTCGTGCCGCCCGCCGACGCGCGCTGGCAGGTCAGCGTCCCGCCTGACCGAGCCGAGATCATCGCTCATCACGACCTCGCCCCGTGGAACCTCGTCATAGGCACCCGGTGGGCGTTCATCGACTGGGACATGGCCGCGCCCGGCTCGAGACTGTGGGACCTGGCCTGGGCGAGCCTCGGGTTCATCCCGCTCTCGGCCGACCCGCAACTCCAGGCGCCGGACGCCGCCGGACGGCTACGCGCTTTCGTCGACGCATACGGTCTCGACGACGGCCGCGAGCGCCAGCGGCTTGCCGCCATGCTCGGCCCGCGTGCCCGATCCATGTACCAGTTCCTGGCTGATCGCGCTGCACAGCACGTCGAGCCCTGGGCGACGCTCTGGCATCAGGGCCACGGCGAGGCCTGGCGCAACCACGCGGACTACATCGACGCTCAGGCCGCCCGCTGGCAGGCCGCATTGCTCGCCTGACGGGCTACCACCAGCCTGACGGCTACCACTAGCCTCACGGCTACCACCAGCCTGACGGCTACCACCAAGCCTGCCGGCTCGGACAACCGTGACCAGCCGAAGCGCTAGCCGTTCCGGTACTTCAGGAGCTGGCAGGCCAGCCGGCTGATGAGCTAGCAGTCGAGCATCGCGCCAGCACTCACATCGTCGCTCTATTTTTGGTTGACATCGCTCGCTTATAGAGCGATAATCTAGCTGTGCGTACCACTGCGCCGGCTCTGCTGCCTGTGTTCCGGTCACGGCTTCAAGGTGAGCTGCTTGCCCTGCTGCTCGGCGACCCGGCCGCGGAATGGACCGTGGACGCGCTCGCCGAGCGCACGGGGCACCCCTATCAGACGGTAGCGAGCGAAGTCCGGCGCCTCCAGGCAGCCGACCTCGTCGCCACAAGAAACATCGGCCGCGCCAAACTGCTGCGCTCCAATACGGGCAGTCCGTATTTCCGGCCACTGGCCCAGCTCGCGCTCATGGCGTTCGGCCCCCCGTTGGTGGTCGGCGAGGAGTTCGGCCCACTAGCTGGGGTGGCGCAGATCTTCATCTTCGGGTCATGGGCGGCAAGATATGCCGGGGAGAGCGGCCCCGCACCACACGACGTGGATGTACTCCTCGTCGGCGCCCCCGACCGGGACGCGGCCTATGAGGCCAGCCGACGGGCCGAGCACCGGCTAGGCCGCGAGGTCAACATCGTCATCCGTGATCCCGAGGCCTGGCATGCCGCCGCCGATGGCTTTAGCCAGCAACTCCGCTCATCTCCGCTGCTGGAGGTCACCCAGCGCGCCCGCGAGCACGACCCGGATGGAGGCGATCGTGGGTAGGTGGGCCAAGGGAGCCGAGCGGGTCACCGCCCTGATCGAAGCCCGTCATCTGCAGCGGCGCCATCAATGCCCAGTCCCAGGCGTGCCGGGCCTGACCTCCCTCGACAGGCTCCGCAGACGCCGGAACCAGGCTGAATACCCCGACCCACGCGGCTATGACCCCATCACCATCGCCGAGGCGAACGACGCGGTCACCGTCGCCAACCACTGCCTCAGCAGTGCCGAGCGCCTGCTCGAGCTGGACCAGCTGGGTGTCTTCTGACCCAGCCAGCCGACCTACGTGGCGCCGCCAGGGCTACTTCAGGAGCTGGCGGGCCATCACCATGCGCTGGATCTGGTTCGTTCCCTCGTATATCTGGGTGATCTTGGCGTCGCGCATCATCCGCTCGACCGGGTAGTCGTGCACATAGCCGTACCCGCCGAGGAGTTGCACCGCGTCGGTGGTCACCTCCATCGCCACGTCCGACGCGTAGCACTTGCATGCCGAGGAAATGAACGTCAGGTCAGGCTCGCGGGCACCCTGCATGGCCCGCTCCGACCTGGCTGCTGCCGCGTAGGTGAGCTGCCGCGCCGCCTCGATCTTCATGGCCATGTCCGCCAGCATGAACTGCAGCCCCTGGAACTCAGCGATCGCCCGGCCGAACTGCTTGCGCTCCTTCACATAGCCGACCGCGTAGTCGAGCGCTCCCTGGGCGATCCCGAGCGCCTGCGCGGCGATGGTGATCCGGGTGTGGTCGAGTGTCGCCAGCGCCGTCTTGAAGCCCGTTCCCTCCGCGCCGATGATCCGGTCGGCTGGGATGCGGCAGCCGTCGAAGTACAGCTCCCTGGTCGGAGATCCCTTGATCCCGAGCTTGTGCTCCGGCGCGCCGAAGCTGAAACCTTCGTCGTCGGCGTCGACGACGAAGGCGGAGATTCCGCTGGCCCCGGCCGACGGGTCGGTGACCGCCATCACCGTGTAGTACTTCGACACCCCCGCGTTCGTGATCCACCGCTTGGTGCCGGTCAGCACGTAGCTGTCGCCGTCCCGCACCGCCCTGGTCTTCATGGCTGCCGCGTCCGATCCCGCCTCCGGCTCTGACAGCGCATAGGAGAACATCGCCGCCCCGCTCGCCACCGGCGGCAGGTATCGCCGCTTGACGTCCTCGGTGGCCGCGAGCAGCAACGGCATCGTGCCGAGCTTGTTCACCGCCGGGATCAGCGACGACGAGGCGCAGACCCGCGCTACCTCTTCGATGACGATGACGGTCGCGAGCGCGTCGGCTCCGGCGCCGCCGTACGCCGCTGGAATGTGCACCGCGTGCAGGTCGGCCTTGACCAGCGCATCGTGCGCTTCCTGCGGGAACTGCGCCGACTCGTCCACCTTGGCGGCGTGCGGCGCAATCTTCTCCTCGGCCAGGGCGCGCACCGACTCGCGGAGCGCCACGTGCTCGTCCGACAGCGCGTAGGCAGGAAAATCAACGCTCATGGCACCGATAGTAGGACGTCCTACTGAGCGGGTCGGCCCAGGCCGTCTCGGCGTGCGCGGACGCCATCCGAGCGGCCATGATGGGCCGGTGAGCCACGCCGACGTGCTGCTGACCCCCGCGGGCGCGCGGCTGCTCGACCGGCTGCGCGGTCTCACGGTGACACCGGGCCAGGCCCTGCCGCTGGCGGCGGAGCTCCGCGCCTCCTACCCGCCGGATCTGGTCGCCGCGGCGCTGACCCAGCAGGCGCTGCGCGCGGCGGCCCGGCAGAAGTTCAGCCGCGCCGACGACATGCTGTTCACCAGGGCGGGGCTGGAGCAGGCGTCGTCGGAGCTGACCGCCGCGCACAGCGCGCTCCGGTTCGCCGGCCTGGACCTGGTGGCCGACCTCTGCTGCGGCATCGGGGGCAACCTGACCGCCCTCGCCGGGGCGGCAGGCCGGGTGCTGGCCGCCGACACCGACCTGGACGCGCTCCGGTTCGCCGGCCACAACGCCGCGGTGTACGAGGGCGCGGCCGACGTCGCGCTCGTCTGCGCGGACGCGCGCGAACTGCTCTCCGGCGGGCCGCGCGGCGCCCCGCTGACCGCAGTCTTCATCGACCCGGCACGGCGCGCAGCCGGACGCCGCCGCCGCGCCGGCGACAGTGAGCCACCGCTCGGCTGGTGTTACACCATCGCCGGGCAGGTTCCGCGGGTCTGCATCAAGGCCGCGCCGGGCCTGAGCCACGACCTGGTGCCAGCCGGCTGGGAGGCCGAATTCGTCGCCACCGGCCGCGCGCTCAAGGAAGCGCTGCTGTGGTCACCAGCGTTCGGCACCACGTCGCGCCGGGCCACGGTCCTCCCGGCCGGCGCTACGCTCGTCGCCAGCCCGGCCGAGCGCCTGCCGGTGGCCGATCCTGGCGAGTACCTGCTCGATCCGAATCCCGCGGTGACGAGAGCGGGTCTGGTGCAGGAACTGGGCCGAGAGCTTGGCGCGTGGCAGCTAGACCCGCTGACCGCGTTCCTGTCCCTGGACTCCAGCGTCAGTACGCCGTTCGCCAGGACGCTGCGGGTGCTGGACTCGCTGCCCTGGAACGAGCGCGCGGCGGCCCGTCGGCTGCGCGAGCTCGGCGTAGGCACCGTGGACATCCGCCGCCGGGGGCTCGCCGGGGACGTGGAGCTGATCCGCCGTCGGCTCCGGCTGCGTGGCGACCGGACCGCGATCGTCGTGCTGACCAGGCGCGCCGACCGGCCGTGGGGCCTCATCTGCGAGGCCGTTGCCGATCATGGCGCCGGTCAGGACGCGGCGCGCTGACGGCCGCGGGCGAACGCAGTCCAGAGCGAGCTGCCGACTCCCTGCTGGCCACGGGTGATCTCGGGCCACACGAAGTGCTCGACTTCATAACCGACCCGCCGCAGCTCCTTGTCGCGGCGCAGCTGGGTGCGCGCTCGCGTCGGGTCGACGTCGTACTTCAGCGCGCCGTCCACTTCCGCGATGGTGCGGAACTGCCGCCACAGGAAGTCGACCCGAGCGATAAATCTGTCCTCGCTGCGGATCTCCACCTGCAGTTCTGGCGGCGGCAGGCCCAGGTCCCGGAACAGCACCCTGGCGATCGACTCCAGCGCGGATTCGGCCAGGCCGTCGGCGAAATCGATCACCTTGGCGGCCCGCACCGTGCCTGGCCACCGCCGGCAGTCGGCCAGCACCTGGCGGAGTTCCTGCTTCGACGCTAGGCGCTGGTGCAGCGCCGAGTCCGCGACGACCACGCCAGCGGTGAAGTCCAGCTCGCGGGCCAGGTCGACGACCGTTCGCGGCACGGTCGTGACGGGCATGGCGAATCGGTAGCCGACATGACTGGCTGGCAGCGCGGCCGTATGCACGGCCACCCAGCGCTTGCCAGACTTGCTGCCAACGCCGGGCGGACGGGTGAGCGTGATCCGGGACGGCTGAGTGAGCAGGTCGAGGCCGTGAAGCTCCGCGGCCGTCTGGTGGCTGATCACGCCCCCGACAGCCGAGGTCGCCAGTCCGGCCGCCGCCTTGAGCACTGTCCCGCCCGCCGGTATCGGCCGTAGGCGGTCAGCGAACTCGGCCCACGTGTAAACGCCGGAGGCAAGCCGCAGCAAGACCCCGCGAGCCACCATGGTCTGGATCTCGCGCGGCGACTTGCCGCGGCATAACAGCTCGTCCGTGGTCATGATTTCCGGCATAAGCCACATACGACGGTGTTCTTCAGCGCTCATTCTCCCTACCGTCGCAGCTGCATCTGACGCTCCACCGATTTCGCGCGGTCGGATGGGTTATATGTCCTGGTATGAGCGCGCGGAATCGGTGGAGAGTCTGCGACGCCAACCCCTGACAAGGGATGTAGCGGACATTTCTGTCAGAGTTCGCTGCCCTGGCCAGTCTCGCCCGCGGGCGGGGCCAGATCCGCGCCCGCCCGCTCGACGCGCAGCCTGGCCCGCAGCGTCTCGCCCTTTGCCTGAGCAGTCGATCGCAGCCCGGCCTGGAACTCGGCCATCCGGGCGGCCAGCATCGGATCGGCGACGGCGAGGATCCGGACAGCGAGCAACCCGGCGTTCCTGGCACCCCCGACGGCGACGGTGGCGACCGGGATCCCGGCGGGCATCTGCACGATGGACAGCAGCGAGTCCAGGCCGTCCAGGTGCCTGAGCGGGACCGGCACACCGATCACGGGCAGGGTCGTCACGGCCGCGAGCATCCCCGGCAGGTGCGCGGCCCCGCCGGCCCCAGCGATGATCACCCGGAGACCACGGCCGGCGGCCGCCTGGCCATAGCCGATCATGTCCGTCGGCATCCGGTGCGCCGAGACGACGTCGGCCTCGGCTGGCACCCCGAACTCGGTCAGCACCTCGACGGCGGCCTGCATCACCGGCCAGTCTGAGTCGCTGCCCATGACAACGCCCACGACCGGCCGATCGCCGGGCCGATCGCCGGGCCGCGCAGTCACGCCGGTCACGTCTCCTCGCTCCCTGTGGCCAGATACCGGGCCGCTCGCGCCGCGCGGTCCCTGACCTCGGCCATGTCGTCGCCGAGCGCGGTCACGTGACCGACCTTCCGGCCGGCCCGGACCGGCTTGCCATACAGCTGAACCCTGACCGCTGGGTCGGCGGCCAGCACGTGGTTCAGCTTGCCGTGCACGTCAGGGTCGTCGGCACCGAGCACGTTGACCATCGCCACGCAGGGCGCGGTGAGCGTCGGCGCCCCGAGCGGCAGGTTGAGCACGGCGCGCAGGTGCTGCTCGAACTGAGACGTCCGAGCACCGTCGATGGTCCAGTGACCGCTGTTGTGCGGCCGCATCGCCAGCTCGTTCACCAGCAGGCCGGCCTCGGTCTCGAACAGCTCCACGGCCAGCAGGCCGACCACGTCCAGATCCCTGGCCAGCCGCAGCCCGAGTCGCATGGCATCGACGGCAGCGCCGTCGGCCAGCCCCGGCGCTGGTGCCAGCACCTCGTGGCAGATCCCGTCCCGCTGAACCGTCTGCACGACCGGGTAGGCGGCTCCGTGGCCCGACGGGGACCGCGCGACCAGGACCGCCAGCTCGCGCTCGAACGGGACATACTCCTCGGCCAGCAGCGGCATCCCGTGGCTGAGCACGGCCGCGACCTCGGCGTAACTGCGGCACACCCAGACCCCGCGGCCGTCGTACCCGCCGGACACCGCCTTGAGTACCACGGGCCAGTCGGTTCGGTCGGCGATCGCTTCGACCTCAGCGTGGGTCGCGACCGGCTCGAACCACGGGACAGGCACGCCGAGGTCGACCAGCCGGCGGCGCATGGCCAGCTTGTCCTGGGTCAGCCGCAACGCCGCGGGCGACGGCCAGACCGTGTGGCCCGCGCTCTCGAGCACTTCCAGCGCACGCTGCGGAACATGCTCGTGGTCGAAGGTGACCACGTCGCAGCCGGCCGCGAACGCCAGCAGATCGTCGGCGGACCGGTAGTCGCCGACTGGGGCGTCCGCAACCACCTGCGCAGCGCTGTCGTCGGCAGCCGCGGCCAGCACGCGGAACCGGATGCCAAGCCCGACGGCGGCAGCGGCCGTCATCCTGGCTAGCTGCCCGGCCCCGACCATGCCGACCGCGGGCGCCGGGCCGACCCCGGCCGGCTG
>JASHQA010000144.1 GCA_030037785.1 Streptosporangiaceae bacterium
TCGCGGAGCTGACCCGGTGGGACGCCGGCGCGAGCGTGCCGAGGCGCGGGGGGCGGCTGCTGCTCGCGATGTTGCCCGCCGCCGTGAGCGGGTTCGCCGGGATGCTGATAACCGCGCTGGTCGCCGTCGCCGCCGCGGCGCTGCGGCGGGCAGGCTGGCGGGATCGCGCGACCGTGCTGGTGACGACCGCCGGCCTGCTCGTGCTGCTCAGCCTGCCGTGGCTGATCCCGTCGCTGACGCCCGGTGCGAACCAGTCCAGTCGGCGCGGCGTTGTTCGCGGCTAGGGCGGACACCCCGTTCGGGACGGTCGGCAGCCTCGTCATGCTCGGCGGGAGTTGGAACGCGCAGACCGTGCCGGCCGGGTATGCGGGCGCCGTGACGGCGTTCTGGCTGTGCGTCGTGCTGATCGGGGTTGCGGGGTTCCTGCTGCGCGGACGGGGTCGATGGCCGGGCGCAGGGCCGGCTGCCGTGGCTGGACTGCTGCTCGCGCTCCTCGGCACGTTCGGCCCAGGGCTGCACCTGCTCGAGTCGGCGATCCGGGACTTCGGCGGCGCTGCCGTGCTGCGCGACGGCCAGCAGTTCGTGGCGCCGCTCGCGGTGGTCGAGGCCGTCGGATTCGGGCTGGCCGTCAGCTGGGTGCTGCAAGCCGCCCGGTCGCCGCTGGTGCGCGAGGGACGAGTCGCGCTGGTCGCGGCCATGCTGATCGCGCCCGTGGCGGTCCTGCCCGGCCTGGCCTCCGGAGCGGCTGGGCGGCTGCGTCCGGTCGAGTACCCGGCTAGCTGGCTGGCGGCCCGGCAGGTCATCACGGCCGATCCGCATCCGGGCAGCGTCCTGGTGCTGCCATGGGCTGCCTACCGCAGGCCAGGCTGGAACCACGGCGAGGCGGTCCTTGACCCGTGGCCGCTGCTGCTGACCCGGACCGTCATCTGGAACGACGGCGTGCAGGTGGGATCGGTGCGGCTGCCGCCAGAAGACCCGGCCGCGGCGGCGCTGACCGGGCTGATCTCCGCGGGTCGGCCGCTCACCGCGCGACTCGCGGCGGACGGCGTCCGATACGTGATCGTCGATGCCGGCCCAGTCACGGCCGCCGCGCGGCAACTGCCCGGATGTGCGGTTGCCTACGCGGCTCCCGGCCTGGTTGTGTACCGGATTCCGTGATCGCGGGGGGTGCGCGGCCCGCAGGGTTCTAGGCGGGGGCGGCACGAGCCACTATGCTTTTCGGCCGAACCCGGCGAAAGCGAGTTCGGTCCGGGCGGAAGGGCGGTCGATGCGCGGGGTGCTGATAGCCATCCTGATCGGTGCCGTGCTCGCGGTCGGCGCCGGCCTCGGGATCGGCCGTGTTGTGTCGGGCGTCACCGACGGCAAGCCGGTCAACGCGCAGCTCTATAACTACGGTCAGCGCTAGCCAGGGCCGGGGTGGCTCGACGCCCCGATCGGGCAACCTGCGATCATACGCCGATGGGGCCGTGGCTGGAGATCGTCATCCCGGCGCGGAACGAAGAGCGGCGGCTGCCCGCTGGGCTAGCCGCACTGGACACTGCGCTCGCGGCGCTGGCTGCCGACGCGGGGGTGGTCGTCGTCGACAGCGCCAGCACCGACGGCACCGGCGCGGTGGTCCGTCGCTACGCGGCAACGAGCGACGTGCCGGTTCGGCTGGTGCGTTGCGAGCGGCCAGGGAAGGGCGCCGCGGTTCGTGCCGGGCTGCTCGCCACGACCGCGCCGTACGTCGGGTTCTGCGACGCGGACATGGCCACGGATCCGGCCGCGATCGCGGTGGCCGTCCGCTTGCTGCGAACCGGCTGCCCGGTCGTCCTCGGCTCTCGGTCGCACCCGGCATCGGTCGTGGAAGCCCGGCACACTGTCCTGCGGAAGATGGGCGCGGCGGTGTTCCGGGCGGCCGCCAGGGTCGTCGTGCCGGGCGTCGGCGACACGCAGTGCGGCTTCAAGTTCTTTGACGGCCCGACGGTGCGGGCGGCGGCCGCCTCGCTGCGGCTCACCGGGTTCGCCTTCGACGTCGAGCTCATCGCCCGTTGTGTCCGGCTCGGCGCCGCGCCGATCGAGATGCCGGTGCGGTGGCGGGACGTGAGCGGCTCGACGTTCTCGGTCTGGCGGCACTCGGCGTCGTCCTTTGCCGGGCTCGCCGTCGCCTGGTGGGTGCTGCGGGCCGGGCCAGCCGCAGCGGACTTCGCCTTGTCCGGGCTTGGCGGCGCGGCTGGGTTCGGCGGCGCGGCTGGGCTTGGCGGCGCGGCTGGGCTTGGCGGCGCGGCCGCCGCGTCGGTGGCAGTCAACTCGCTCCCGCCCGTCGAGCAGCCGTGACCGCTTCTCGGAGTGCGCCGCCAATGCCGCAGCTAGCTGGCTTGCGCATAGTGATCGTCAACTGGCGGGATCCATGGCATCCGAGCGCGGGCGGAGCGGAGCAATACGCCTGGCAGATGGCCGTGGGCTTGCTCGCCAGGGGCGCCCGAGTCTGGTACCTGACGGCGCGGGCGCCTGGCCAGTCTCGCTCGGAGAGCCGGGATGGAGTGCAGCTAGTCCGGACCGGGTCGCGGTGGACTGTCTACCCTCGGGTGCTCGGCTGGCTGGCCCGGCACCGCCGGGACTTCGACGCAGCCATCGACTGCCAGAACGGAATACCGTTCTTCACGCCGTGGGTGCTGCCACGCCGCGTGCCCGTCCTGTGCGTCGTACACCACGTGCACGACGCACAGTTCGGCGTGCACTTCTCGCCCGTGGTGGCCGGCGTCGGCCGGTTGCTCGAAGGACCCGTGGCGCGGTGGACGTACCGTCGGCATGCGTGCGTGGCGGTGTCGCGGTCGACCGTCGCGGCGATGCGAGACCGCCTGCGCTGGACCGGGCCCATTCACGTGGTACCGAATGGCCTGGCGCCTGACTGCGGTGAGCGTCCCGGTCCGGCCGCGGCTGGCACGTCGACGGTGCTGGCCGGCGGCCCGGTACCGAACGTCGCGGTCGTGACCTGGGTCGGTCGGCTGGTCGCGCACAAGCGCGTCGAGCGCGTCCTGGACATCGCGCAGCGGCTCGGCGACGCTGCCGTCATCGAGGTGATCGGGCGCGGCCCCGCTGCCGTGCCGCTCTCCGCGCAGATCACCGCCCGCGGCCTTACCGACCGGGTCCGACTGCGCGGTTTCCTGCCCGAGGTGGCGAAACGGACCGTCGTGGCCGACTCCCTGCTGCACCTCAACACGTCGCAAGGCGAAGGCTGGGGGCTCTGCGTGCTGGAAGCCGCGGCGCTCGGCGTGCCGACCGTGGCCTACGACGTCGACGGGCTCCGCGACGCCGTGCGCGACGGCGAAACCGGCTGGCTGGTCCGGGCTGACCAGCGCATCGAGGACGTCGCCGAGCGGGCCGTCAAGGAGCTGGCCGACCCAGTGAGGCGAGCCGAGATCGCCGCCGCGTGCAGAGCCTGGGCTGGTCAGTTCGACTGGGACAGCAGCGTCGACCGCATGGCCGGGCTTGTCCTTGCGGCGGTGCGTGGCCGCGACGGCGGCGACGGCGACGGCCGCGAACGCCCCGAGGGCCGCGAACGCCGCGACCGAGTGGCCGCCGATGACTGACGGTCCGCGGCAGGCGACGGCGCCCGGTGGCCTGCCCGCCGCGGCCGAGCTCCGCTCGGTGTCCCGCGTGCCGCGCCTGCCAACGGGGCTGCGGATCAGGGCGCCTGATGCCTGGCGCTGCTGGCTGATCGTGTGCTGCCTGGCCCTCGCTGGCCTCGCGTTCGGTTCACACCCCGGCCAGATCCTCGCCGACACGAAGATCGATCTCGCCATCAACCCTGGCGGCTTCCTGCAGCGGGCCCTGCAGCTGTGGGATCCCGCGCAGTTCGGCCAGCTTCAGAACCAAGCGGTCGGCTACTTCCTCCCGATCGGGCCGTTCTTCCTGCTCGGAACGCTCGCAGCCGTGCCCGCCTGGATCATTCAGCGGTTGTGGATTACCGCGATCCTGCTCGCCGCGTTCACCGGCGTGATCCGGCTGTGCCGGGTGCTCGGGATCGGGTCGCGAGGATCCCAGCTGGTGGCTGGCCTGAGCTACGCACTGGCGCCGATCGCGCTGAGCTTGCTGGGGTACGACTCGGCGCAGGTGCTGCCGGCCGCGATGCTGCCGTGGATCCTCGTTCCGCTCGTACTCGCCGTGCAGGCCGGCCGGGACGCCACCGCGGGCCGGCGAGCGAAGCTGGCCGCGCAGTCGGCTGTGGCGGTCGCGCTGTGCAGCGGGGTCAACGCGGATGCCACCGCGGCCGTGCTGGTGCCAGCCGTGATCTACCTGCTCGCAGCGCCGCGGCCGGCCCCGCGGTGGCGGATCTTGGCCTGGTGGATCCCGGCGGTCCTGCTGGCCACGGCCTGGTGGCTCTACCCGCTCCTGCTGTTTGGCCGGTACGGGGTCTCTTTCCTGCCCTACACCGAGAGCGCGGCCACGACGACGGCTACCACGAGCCTGTTCAACAGCCTGCGCGGCACCGAGGACTGGCTGACCCAGCTGGTCTCCGACTCCCAGCCGTGGCTGCCCGACGGTTACCGCATCTCCTTCGGAGCGCTGCCAACCATCCTGACCGGCCTCGTCGCGGGGCTCGGCCTGGCGGGCCTGGTGAGCCGGCGCATGCCGCACCGGCGGTTCCTGCTGTGGCTGCTGCTCGCCGGCCTATTCGTCGTCGTCACGGGCTACGTCAGCACGTTCGGCAATCCGCTGGCCACGCCCATCGACGCAGTCATCAACGGTCCGCTCGCGCCGCTGCGGAATCTCGACAAGTTCGACCCGCTGATCCGGCTGCCGATCGCGCTCGGGCTGGCGCATGTGCTCGCCCACGCCAGAATGCCGCGGAACCGTGCGGTTCTAGTCGTCGCTGCCGCCGGCGCCATCGGCTTGCTGGCGCTGCCGGAATACATCAGCGGGCTGTCGCTGCCGGGCTCGTTCGCACGGGTGCCGTCGTACTGGACCAGCGCCGCCGACTGGCTGAACCGGCACGCCGGCAACTCGGCCGTGCTCGAGGAACCCGGCGCGCGGTTCGGCCAGTACACCTGGGGCAGCCCGCTCGACGACATCCTGCAGCCGCTGTTCGTCGGCGACTGGGCCAGCAGCCAGCTGAGCGTGATCGGCTCGGTCGGCAATCAGCGGCTGCTGGAAACGATCGACCAGCAGATGTCCAACGGAACGGGCTCCGCCGGGCTGACCCAGTTGCTGCGCCGGATGGGGGTCAAGTACCTGGTGGTCCGCAACGACCTGCTCCGGTCCGACCTGCGGCGGGCCTGGCCGGCCCGCATCCACGACGCGATCGCGGAGTCACCAGGCATCGTGAAGGTCGCCCAGTTCGGCTCCGTGCGGGCCGCGAGCCCGGCAGCGGCCAACGGCATGGACCCGCCGTACCCGCCGGTCCAGATCTACCAGGTGGAGGGCGCTCAGCCGGCCGTCACCGTGCAGCCGACCGCCGGGACGATCCGAGTATTCGGCGCCCCCGACGCGCTCCTGACGCTGGCCGACCAGGGTCTGCTGGCTGGGCGGCCCGTTCTCCTCAACACCGACGCCGCGCAGGTGCAGGCGGCTGCCACCGTGGTGACGGACTCGCTGCGCCGGCGGGTCCGCAACTTCGGCGAGATCCGGGACGACTACTCCGCGACCCTCGCGGCCCACCAGCCGCTGACGACGTTCGAGGCCACTGCCGATTTCACCGAGCCGGACTGGGCCCCGTACGAAGCGGTGGCCAAGTACGCCGGGATCGAGAACGTGTGGGCATCCTCGTCCGATGCCGACATTGACGCGCTCACGAACCAGAGCGGAACGGGCTTCCTTCCGTACGCGGCCGTGGACGGGAACATGAGGACGATGTGGAAGTCGGGCAGCAAGTCCGGTCCGGTCGGGCAGTGGATCCGGATCAAGTTCGACACCACGATGGACCTTGACCGGATCAAGGTTGCGTTCGCCGACAATCCGGCGATCGGGCCGCCCGTGAGCAGAGTGCAGATCAGGACCCAGGCGGGTGTCCTCATCGAGCGGGTACGGGCCGCGAGCGGCTATCAGGTGCTGCGCGTGCCGCGCGGCCGGACCACGTGGCTGCGGATCAGGGTGGTCAGCGTGACCGGTTCGTCCCACGTGCGCGGCAGCCAGGTCGGCATCAGGGAGATCTCGATTCCCGGTGTGCACGCGAGCCGCACGATCCGAGCGCCTGACGTGCGGCTGCCAGGTGGCGGCGACCCGACGGCGGTCGTGCTCGCCAAAGCCGAGCCGCAGCCGTCAGGCTGCATGCTGACGTCCGCCCGGTGGGTGTGCTCGCCCAGCCTGGAGACCTCGACCGAGGAGCAGTACGGCTTCGACGAGTCGTTCACCCTGGCCCGCGCGGGCGTGGCCAGGCTGTCGGGATCGGCGATCATGACCGATCCAACGGTCATCGAGCAGGATGCGGTCACCGGCTCCGGGCAGCCTGTGGTCACGGCGTCGTCGACCCGCACCGCCGATCCAGAGGATCAGCCGAGTGCGGCATTCGACGGCAACCCGCAGACCGCGTGGATGTCCGGCACGTCTGACGCGCACCCGAGCCTCACAATCCAGTGGCACGGCAGCGTATCGGTGCACACCATCGTCGTGGTGCGGCCGGCCGGCGCGTCGGGGCTAGCGCGCCTCACGATCACCGGCTCTGGCGGCCAGGTGCGCAGCGTCGTCCTCGGCGGGCCGGGAGCGGGCACCGCCGACCGGGTCAGCTTCGCGCCGATGACGACGGACAGCCTGACGCTCACGTTCCGGCTGGCAGCGCTGCCAGTGCAGGTCACCGACGTCGAGATTCCTGGTGTGCGGCAGCTGACCACCGACCCAGCGGCGCCGGTCAGTCTCGGTTGCGGCCACGGGCCGGCGATCGAGGTTAACGGCAAGGCGGTCCCGACCAGGGCTGCTGGAACGGTTGCCGACCTGCTGACCGGCCGACCGCTGAGCTTCGCCGCGTGCTCGCCCGTTCCGGTAATCGCCGGGACCACGACGATAACGGAGCCGAGCGCGGATGCGTTCAGCGTCCAGGCGATCACCGCCGACCTGCAGCCCGCGCGGCTTGCGAGCCTATCTGCCGCGCCCGCCGCGTCCGTGCAGACGGTGAGCTGGACGCAGTCGCGGCGCGTGCTGCGCGTGGCAGCCAGCCAGCAGTCCTACCTCGTCGTCGACGAGAACTACAACGCTGGGTGGCGGGCCACCCTGGCCGGCCACGTCCTGCAGCCCGTGCAGCTTGACGGCTGGAAGCAGGGCTGGATCCTGCCCGCCGGATCACGGGGTCTCGTGACGCTGTCTTACGGCCCACAGGCCCAGTACGACGCCGCGCTGTGGGGCGGCGGGCTCGCGCTGCTCGCCGTCATCATCGTCGCCTTCGCCGGTGCGCGCCGCAGGCGGCGCGGACCCGCGGCGATCATCCGGTCCGACGCCACGCCAGCGCCGTCCGGTCCGACGCCGGTGCTCTCGGCCCGGCCCGCCGGGGCTGGCTGGCTCGCCGCCCTGTCGGCCCGGCCGACAGCCGTGCTGGCCGGCGGGCTGTGCCTGACGTGTTTCCTCGGGTTGTGGGTGGGCGGATACGCCGGGGCGGTGCTGCTGCCACTGCTGACACTGGCATTCGGGATCGCGCTCGGGCTCCGGGTCAGGTCGAGGACCGCCCGCTGGCTGACCGAGCCGCTCGTGACCGCCGGCCTCATGGTCGCGGCCGCCGCGAGTGGCGCGGCGGGCGAGCAACTGGCCCAGCACGCCGGCTCTGGCGGCGTGGTGAAGGTGCTGTCCCAGACCGTCCCGCAACTACTGTGCCTGGTCATCGTCAGCCGCCTGGCCGCCGATCTGCTGTCCGAGCCGTCCGGCCAGCAGACCCCGTGACGAGCGCCTGGCGGCACCGGGGCACTTATTCCAGTTATGGATATGTGTCCGATTGCCGCCTACATGCGTGCTGAGTATCATCCCTTCAACGGCTGCCACGTTGAGGACTTTTGTCCGGTCGCGGAGGAGCCATGCGCAGGGGTACGGGGCTCGTGGCGTGCGCGCTGGGAGCGTTCCTGATCGTGCTGGCGCTGTTCACGCGCTACTACATCGCCGACCAGGCAATCAAGTTCCCGCTGAACGAGCACACCGTTACCACCCTGTCGGCCAGCAACGTGAGCTACTTCAACTCCGGCGAGCTCCAGGAGTTGACGGGGGTCACGATGACCGAAACCAGCACGACCGAAGGTGACGTCGCGTCCGGGTCGGCCAGCACTGCGGTCTGGAACAACTTCTCCTATCTCTTCGACCGGACTAACGACCTGACGTACGACTACTCGCTGCAGCGGCTCGCGTTCAGTCGGCGGTCCGCGGAACTGGTCAACTGTTGCGGCGCCAACGTCAACGCCAAGCGGGCGCACTTCTCGGGCCTTGGCTACGTCTGGCCGTTCGGCGCGCAGAAGACGACGTACCAGATCTTCGACACGACGATGATGAAGACGCATCCGGTCTCCTACGCGGGCACCGCGACCGTGGACGGGCTTGCCACCTACAAGTACGTCGAGGCGGTGGCGCCGACCAGGATCGGGACCGAGCAACTCCCTGGCTCGCTGGTCGGGATGCTGGACGATGCGACCGTCAGCCTGGGTGAGTACTACGCCGGCACCACCACAAACTACGTCGACCCGATGACCGGTGTGCCGGTGTCGGTCACGTTCGGCCGGCACCTGTACCTCGTTGACAGCGCGGGCAAGGAGGTGCTCAACCTGCTGAAGGCGACGTTTGTGACGACGCCGGCCTCGATAGCGGCGGCCGTGAACACCGCCAAGTCCGATAACGCCAAGATCATCGTGCTGACGGTCATCGCGCCGGCCACCGTCGGGCTGGCAGGCCTCATCCTCTTGATCATCGGTGTGATCATGGCGCGCAGCCGCGAGGAATCCGACGACGAGGATCTCGCTCAGGTTGGCGACCGTGGCGGCGCGCCGGGCCATCAGGGCGGCGAAGGTTTAGCGGGCGGCCAGCTCCCGGTCTGAGCCGGCTGCGCGGTTCCGGGCCTGCGGCGTTCCGGCGCTTCAGTTCATCCCTGCCGCGGTCGGCCGACCCGACCTTAGACTAGAACCGGTTCTAGTTCAGGCCGAACATGACGAGGGCAGCACAGCCAGGAGGTGGCGGTGGGAGCACAGGGGTTCTGGGGCCGGGCGGCGGAAGATCCGTCCTGGATCGCGGTCATCGATCCCGACGGCACCGAGCACCCGGCGGGCGCCTTGCTCGGCCGCGTCAACCAGCTCACGCACGCCCTCCGGGCGCGCGGCCTCCAGCCCGGTGACGGCATCGCCGCGCTGCTGCCGAACGGCGCGGCGGCCGTGGAGGTCTACCTGACCGCGCTGCAGGCCGGCTGGTACCTGACGCCGATCAACTGGCACTTCACCGCGCCGGAGGCCGCCTACATCGCAGCCGACTGCGGCGCCAAGGCGTTCTTCGTGCACGAGCGCTACGCCCAGCTCGGCGTCGACACCGCCGACGCTGCCGGGATCCCGGCAGCGGCTCGGTTCAGCTTCGGCGCGGTACCCGGCTGCACCGACGTGGCCGAACTGCGTGCGGGACAGCCCAAGACGCGGCCGGCGGACCGGACCGCCGGCACCACCATGCACTACACGTCCGGCACGACCGGACGCCCGAAGGGCGTGCGGCGCGGCCTCATCGGCATCGACCCCGACGACGCGGCTGCGCTGCTGGGCGGCGGCCTGCTCGGCATCTTCGGGATCACCGAGGGTCAGCCCAATGCGCACCTGGTGAGCTCCCCGAACTACCACACGGCCGTGACGACGTTCAGCGGTGCGGCCCTGCAGCTCGGCCACACGCTGGTGTGCATGGACGGCTTCGACGCCGAGACCGCGCTCGCTCTCACCGAGCGCTATCGGTGCACCGGCTCGCACATGGTGCCGACGCACTTCAAGCGGATGCTGTCACTTCCGGACGAGGTCAAGGCCCGGTACGACCTGTCATCGATGCGCTGGCTGATCCACGCCGCCGCGCCCTGCCCGATCGGGATCAAGCAGGCGATGCTCGACTGGTGGGGCCCCTGCGTGTGGGAGTACTACGCGGCGACCGAGGGCGGCGGCACGGTCGCCTCCCCGCAGGACTGGCTCACACACCCCGGCACGGTCGGGATTCCGTGGCCGACCAGCGAGGTGTTGATCGCCGACGAGAACGGCGACGCCCAGCCGACCGGCGTTCCCGGCACGATCTACCTGAAGATGGGGCTGTCGGAGTTCGAGTACCTCGGCGACAAGGCCAAAACCGACGCGGGCCGGCTGCGCGGTTACTTCACCGTCGGCGACATCGGCTATCTGGACGACGAGGGCTTCTTGTTCCTGTGCGACCGGAAGTCGGACATGATCATCTCCGGCGGGGCGAACATCTACCCGGCCGAGATCGAAGCCGAGATCATCATGAATCCCAGGGTCGCCGACGTGGCGGTGTTCGGCATCCCGGACGAGGAGTGGGGCGAGCAGATCAAGGCAGTCGTGCAGCCGGCCACCGGAGTCGAGCCCGGCGACGAACTGGCGGCCGATATCCTCGCCGGCCTCGCGGGCCGGCTGGCGAAGATGAAGTGGCCCAAATCGATCGACTTCGTCGCCGAGCTGCCCCGCGACCCCAGCGGCAAGCTGCTCAAACGACGGCTGCGCGATCCGTACTGGGCCGGCCGGTCCGCCAAGATCTAGCTCGCCCAGGCCGCAGCCAGCCGCTCACGCGCTAAGCCGCCAGCGGCGCTAATCGGGCGGCAACATCTGGCTGGGCGGCTACCTGCTGGAGCGTGTCGATGAGCCGTGCGGTCGCCTTCGAGCCAGGGGAGCGGCCGTAGGTCACGGCGAAGACGTAGCGCCGGGCGCCGGCCAGCGGCGCGGTGACGACGCCCGGATGCCGGGCGGCGCGCAGGCACAGACCCGGCAGCGTCGTGACACCGAGCCCGGCGGCCACGAGCGCCTGCACGGCCAGGTAGTCGTCGGTGGTGAACGCGATGCGCGGCGTGAACCCGGCCGACTCGCACTGCCGGACGAGGTAGGCGCGGCAGCGCTCGCAGCCTGCTATCCACCTGCTCGCCGCGTGCGCCATGAGGTCCGCGACCGGAACCGGCTCGGCCGGGCCGGGCCCGCCGGTTGCAGGCGCGGGGGTGACCAGGTGCACCGGCTCGTCGAGGAGGAGCACGCCGCGGGTGCCCTCGTCGGCGGGCCGCGGCGGCGCGGCGTCGATGTCCTGCTGGTAGTGCTGGAACACGATGGCCACATCGACGTAGCCGGCCTGCAGCATCCGCAGCGCTTCGGGCGGCTCGGCCTCCGTCAGCATGAACTCCAGGCCCGGTGTCTCGGCCGCTAGCCTGGCCGCAGCCGCGGGGACCAGCGTGCCGAGCGCGGACGGAAACGCCGCGAGCCGCACCCGGCCCTGTCGCAGCCCGACGTGGGCGGCGAGTTCTGCCTCGGCCGAGTCCAGCCTGCCGATGATCTCTTCGGCCCGCTCGGCGAGCAGCCGGCCGGCTTCCGTGAGCCGGATCCCGCGCCCGACGCGCTCGAGCAGCTGAGTCCCGGTTTCCGCTTCCAGCCGTGCGATGTGATGGCTGACGGACGGCTGGGCATAGTTGAGCGCCCGGGCCGCGGCGGTGACCGAGCCGTGCCGGGCGACCGCGACCAGCACCCGGAGCCTGGTCACATCCAGCATCGTTCAACTATAGATGATCTTGATAGATCGGGCGCACCCAACCGGGAACGGGCCCGCAGCGGCTGATGCCGCGCGATCACACAGGTTCTAGGGCTCAGCGGAATGGATTGATGACGCGCACTCCGGCGTAGTCCTGACCATCGCCCAGGTCTTCTGACAGCACCTCAGCACAGCCGATGGCACGGGCTGCCGCAATGATCGCGGCGTCCGAGTACGAGAGCCGGAACCGCTCGCGGGTATCGAGGGCAGCCATCAGGATCGCGCTCGTGACGTCCTGAACAGCGTAGCGGCGGAAAGACTCGATCAGCCTGACGGCCTGCCGGTGGGTGATGGGATCCGATCGGCTGGCACGAGTTGCTTGCACGTAGAACTCCTGCAGGACCTGGACAGACAGTGCCAGGTCGCGGCCGGTCAGGATGTCGTTGGCGCGGTTGGCCTTGTCCCGCTCCTCGGGGTCCCGTGAGATCGCGTAGAGGGCTTCGCGTCGAGGGCGGCGTCACGTGCATAGTGGGACCATGCGTTCCCCGCGGCTGGTCTGGCGCCCGGCACCGGGCTGGCCAGCGTCACCGCCTGGCTGGCAGCCGCCGCCGGGATGGAACCCGCCGCCCGACTGGCCGGCCCCGCCGCCGGACTGGCAGTTCTGGGTGCCGGAAGAGCACCAGCCCGTGGCCCCGATCCGGCACCGCGAGCCGAGCCGACACGACCTGGTCGTCGAGACGTGGGTCGTGATGGTGGCGATGCTGACTCCGTGGCTGATCAGCGCCATCGTGGTGCTGGGCAGTCACCTCGCGACCGGCGCGAGCCTGACCCAGCTGCCGACCTTCGACCCGCACGCGCCAGTGGTGAACATCGTGCTCGGGTTGCTCAGCTACGTGCCCACGGCAGCGGTGGTACCGCTGGCGCTGGTCTTGCTCGCGCGAACCGGGCAGCCGCCGGCCGTGCTCGGTCTCACCAGAGCAGGCTGGGGCGACATCGGCACGGGCGTTGCGCTGGCGGCCGGCGCCCTTGGCTGTGAGCTTGTGCTAGCCATCGTGCTCGCGCCGCTGGAGCACTCCAGCCTCGCCAACACCACCGGGCCGCTGCACGTCCCCGGGTACTACATCATCTTCGGCCTGAGCCAGTCGCTGCTGACTTCCGTCGCCGAGGAGACGGCGGTCAACGGCTACCTCATCACCCGGCTCGACCAGCTTGGCTGGTCCCCGACCGCCGCGTTCTGGCTGAGCCTCGCGCTGCGCACGAGCTACCACGTGTACTACGGGATCGGCGTGATCTTCACGCTTCCGTTCGGCTACCTGGTGACCAGGTCGTTCCAAAAGCACCGGACGCTGAGCAGGCCGATCCTGGCGCACTTCTTGTACGACTCGACGGTGTTCCTCATTTCGATCTTCGTGCACTAGCCGGGATACCGTGACGAGCGATCGCGCAGCAGCGGTGCCGCGGGGTCAGGGCGCGCGCGGGCGGCCCCAGGCTGCTGCCGTCGGCGCCGCCACGCGATGCCGGACAGCGCCTCGAGCACGACCCGGTTGGCCAGGAACGCGGTCACCTCGGCGTGGTCGAACGGCGGTGCCACCTCGACCACGTCGATCCCGGCGAGCGGCAGCTCCATCGCGATCCGCCGGACCGCGTCGAGCAGCTGCCGCCCGGTCAGGCCGCCTGGCTCGGGCGTCCCGGTGCCGGGTGCCATCCCCGGATCCACCACGTCGATGTCGACCGACAAGAAGACGCCGTCGCAGTCGTCGGTCGCGATCGCGAACGCCTCCGTCAGGCAGTCGTCCAGCCCGCGCGAGACCACCTCGGTCATCTCGAAGCTGCGCATTCGCTGCAGCGCCATCCAGTCCAGGGTTTCCGGCTCCGGCCAGTAGCCGCGCAGCCCGATCTGCAGGAACCTGTCGCCGCGGACGGCGCCTGACTCGATCAGTCGGCGCATCGGGGTGCCGTGCCCCTGCAGGGCGCCGAACTGCGTGTTACCGGTGTCGGCGTGCGCGTCGAAGTGGAGCACGGCCAGCCGGCCCCACCCCACGTGCCTCGCGACGCCGGTCGCGTCCGGCAGCGCGATCGTGTGGTCGCCGCCCAGGATCACCGGGATGGCGCCGCCCTGGCTCGCCTGGTATACCGCCTCCTCGAGGCGGCGTAGCGAAAGCTCGGTGTCGCCGGGCGGCATCTCGACGTCACCGGCGTCGGCGACGCTGAGCTCGGTGAGCGGGTCGACGCCGAGCGCGAGGTGCGGCCTGCTGCCGTCGTGCGGAAGATAGTCGGTGAACCGGATGGCCTGTGGCCCGAACCGCGCGCCCGGCCGGTGCGACGTGCCACCGTCAAAGGGCGCACCGATGATCATGATATCGGTGCCGGACCAGGACTCCGGATCATCGAGGTCGGCCTTCAGCACGCCGAGGAACGTGGCGTCCGGGCCGTACATGTTGCCGAGTCGGCTCATCGACCTGCCCTCCCTGGCCCACGCTACTAGGGCCGTTCACCGACGCGACGCGGAGCGGTTGCGAGACGGACATATCGACATGAGACCGTAGGCGCAGACAGATAGGGGAACGGGCCAGCTTTGGCGGAGGCGGATTTGACGCAGACGGCTGGATCGGTGCACGCGGCCTACCTCGCCGATCCGCGGCGGCGGATTGAGCTGGCCGGCGTCCTCAACTTCCGGGATGTCGGCGGGTACCCGGTCGAGGGCGGGGGCTCCGTACGCTGGCGGACGCTGTTTCGCTCGGATGCGCTGCACCGGCTCGACCCGGCTGGCGTGGCCAAGGTCGCCAGCCTCCGGCTGCGAACCGTCGTCGACCTGCGGACCCGGCCGGAGGTGGACCTGGGCCAGGGCCCTGGCCCGGTGTCCGGCCGCGTCACGCGCTGATCCTCGACGTGCTCCGGATGATCAGGGAACGGGCTGGTTCGGTCGACGGCTACCTGCGCCAGCACGGCGTGGCCGACGCCGGCCTCGCGCGCCTGCGATCGGCGCTGATCGTCTAGCTTCGGTGGCGTGACTCTCGACGAGCTCGACAGGCGGATCGTGGCCGCGCTGGTCGACGACGCACGGTCCACCTACGCAGAGGTCGGCGCGCAGGTCGGGCTGTCCGCGCCGGCGGTGAAGCGCAGGGTGGACCGGCTCCGCGCGTCCGGCGCCATCACCGGCTTCTCGGCCCGGGTCGACCCGGCCGCGCTGGGCTGGACCACCGAGGCCTACGTGGAGTTGTTCTGCCGCGGTCGCACTTCGCCGGCCGACATCGCCGCGGCGGTTGGCAAGCATCCGGAGGTCGTGGGTGCGTGCACGGTGACGGGCGAGGCAGACGCGTTGCTGCAGATCAGAGCCGCTGACGTGCGCCACTTCGAGCAGGTCGTCGAGCGGATCGGCGCGGAGCCATTCGTCGTCCGGACACGCAGCGTGATCGTACTGTCCCGGCTGGTGCACCGGCCTGACGCCTTGCCGGAACGGGAGGCGTGAGATCGAGCGAGTTGGGGGTTTTGGGGGGAAGTCGGGGGGCGTGCCGCCGACAGTTCGGCTACAGTCGTGGCCATGACCGAGCGGTATAGCGAGCCCCCGCCTCGCGGCCGACGCATCACCACGGGCGAGTTCCGCGCCACGCCGGACGTCTCCGCGAGCACGGCCCAGTTCCAGGCCTTTGCCGCCGAGCAGGGTGAGCAGACCGGCCAGTGGGAGCGGGACACGGCAGCGCGGAGCCGGACGCGGCTCAGCATCCTGATCCTCGCGGTGGTCGTCGTCGTCGCGATCATCGCGATCCTCGCCGTCACGCTCGGTTAGCAGCCCGGATCCAGGCAGCAGCCGTCGGCGAGCTGCGGCATGCTTGGATGAGCTGGTGCCAGACCGCGCACCCGCGCCGCCAGCGCCGGCCGACGAGCGATACAAGCTCACAGCGCTCGAGGGGCTCGCGGCCCTGTCCCTGGACGCGCTGTCCTCCGTGGCCTACGGCCCGCAAGCCATCATCATCGTGCTCGCCACGGCCGGGCTGGCCGCGCTGCACCACTACACACTCCCAGTCACGCTCGCGATCGTCCTGCTGCTGGCCGTCCTGGTGGTCTCCTACCGGCAGGTGATCGAGGCCTTTCCTGGCGGCGGCGGCGCCTACGCGGTCTCCAAGGCGCATCTCGGCGTGCGGCCCAGCCTGATAGCGGCGGCCTCCCTGGTCGTGGACTACGTGCTCAACGCGGCTGTCGGGGTCTCGGCCGGCGTCGAGGCGCTCACGTCTGCCTTTCCAGCCCTCTACCCGGACCGGGTCTGGCTCTGCCTGGGCGTGCTGGCGTTCATTACCGCGGCGAATCTGTGGGGCGTCGCGGAGTCAGCCCGGCTGTTCATCACGCCCACGATCCTGTTCATCGCCGGCATGTTCGCCGTGATCATCGCGGGGCTGCTGCGCACGCACCCGCTGCCCTTCCCGCAGGGCTCGGTGTCGTCGGTGCCAGCCACCGTGGGGGTGCTGCTGCTGCTGCGCGCGTTCGCCTCCGGCTGCTCCGCACTGACCGGCGTGGAGGCGATCGCGAACGCAGTTCCGGAGTTCCGGCTGCCGCGAGCGCGCCGGGCGCAGCACACCGAGGTTGGGCTCGGCGTGATCCTGGGTCTGATGCTGATCGGCATCGCCGTGGTGGCGCAGAAGTACGACGCCAAGCCGTCGGCAACGACCACCACGCTCGCGCAACTCACCTACGGCGCGATCGGGCACAACGTCGTCTTTTACGCGATCCAGCTGATCACCACCGTGCTGCTGGCGCTCGCCGCAAACACATCGTTCGGCGGTCTGCCGGTGCTCGCGTCGCTGCTGGCGAGCGACAACTTCCTGCCGCACCTGTTCTTCTTGCGGGCCGCCCGGCAGGTGCACAGGTACGGCGTCGTGGTGCTGGCCGTAGCCGCGGCCCTGCTGCTGATTGCCTCGCGTGGTGACACCCAGGCGCTGGTGCCGTTGTTCGCGATCGGCGTGTTCGTCGGGTTCACGCTCTCTCAGGCCGGCATGGTCAGGCACTGGCGTTCGCAACGCGGGTCTGGCTGGCTCGGCCGGGCGATCGTCAACGGCATCGGTGCGGTGTTCACCACGGCCGCCCTGGTGATCGAGTTGGTCAGCAAGTTCACCGAGGGGGCCTGGCTGGTCGTGATCGTGGTGCCCGGACTGGTGCTGACGTTCAGCCGGATCCACACGGTCTACGCCCGGATGGGCGCGGCGCTGCAGCTCGGGCAGCTGCCAGCCCCGCCGCAGCGGCGCACCGCGCTGGTGGTCGTACCGGTCAGCGGCATGTCGGCGCTCGTGCGCGAAGGGATCTCGGCCGCGCTGTCGCTCGGGGACGAGGTCATCGCCGTTGTGGTCTGTTACTGCGACCCCGAGGACGACGTGGCTACCGCCCGCCTGCACGAGCAGTGGGCCCAGTGGCATCCGGGCGTTCCGCTCATCACGCTGCACAGCAAGCAGCGGCAGCTCGGCCCGCCTGTCGTGCACTACCTGCGGGAGCTGGCGCAGACCAACCGGCATGACGAACTCGTCGTCCTGATCCCGGAGGTCCAGGCGGCCCGGCCGTGGCAGCGGGTCCTGCACAACCAGCGCGGCTTCGTCCTCGAGCAGGCCATCCAGCACGGCGCGCCCGGGGTGGTCATCTGCCGGCTGCGCTACCGGCTCACCGAGATCTCGTCCGGGTCTGGCTGATAGCGGTAACCCATCCCCGGCTCGGTCAGCAGCCAGCGCGGCCTGGCCGGGTCGGGCTCGAGCTTGCGGCGCAACTGGGCCATGTACAGCCGCAAGTTGCCGGTGGCCTCGGCGTAGCCGGGTCCCCACACCGTCGTCAGCAGCTGCTGGCGGCTGACCAGCTTGCCAGGGTTGCGCAGCAGCACCTCGAGCAGGTGCCACTCGGTCGGCGTGAGCCGGACGTCCCCGGTCGCTGCGCCGGAGCTGCCCGTCGGCTGATCGCCGCGGGTGACGCGCCGAGCGGCGAGATCGACGACCAGGTCGCCGAGCCGGACCCGCGGTGCATCAGCCTCACCGGTCGAGCGCCGGCCGACGGCACGCATCCTGGCGAGCAGCTCGTCCATGCCGAACGGCTTGGTGACGTAGTCGTCGGCGCCGGCGTCGAGCGCTTCGACCTTGTTCGTGCTGTCCGTCCGGCCAGAGAGCACGATGATCGGGGCGTCCGTCCAGCCGCGCAGGCCATGGATCACCTCGACGCCGTCCATGTCGGGCAGCCCGAGGTCAAGAATGACGAGATCCGGCGGGTGCTTGGCGGCGAGCTCGAGTGCCTGCGTGGCCGAGCTCGCCGCGAGTACCTCGAACTGACGCGCTCGCAGGTTGATCCGCAGCGCGCGGATGATCTGGGGTTCGTCGTCGATGACCAGGACCGTGGTCACGGCGTCACGCTGTCCGCTCGCTGTCTCGGTCCGTGCCGATCTCGTCGCGGCCGGCGTGGGCGGGTGGTGGCGCAGCGGGCAGCGACAGCGTCATGGTCAGCCCGCCGCCGGGCGTCTCATCGGGCTCCAGGGTGCCGCCCATGGCCTCGGTCAGCCCGCGGGACAGGGCCAGGCCCAGGCCGACCCCGGTGGTGTTGTCGGTGTCGCCCATCCGCTGGAACGGGATGAAGATGTGGTTCCACTTGTCCTCGGGTACGCCGGGACCGCGGTCGATGATCTTGAGCTCGACCCGGTCGTGCAGGGCGCTGCCGGTGAGCGTCGGCGGCACGCCGGCCGGAGAGTAGCGCAGGGCGTTCGCCGTGAGGTTGGAGATCACTCGCTCCAGGATGGCAGCATCGACGGCGACTTCCGGCAGATCGTCGGGAATGCTGACGACGACGACCCTGGCGGCGGGTTCGAGGTCGTCAAGCGACCTGGCGACGATCTCCGAAAGATCGGCTGGGCGGGGGAACACCGCGAGCGCGCCCGCCTGCAGCCGACTCATGTCGAGCAGGTTGTCGACCAGCCGGGCGAGCTTGTCCAGCGACTCGTCAGCAGTCGCCAGCAACTCGCCCTGGTCGGCCTCGTCCCACTCGATGTCGCGGCTGCGCAGGCTCGTGACCGCTGCCTTGGCCGCAGCCAGCGGGGTGCGCAGGTCGTGGCTGACGGCGGCGAGCAGCGCCGTGCGCACCCGGTCCGCCTCGGCGATCGGCTTGGCCGCCTCAGCGGCGGCCGCCAGCCTGCCCTGCTCGAGCGCCACGGCGGCATAGGCGGCGAAGGCACCGAGCACCCGGCGGTCGGAGGCGGGCAGGGCACGCCCGCGAAGCGCGAGCACGAGGCTGTCGCTCACCGGCACCTCGACGTCTGCTTCTTCAGGCCGGCCGACCGACGGATCACCGGACGCGCCGGCCACGACCCAGCTCCAGCTGTTCTTCGGCTGGCCAGCCGGTTGCTCGAGGAGTGTGACCGATTCCATGCCGAATGCCTCGCGCACCCGTTCCAAGACAGCCGACAGGGCGCGCTGACCGCGCAGCACGCTGCCGGCCGTCGTCGCCAGTAGCTCTGACTCGGCGCCTGCACGAGCTGCCTGTTTCGTGCGCCGCGCCGCGGTGTCCACGACCGAGCTGACCGCAAGGGCGACGGCGACGAAGATCACCAGGGCCAGGGCGTTGTTTGCCTGAGCGATCGTCCACTGGTGGATGGGGGGCGTGAAGTAGTAATTGAGCAGTAGCGAGCCGACGACCGCGGCCAGCACGGCCGGGATGAACCCGCCAACCAGCGCGACGGCGACCACACCAGCCAGGAACACCAGCATGTTGGTGGTCAGGTTGAGGTGGCCGCGCACGCTGGCAAGGACGAGGGTGAGAAGCGGCGCCAGCGCGGCCGCCAGCACGCACCCGGCTAGCCGCCGCTTGCGGGTCAGGCCGCCGCTCGCCCTGGGCAGGCCGCGCCCGCACCCCGCCTCCGAGTGCGTGACGATGTGCACGTCGATGTCACCAGACCCGCGGACGGTCCGCATACTGACGCCCGGCCCGGTCAGCAGTGCGGCCAGCCAGCCACGCCGGCTGACACCGAGGACGAGTTGGGTGGCGTTCTCGGCACGGGCGAAGGTCAGCAACGCGTCCGCGACGTTGTCGCCGACTATCTGGTGGTAGGTACCGCCGAGCGACTCGGCGAGCCGCCGCTGACTGGCCAGCGCCGCCGGATTGGCGCCGGTCAGGCCGTCCGATCTGGTCACGTGGACGGCGAGCAGGTCGCCGCCGGTGGATCTGGCCGCGATCCTGGCAGCGCGCCTGATGAGCGTGTCGCCCTCAGGGCCGCCGGTCAGCGCCACCACGACTCGTTCCCTGGCCTCCCAGGTGCCGCGGATGTCGTGCGCCTGCCGGTAGCGCTGCAGACCCTCATCCACCTTGTCGGCGAGCCACAGCAGGGCAAGCTCGCGCAGCGCCGACAGGTTGCCCACTCGGAAGTAGTTGGTCAGCGCCGCGTCGATCTTCTCGGCCGAGTAGATGTTGCCGTGCGCCATCCGGCGGCGCAGTGCCTCGGCGGTCATGTCGATGAGCTCAACCTGGTCGGCAGTTCGCACGACTGCGTCGGGCACGGTTTCCCGCTGCGGCACGCCGGTGATCTTCTCGACGACGTCGTTCAGCGACTCCAGGTGCTGGATGTTCACGTTCGAGATCACGTCGATGCCGGCGTCCAGCAGCTCGGCCACGTCCTGCCAGCGCTTGGCGTTGCGCGATCCGGGCACGTTCGTGTGGGCGAACTCGTCCACCAGCGCGATGTCGGGATGGCGGGCCAGCACCGCATCGGTGTCCATCTCCTCGAAGAAGGTGCCCCGGTACGGCACTGCCCGCCGCGGGATGACCTCCAGGTCGCCGATCTGCTCCGCGGTGTGCGGGCGGCCGTGGGTTTCGACGAACGCGAGCACGACGTCGGTGCCCCGGTCACGGCGCCGGTGGCCCTCATTGAGCATGGCAAACGTCTTGCCCACGCCGGCCGCCGAGCCGAGGTAGATCCGTAGCTGGCCACGGCCGCGTGCTGGCGGTGCCGCCGCCAGCGCGTCGCCCGGACCCTCAGAACTCATGACAACCCCTGGTCTGCCCCCCCATGCCAACACGCTCTCACGACTGGTATCGGTAGCCCATCCCCGGCTCGGTCAGCAAGTGCCTCGGCCGCGGCGGATCGTCCTCCAGCTTGCGGCGCAGCCCAGCCATATGAAAGCGCAGGTAGTAGGAACGGTCCTCGGCGCCCGGACCCCATAGCTCGGACAGTAGCCGACCGGAGGACACCAGCTGGCCGGGCGAGTGGAGCAGGATTTCCAGCATTCGCCACTCGGTCCGAGTCAGGCGGACAGGCTCCGCACCGCTAGGCCCGCGGTCGTCATCGAGTCGGCGGGTGACCGACTTAGCGGCAAGATCGATCGTGCAGTGCCCGATGGCGAACACCTGCCGGCTCGACGGCTGCGCGTCTCGCCGCAGCAACGCGCGGAGCCGCGCCAGCAGCTCCTCCATCGAGAAGGGCTTGGTGACGTAGTCATCCGCGCCGGCGTCCAGGGCGCCGATCTTGTCACCAGACCCGGCCCGGCCGGACAGCACGAGCACCGGCACGGCCGTCCAGCCGCGCAGGCGGCGGATCACCTCGCTGCCGTCCATGCCCGGCAGGCCCAGGTCGAGCAGCACGGCGTCCGGCGGCCGCCGTGCTGCCTCGGCCAGCGCAGCCCGGCCGTCTCCGGACGACGAGACCTGGTAGCCGCGGGCGCGGAGGTTGATCTCTAGCGCCCGCAGCAGCGCAGGCTCGTCCTCGACCACCAGGACCCGCTCGGTGCTGTGCCGCGGGGGCGACTCCCCGGAGCACCCCGCGGTGCCGACTCGGGGAGAGTCCCCCGCCGTGTCAGACGGGGTACTGCTCATCGAGCGCGATGTTCAGCAGCAGAACGTTGACCACAGGCGCGCCGAGGAAGCCGAGCGTGCGGCCGGTGGTGTACGTCCTGACCAGCGCCTCGACCTGAGCCGGGGTGATGTGCCTGGCCTTGGCCACCCGGTCCACCTGGATCGCGGCGTTGGCCGGCGTGATGTCCGGGTCGAGCCCGGACCCGGACGCGGTCACGGCGTCGCTCGGGATCTTCGAGATCGCCACGTGGTCGAACTTGGCAATCTGCCGCTGCCGCTGCTTGACGAACTGGATCTGGGCCGGATTGTTGTTGCCGAGGTTCGACGCGCTTGAGTACAGCGGGTTGCAGCCGTAGTTGTTCGGCCCCATGCCCTCGACGACCCACTTGCCCTTTACCTCCTTGAGCGACCAGCCCACGATCGCGAACGACGGCCGGGGCTGGAAGTACTGCGGCAGCGGCTGGCCCTTGGCGTTGACGAACTCCTGGCAGAGCAGGCTGGAGCCGACGGTCCGGCCCTGGTAGCTGACCAGCGAGCCGTTCGCCTGCCTCGGGAACAGCCACTGCGCCAGCCCCCACATGACCAGCGGGTAGATGATCCCGCAGATCACCGTGAAGATGAGCAGCAGGCGCAGCCCGGCTAGGTGCTGGCGGATGACGGTAGGAAGGCGATTCATGTCAGATCACCGGAATCCAGGAATGTTCATGACGATGAGGTCGATGAGCTTGATGCCGGCAAACGGGATGATCAGTCCGCCGACGCCGTAGATCCACAAGTTGCGGCGCAGCATCGCCGACGCCGATGACGGCCGGTACCGGACGCCCCGCAGCGCCAGCGGGATCAGCGCGACGATGATCAGCGCGTTGAAGATGATCGCCGACGTGATCGCCGACCTCGGGCTGTGCAGGCCCAAGATGTTCAGGTGTCCCAGCGCTGGAAGCACGCTGGAGAACATGGCCGGGATGATCGCGAAGTACTTCGCCACGTCGTTCGTGATGGAGAACGTCGTGAGCGCGCCGCGGGTGATGAGCAGCTGCTTGCCGATCTCGACGATCTCGATGAGCTTCGTGGGGTTCGAGTCCAGGTCCACCATGTTCCCGGCCTCCTTGGCGGCCGAGGTTCCGGTGTTCATGGCGACGCCGACGTCCGCCTGGGCAAGCGCCGGGGCGTCGTTGGTGCCGTCCCCGGTCATCGCGACGAGCTTGCCGCCCTCCTGCTCCTTGCGGATCAGGGCCATCTTGTCCTCGGGCGTCGCTTCGGCGAGGAAGTCGTCCACGCCGGACTCGTCCGCGATGGCCTTGGCGGTGAGCGGGTTGTCACCGGTGATCATGACCGTCCGGATGCCCATCGTGCGCATCTCGGCGAACCGCTCGGCGATGCCCTCCTTGACGATGTCCTTGAGGTAGATCACGCCGAGCGCCCTGGCGGTCCCGTCCTGCCGCTCCGCGACCACCAGGGGCGTGCCGCCGACCGCGGAAATGCCGTCCACCATGCCGCCGAGCTCGTCCGGCGGAGTGCCGCCGTTGTCCCTGACCCACTGCGCCACCGACGAGGCCGCGCCCTTCCGGATTTGCCGCGCCCCGCGGAAGCCGCCGTCGGCCAGGTTGATTCCGCTCATCCGGGTCTGGGCGGTGAACTCGACGAACTCTGCGCGCTGCAACTCGCCCTCCGGCCGCTCGCGAAGCCCGTACTTCTCCTTCGCGAGCACCGCGATGGACCGGCCTTCTGGCGTGTAGTCGGCCATGCTGGACAGCTGCGCGGCGTTCGCGAGCTCGGTGTCGCTGACACCGCCGACCGGGAGGAAGTCGGTGGCCTGCCGATTGCCGATGGTGATCGTGCCGGTCTTGTCCAGCAGCAGCGTGTTCACGTCGCCCGCGGCCTCCACCGCGCGGCCGGACATCGCCAGCACGTTGCGCTGCACCAGCCGGTCCATGCCGGCGATGCCGATGGCCGACAGCAGGGCACCGATCGTGGTCGGGATCAGCGCCACCAGCAGCGCGACGAGGATGACCAGGCTCTGCGGCGCGCCCGAGTAGTAGGCCATCGGCTGCAGCGTGACGACCGCCAGCATGAAGATGATCGTGAGCGACGCGAGCAGGATGTTCAGCGCGATCTCGTTCGGCGTCTTCTGCCGCTTCGCGCCCTCGACGAGAGCGATCATTCGGTCGATGAAGGTCTCGCCGGGCTTGGACGTGATCTGCACCACGATCCGGTCGGACAGCACGGTCGTGCCGCCGGTGACGGCCGAGCGATCACCGCCGGACTCACGGATGACCGGGGCGGACTCGCCGGTGATCGCCGACTCGTCGACCGACGCCACGCCCTCCACGACGTCACCGTCGCCGGGGATGACCTGGCCCGCCTCCACCACGACGTGGTCGCCCAGGGTGAGCTGGGTACCCGGCACTTGCTCCTCGGTCGTCTGGCTCTGGCCGGGCGACCAGTTGACCAGCCGCCGGGCCACGGTATCCCGCTTGGTCTTGCGCAGCGTCTCGGCCTGCGCCTTGCCCCGGCCCTCGGCCACCGCCTCGGCCAGGTTGGCGAACACCACCGTGAGCCACAGCCAGACCACGATGGTCCAGTTGAAGACGTTGAAGCCGGGTGTACGGAAGAAGACCGCCGTCACCGTGGTCAGCAGCGCGCCGACCTCGACCACGAACATCACCGGGTTGCGGATCTGAACCCGCGGGTCCAGCTTCTTGATGGCGTCCGGCAGCGAGTGCCAGAGCATCTTCGGGTCGAGCAGGCCGCCGCCGATCCGGCCCTGGGCCACCGCTGAGGTGCCGCGCCGGTCTGCCCGAGCGCGCCGCTTTGTCGTCAGTGTCATCTCAGTGCAGTCCTTCTGCGAACGGGCCCAGCGCCAGCGCAGGGAAGTAGGTCAGGCCGACCAGGACGAGGATCACGCCGATCACCATGCCGACGAACAGCGGCGTCCTGGTGTCGAGCGTGCCCGCGCTCGCGGGCACCGGCTGCTGTCTCGCGAGCGACCCAGCCAGGCCGAGGGCAAACAACTCCGGCGCGAACCGGCCGAGCAGCATCACGATCCCGCCCAGGGTCTGGTACCAGCCCAGGGAGGTGCCGAGGCCGGCGAACGCGGAGCCGTTGTTATTGGCCTCCGAGGCGAACGCGTACACGATCTCGGTCAGCCCGTGCGGCCCGGGGTTGAAGATCGCCGACTGGCCCTGATGGGTGCCGATCGACAACCCGGTCGCGATCAGGATGACCGTCGGCAGCGTGAGGAAGTACAGCGCCGCGTACTTCATCTCCACCGGCCGGATCTTCTTGCCGATGTACTCGGGCGTCCGCCCGACCATGAGTCCGCCCACGAAGACCGTGACGATGGCGAGGATGAGGATGCCGTACATGCCGGCCCCGATGCCGCCCGGCGCGATCTCGCCGAGCGCGATGTCGAACAGCGCGATGCCGCCGCCGAACGGGGTCAGCGAATCATGGAAGCAGTTGACCGCGCCGGTGGACGTCACCGTCGTGGAGGCCGCGAACAACGAGCAGCCGGACGTGCCGAACCTCGTTTCCACGCCTTCCGTGGCGCCGTGTGCGATCTGGGCTGCGGTGGCGCCGCCGACGCCGTAGTGCGCCTCGAAGAAGCTGATACCGCCGACGGCCAGCAGCCAGATGCACGCCATGACCGCGACGAGCGCGTAGCCCTGCTTGTTGTCCTTGACCATCTTGCCGAAGGCCCGCGGGGTGGCGAACGGGATCAGCAGCAGCGTGAAGATCTCGAACCAGTTGGTGAACGGGTTCGGGTTCTCATACGGGTGCGCGGAGTTGGTGTTGAAAAACCCGCCCCCGTTGTTCCCCATGTCCTTGATGATCTCCATCGAGCCCACCGGGCCGCCCGGGATCGTCTGCTTCGCGCCGGACAGCGTCGTGTAGGTCTCGTACGGGTGGAAGTTCATGATCGACCCGCCGGCGATGAGGATCAGGCCGCCCACGATCGCCAGCGGGAGCAGCAACCGGATCGAGGCGCGGGTGACGTCCACCCAGAAGTTGCCGAGCTTGTCGGTGCGGGACCGGATGAAGCCGCGGATCATCGCGATGGCCACCACCAGGCCGACCGCAGCGGACAGGAACTGCTGCACGGCGAGGCCGGTCATCTGCACCAGGTAGCCCATCGTCGACTCGCCCGCGTAGTTCTGCCAGTTGGTGTTCGTGACGAACGAGGCGGCGGTGTTCCACGCGGTGGCCGGCGGTACCGCGGTCATCCCCTCGGACAGCATCAGGTGGTCCTGCAGCCGCTGCAGCCCGTACAGGAACAGCACGCTGACGGCGGAGAAGGCCAGGATGCTGCGGACGTAGACGCCCCAGCGCTGGTCGGCGTTCCGGTCGATGCCCATGAGCCGGAACAGGAAGCGCTCGACGCGCCAGTCCTTGTCGGATGTGAACACGTGCGCTAGGTAGTTGCCGAGTGGCACGTAGCACGCGGCGAGGGCGGCGACGAGCAGGCCTGCCTGCAGCCAGCCGGCGAGGGCCGAGCTCATCTGCGCGCCGCCAGCACGACACTCATCAGAACCTCTCCGGGAGCACGAGCGCCAGGAAGAGATACACGGTCAGCGCGAAGCCGCCGATCAGGCCGATCCAGTTCTCAGCGCTCAAAGCGCTCGACCCCCTTGAGGATGAGCCAGAGCACGCCGAAAACGACGATCGTCAGGCCGATGTAGAACAGGTCTTCCATCCCGGTCCTCCAGCGGACGCTCGGGTGCGCGGTTCCGGCCCTGGGGACGCGCCCCCCGGAACCGCGGCGTTCAGCCCATAGAATCGCGCTGAACAGCCAGCGCACGCGGCCCAAACGGGACCCATGCGGGCCGGAGCGAATTCCTAACGGAACCCATGCGTGGCGACGGGAGCAGCGCCCCGCGAGCCAGCACGCACGCGCACACCGCCGCGGGGGCCGCGCGCGTGCGTACGGCAGCCGCCCGCGGCGAGCCCGTTCCCGGTATCAGGGGTTTTTGAAGTTAGGCCGCGAGGTCAGCGAGGATTTCGGCGAATCTGGTCAGGCTCGCGCTGATCCACGGCAGCGCGAGCGGATCGGGTGCGGCCAGGGCAGCTTCGCGCTGCTCGCGGGTGTCCCCGTACAGCAGCCCTGTCGCCAGGCGCAGCCGGAGCGACGACGCGCGCTCACCGAACGCACTGCCCGGCAGGGTGCCAGCGCCGTACCGGTGCAGCAGCAGCGCTGCCAGGTCCGCGCCGGTGCGGACGCCGAACCTGGCCGAAAGGCGGCCCCGCAGCGGCTCGAAGTCGGGGTAGAGGTAGAACGCGGCCTGTGGCGGTGACAGGGCCAGGCCGGCCGAAAGACACAGCCGGGCAGCCTCCTGACAGACCGCCGCGTGCAGCGCCCGGCTGCGGTCAACCCGCTCGGCGAGGTCGGCCGGCTCGTCGAGGGCGACGGCCGCGGCGTGCTGAACCGGTCCGGCGGGCGCCGACCAGATCTCGCTCGCGATGCCGAGCAGCCGGTCGCGCAAGGCCGCGCCGGTGGCGCCGTCGGGCATCCTGGCGACGCCGATCCGCCAGCCGCCGACAGACAGGTTCTTGCTCAGCGCGGTGGTGACCACGGTCCGGTGCGGTGCGACCTGGGCCGGGCTGAGGATGGGCGTGCCGGGGTCGTGCACGAGGTCCCGGTAGATCTCGTCGCTGATGACGACGAGGTCGTGCCGCTCGGCAACGGCGCACAGCTCACGGACCGCCTGCGGGGAGGCGACCCGGCCCGTCGGATTGTCCGGCAGCGTGACGAGCACGGCGCCGATTCGCCGTCCGTTCGTGTGGCTCGCCAGCACGGCGGCGTCGAGGGCAGCCGGTTCGCAGATCCCGCCCTGCTCCGGTACGGCAGGCACGAAGTGCGGGGCGGTACCGACGAGGGTTGCCTGGGCCGCGTAGCTCACCCAGCTCGGCCTGGGCACGGCGATGTCAGCGCCGAGCGCGAGCAGCGTGCCGAACAGCAGCGCCTTGCTGCCAGGTCCGGCTACGACGGCCGCGGGCCTGGTGGGCAGCGAGCGCCGGGACCAGTAGCCGGCCGCGGCTGCGCGCAGCCGGTCCGTGCCCGCCACCGGGCCGTACGCGCCATGGCCCGCGGTCTCGGCAAGCTCGGCGGCGAGGAGCGGGTGCACCGGCAGCCCGGACTCGCCGAACGCGAGCGGGAGCACCGGCTCGCCCCTGCTGCGGCGGCTGGCCAGTGCCTCGTTGGCGGCGAGCGTGGCGGACACGGGGACGCCGCGACGACCGTGAGCGAGGAGTGCGGGCAGCGCGGGGGCGGCGGCTCCGGGTGGCGGCGGGAGGATGATGGTCGTCTCGGTCGGGCTCACGGAGCCGGCCCAGGGCATGGCGAAAGCTCCTCGCTGCGGGGTAAAGCGGGCGGTACAACCCCAGAGAGTACTCGTCCGACGTTTCTGACCAGCAATTTCGCGAGCTAAGCATCAGTATCAGTGCCCATGTCTGAGGCTGAGCTTAAGTATGTCTTAAACTCGCGACCATGCTGGACGTGCACCGGCTCCGGGTGCTGCTCGAGTTCGCGGGGCGCGGCACGATCACCGCGACCGCGGCCGCGCTTGGCTACACGCCGTCGGCCGTCTCCCAGCAGCTGGCCGCGCTGGAGCGGGAGACGGGTGCGGCGCTGCTTGACCGGACGGCGAGGACCGCCGAGCTGACCGAGGCGGGACAGCGGCTGGCCGCGCACGCCGCCGAGATCCTCGCCCGGATCGAGGCAGCCGAAGCCGACCTGGCTTCGCCTGAGCCGGTCGGCAGAGTCGCGATCTCCGCGTTCCCGACCGCGGCCGTGGCCTTCGCGCCCACGCTGACCCGCACGGTCCGTGCCCATCCAGGCCTGAGCCTGCTGCTGCGCCAGACGGTCGGTGGCGAGGCACTCCAGCTCGTGCGCGCGGGCCAGGTGGACGTGGCGATCGTGGACGACTGGACCGGCATGCTGACCGCTGGCCAGCCGGGGCTGCGGCTGTACCCGCTGCTGACCGATTCGCTGGTGCTCGTGCTGCCCCGCGGGCACTGGGCCGCCGACGAACGGACGCCGGTGTCGCTGTTCCGGCTGCGGGACGAGCAGTGGCTCGCGACGCCGGCGGGCGAGGCGTCGCGGCGCGCTATGGATCAGGTGCTCGCGGCGGCCGGGGGAGTAGCCCAGACGCCGTCGCAGTTCGAGGGGCTCGCCACGATCGTCAGCCTGGTGGCGCGCGGCATCGGCGTGGCTATCTTGCCGCGGCTCACGCTGGCCGGCGGTGACGCCAGGGTGGTGGTGCGGGACTTGCCCGGCGAGAGCCCGGCCAGGGACCTGTACGCGGTAGCCAGGGCATCGTCGGCGGGCAGGCCCGCGGTCGCGGTCATCACCCAGGCGCTGACCGCGGCGGCGCGCGGTCTGCCGGTCGGCGGGCGCCGGAGCTAAGCTGCCGCGGTGGAACTCGATCTGTCCTCATCGGGCGCTGAGCTGACCGCGCAGCTCGTCGACGTCCCGTCGGTCAGCGGCACCGAGGGGCCGCTGGCAGACGCCGTCGCTGGGGCGCTCGCGGCGCTGCCGCACCTGGCCGTGCATCGGGACGGGAATGCCATCGTGGCGCGGACGGAGTTCGGGCGGCCGGAGCGCGTCCTGCTGGCCGGGCACCTGGACACCGTGCCGGTGCACGGAAACCTGCCGTCCAGGCTGGACGACGGGCTGCTATACGGCTGCGGCAGCTGCGACATGAAGGCCGGTGTGGCGGTCCAGTTGCGGCTGGCGGCGCAGCTGACTGCGGCGGCGCGCGACGTGACGTACGTCTTCTATGACTGCGAGGAGGTCGAGGCGGAGCGCAACGGCCTGCTGCGGCTCAGCCGGTCGAGCCCCGACTGGCTGTCGGCGGACTTCGCGGTGCTGCTGGAGCCCACCGGCGCCGTGGTCGAGGGCGGCTGCCAGGGCACGCTGCGAGCCGACGTGATCGCGCGAGGGGAGCGGGCCCACAGTGCCCGGTCGTGGCTCGGCCGCAACGCCATTCACGCGGCCGGCGGTGTCCTGGACGTGCTGCGTGGTTACCGGCCGCGACAGCCGCAGGTTGACGGGCTGGTCTATCACGAGGGTCTGAATGCGGTCGGCATCACCGGCGGGGTGGCCGGGAACGTCATCCCGGATGAGTGTGTGGTGAGCGTCAATTACCGGTTCGCCCCGGATCTGTCGGCCGACGAGGCGGCCGCGCACGTGCGGGAGGTCTTCTCCGGCTTCGAGGTCCGGGTGACGGACGTAGCCGGCGGTGCCCGTCCAGGTCTCACCCGGCCGGCTGCGGCGGCGTTCGTGGCCGCGGTTGGCGGGCAGCCGCGAGCGAAGCTGGGCTGGACCGACGTGGCCAGGTTCGACGCACTCAGCGTCCCGGCAGTCAATTACGGACCAGGCGATCCGCAGCTAGCCCACACCCAGGGCGAGCACGTCGCCGTGGTGCAGATCGAGCGGTGCGAGCAGGCGATGCTGGGCTGGCTGCGGCCCGGCTGACCGCCGGGCCCGGGGTTACTACGCCGGGGGCGCGGCTGCCACGGTCAGCGTGCGGCTCACCGACTGGTCAGACGGCGTGACCCAGGTGATCGGGACGGTAGTCCCGCTGCGCACGCCCTGCAGGATGCCGGTCAGCGAGGACGGCGAGGAGACCTTCTTGCCGTCCACGCTGGTGATCACGTCGCCGGCAACGATGCCGACCTGGGTCGCCGGGGCTCCGCAGAGCGTGCCGAGCACCAGGGTTCCCGACGAAACCGGCGCGATGCTGGCGGGCAGACCAGGGGGGTTATCGCCGCTCTGCACGCAGCCGAACGGCGCGGTGTTGCCGAACTGGCCACCCGCCTGCTGCTCTGCCTGCTCCTGCTGCTGCAACTGGGCCTGCGGGCTCGCCTGGGTGCTCTGTCCGCCGCCGCTGTTGCCGGCCACGAGCACACCCACGAAGCCCGACGAGCCGATCTGCACGTCAGCGCTGGACTTTCCGGCGATGATCTGGCGGGCGATGGAGATTGCGCGGTTGATCGGGATCGCAAACCCGACGTTCTGCGTGTTCTCGAAGCTGCCGGTGCTGGCGGCGGTGTCCATGCCGATCACCTTGCCCGCGGTGGTGGACAGCGGGCCACCGGAGTCACCCTGGATGATGTCCGCGTTGGTCTGCAGCATGTCCGTCAGTCGCTCCGGGGCGGCGCCGCTGCCCTCGTCGCTGGCGGTGATGGACTCGTCGATGCCGGTGATCGTGCCGGTAACCGTCGAGATGGTCCCGGTGCCGCCGGCGTTGCCCATGGCGACCACGTCGGCGCCGAGCTTGACGTTCGACGAGTCGCCCAGTGGCACCGTGGTGAGGTTGCTAGCCCCCTCGAGCTGGATGACCGCGACGTCGGACGTCTTGTCGTAGCCGAGCCACTTGGCCTGGTATTTGCGGCCGGTCGAGACGACGGTCGCGGTCAGGCCGGTCGTGCCGTCGATGACGTGGTTGTTGGTGAGCACGAGACCGGACTTGCTGATGATCATTCCGGTCCCGGCGGCGCCCACCGCGCTGCCCTCGTACTGCAGGCTGCTGTCGATCACGACGACGCCTGGCAGCACCGCGTCCTTCACCTTCTGCACCGTCGCGCCGCTGATGCTGGCGCCAGAACTGCTGCTGCCCGACCCATTGCCGGCGCTGCCGTTGCTCGGGAAGTTGAATCCGCCGCCGTTGTTACCCGTTCCCGATGACGCACTGGGCTGGCCGCTGCCGCTGTCGACGAACGAGACCACGAGCCCGCCCGCGGTCGCTGCCAGCGCGGCTACCGCCAGGTAGG
>JASHQA010000145.1 GCA_030037785.1 Streptosporangiaceae bacterium
CGGCTCGGCACGCGGTGCCGCGTTCGCCGACCGCCGACCTCGGGCCTTGGCCGACGGGTCCGCGCCGGGCGCGGCTTGCTGCGCCGCGGCCGGTTCCCGCGCGGCGGCGAAATCCGCTGCCGCGGCAGAGTCCGCTGCGGCCGGGTCTGGCTCCGCCATCGGCGGACCGGCCGGCCTGGTTACCGCCCGGCGCGCCCGGCGCAGTAGCCCCCGACTGGGTGCCGAGTCAGTCTCCGACGGTCCGGCCGACCCTGCCGGACCGTGCGATCCGTTTCCGCCAGTCGACGCGTCAACTGGCTCTCTGTTCTGTCGCTCGATCTCGAGCATGCGGGCGATCTCTCCCGTCGTGCTCCCGGGCATAGCGCGCCTCATCGGGCCGCGCCGCGCCACACGGGAGCTGTCCATACGCGCTCTCCGGAGCGGTGCTCGCCGAGTCGGCGGTCTCCGCATCCGGGCACGTTGCCAATACTTGTCCCGGTTCGGTGCCCCGCCCGGCTGGCCGGGGTACCGCCGCCGTGGCCATGGCCCGGATCGGGCCCGCGTCGGCACCAGGGCCTAGCGGGCCCTGGGCCAGCCGCGTGACGACCGGCGGTGCCAACGGTTCCAGGGCCGACATGCCGCGAAGCGCAACCAGGATGTCTTCGGGTCGGACGGCCGGTGTCAGGTGCCGAACAACCATTCGAAGTATCGCACACTCCTGGTTCCCGGCCGCGGCGGCGCGCTCAAGCGCTACTGATGCCACCGCGGCACTGGTGTCGAGCCGACGGACTCCGTTGCTGGTCAGGCGCTCCACCTCCGCGTGTTCGGCGGCGAGAAACACCTCTACTGCCGCGGCCGCCTCTGCTAGCGCGACTCCCGGCAGCACAACCTGCCAATCCGAGGCCTCGAGCCGCGGCGCCGGTGCCACGGCCTGGTCTGCGACCTCAATCACGTCAATCCCGTCCGGCAGGGCTGCGTCCAGGCGGTCCCGGACCGTTCCGGGATCCATGCCCTCGGTGAGGGAGATCTCCAGGTACTCGCTGTCGCTCGCAGCGCCCGTGGGCGCGCCGCCCGAGTAGGAGATCTTCGGATGCGGCGAGAACCCCGCGGAGTACGCGACCGGCAGACCAGCCCGCCGAACTCCTCGCTCCACCGCACGCGCGATATCCCTATGACTCGCGAATCGCATCCTGCCACGCTTAGCGTACCTGACGGTCAGCCGCTGAACTGCTGGCAACGGCGCTGGTCCGGTCGGCCGCGGCGACTGCCGGGCCGTCACTGGCCCGCTCCGGTGGCTGCCGCCGCAGGGCCGTTCGCCGTCGCGACCTCGTTCCCCACAACGGTCAGCGGCAGCAACCGCTGCCCTGTCGGGCCGACCTCAATCTCGGTGTCCATCGACGGGCACACGCCGCACTCGAAGCACGGCGTCCAGCGGCAGTCCTCGACCTCGCCAGCGCCCGCCGGGTCGATTGCCGCCTGCCAGTCCTGCCAGAGCCAGTCCCGCTCCAGCCCGGCGTCGAGGTGGTCCCAGGGCAGCACCTCGTCGTACCCGCGCTCCCTGGTGGTGTACCAGTCCAGGTCTACGCCGTCGTCCGCGAGCGCAGCGGCCGCGCACCGCTCCCAGCGCTCGAACGACATCGTCTCGCTCCAGCCGTCGAACCGGGCACCATCTTCCCACGCCGCCCTGATCACCTTGGCGACCCGGCGGTCGCCTCGAGACAGCAGACCCTCGACGATCGACGGCTTACCGTCGTGATAGCGGAAGCCGATGGCCTTGCCGTAGCGCCGATCGGCGCGCAGAGCGGCGCCCAGCGCCTTCAGGCGCGCGTCCACCGTCTCGTGCGAGCACTGGCCCGCCCACTGGAACGGCGTGTGCGGCTTGGGCACGAACGCCCCGATCGACACCGTGCAGCGGACGTCGCTGCGCCCGGTGGCCGCCCGCCCTGCCTCGATCACCCGCCTGGCCAGCGCGGCGATGGCCAGCACGTCGTCGTCGGTCTCGGTCGGCAGCCCGCACATGAAGTACAGCTTGACCTGCCGCCAGCCGCTCGTGTACGCGGTCGTGACGGTCCGGACGAGGTCCTCTTCGGTGACCATCTTGTTGATCACCTTCCGGATCCGGTCGGAGCCGCCCTCCGGCGCGAAGGTGAGGCCGGACCGCCGGCCGCCGCGGCTCAGCTCGTTGGCGAGCGTCACGTTGAAGGCGTCCACCCGGGTGGACGGCAGTGACAGCCCGGTGGCGGTGCCCTCGTACCGGTCGGCCAGGTCGATCGCGATCTCGTTGATCTCGCTGTGGTCGGCGCTGGACAGCGACAACAGGCCCACCTCGCTGAAGCCGCTGGCGCTCAGGCCCGCCGCCACCATCGAGCCAATCGTCGTGATGGACCGCTCGCGGACCGGCCGGGTGATCATCCCGGCCTGGCAGAATCGGCAGCCGCGGGTGCAGCCGCGGAAGATCTCCACGCTGTACCGCTCGTGCACGGTCTCGGCCAGCGGCACCAGGGGCTTGTGCGGGTACTGCCAGGCGTCCAGGTCCATGACCGTGTGCTTGGCGACCGAGCGCGGCACCCCCGGCCGGCTGGGCACAACCCGGCTGATCGCGCCGTCGGGCCGATACGACACGTCGTAGAACCGGGGCACGTACACCCCGCCGGAGGTCGCCAGGTCGAGGAGCAGCCCATCCCGGCCACCCGGCCGCCCCGCCCGCTTCCAGGCCCTGACCAGCTCGCTGATGACGAGCACCGCCTGCTCGCCGTCGCCGAGCACAGCCCCGTCGATGAACTCGGCGATCGGCTCGGGGTTGAACGCGGCGTGCCCGCCAGCCAGCACGACCGGATCGCCGGGCCGGCGGTCGGCAGCCGACAGGGGCAGCCCAGCAAGGTCCAGGGCGGTCAGCAGGTTGGTATAGCCGAGTTCGGTCGCGAAGCTGACTCCCAGCAGGTCGAACTCCGCGACCGGCCGGTGCGCGTCGACGGTGAACTGCGGCACGCCGTGGCCGCGCATGAGCGCCTCGAGATCGGGCCAGACGCTGTAGGTGCGCTCCGCCAGCACGCCGTCCCGCTCGTTCAGCACCTCGTACAGGATCTGCAGGCCCTGGTTGGGCAGGCCTACCTCATAGGCGTCCGGGTACATCAGTGCCCAGCGGACGTCGCAGGCGTCCCAGTCCTTGACCACAGAGTTCAGCTCGCCGCCGACGTACTGGACGGGCTTGCGCACCAGCGGAAGAAGCGGCTCGAGCAGGGGGTACACGGACTGCACAGGCACCGTTACAGGGTACCGAGACCGGACAGCCCTGGCGCTCGCTGGTATCGCCACCCAGCCGCGGGTGGGCTATGCCTACTATCCCGGCTGATCCGCTGGGTATAGTGGCAAGGACGCAAAATCCTTTCCGGACAGAACCATTGGCAGCTTGGCCGTGCGGTCGCCTGGAGGTGCTCCGGTGCACGTCGACCCCTACATCGTGATCGGCAGCGCAGTAGTGGGCTTGCTGGTCGGCATGACGGGTGCCGGGGGCGGCGCCCTCATGACGCCGATGCTCATCCTGCTGTTCGGGATCAAGGCGCCGGCCGCGATCTCCAGCGACCTCGTGGCCGCCGTCGTGATGCGACCCGTCGGGGCCGTCGTGCACATGCGCCAGGGCACCGTCAACTACCGGCTGGTCGGGTGGCTCGCGCTGGGCTCGGTCCCGATGGCGTTCCTCGGCGCGTACCTGCTCCACCTGCTCGGCAGCGCGTCAGCCGCGCCAGCCAGGGTGGAGCAGGCGCTCGGCGCGGCCCTGCTGACCGGTGCCGCGGCCATGGTCATCCGCTACGTGATGGACTTGCGGGCTGGCCGCAGCCGCGCCGCCGCGCTCCGCGAACTGGTGGTCAGGCCGCTGCCGACAGTAGCGATCGGGATGATCGGCGGGGTCATCGTGGGCCTCACGTCGGTGGGCTCGGGCTCGCTGATGATCGTCCTGCTGCTGTTCGCCTACCCGATGATCAGCGCTAGCCGCCTCGTGGGTACCGACCTGGTCCAGGCCGTGCCGCTCACGCTGGCCGCGGCCGCCGGCGCGCTGGTCTTCGGCCACGTGGAGTTCGGCGTCACGATCTCGATCATTCTCGGCAGCGTGCCGGCCGTGATCGTCGGCTCGCTGTTCTCGGCCCGGGCCAAGGACGCCTACGTCCGCCCGGTCATCGCGTTCGTGATCTTCGCCTCGGGCCTGAAGTACGTCGGCGTCGGCACGACCGCACTGGGCTGGACTCTCGCGGCGGTCGTGCTCGCCGGGGCGGCCGGCTGGGTCACGCTCACCCTGCTGCGCCAGCGCCGCGCAGCCTCGACGCCGACGCCGGGGCCAGAGCCCGGCGACCAGGCTGCGGCGCGCCCGCCAGACCGCGTCCGAACGAGGTAGCCCGCGCCGTTAGCTGTGCCCGGATGCTAGCTGTGCCCGGATGCTAGCTGCGCCCGGATGCTAGCTGTGCCCGAATACCGACCTGTGCCGGTGCACGCAGTGCAGCGCCCCGATCGCGATCATGTCCGCGAACAGCGCGGACCCGCCGTAGGAGACGAATGGCAACGGCAGACCGGTCACCGGCATGATGCCGATCGTCATGCCGATGTTGATGAACGACTGCACGCCGAACCAGATCGCGATGCCCGACGCGACGAGCATGCCGAACTGGTCATCGGCTCGCGCCGCGATGTGCAGCGCCCGCAGCAGCAGCAGCGCGAGCAGCCCGATGAGGACCAGCTCTCCGACGAGGCCAATCTCCTCGCCGGCCACCGCGAAGATGAAGTCGGTGTGCTGCTCGGGCACGAAGCCGCCCGCCACCAGCTGGCCGTGGAACAGGCCCTGGCCGGTCATCCCGCCGGAGCCAATAGTGATCTTGGACTGGAACGCGCTATAGCCGGTGCCGCGCGGATCCTCGCTCGGGTGCAGGAACGAGGTGAGCCTGCTGACCTGGTAGCTCTTGAGCAGGTGCAGCTTGGCCACGGCGACCACGCTGAGCACTCCGCCCGCGAGCAGCAGGGCGAGCCAGCGCAGCCGGACACCCGATAGCACGACGAGGCCGGCGACCAGCGCGAGCAGCAGGATCACCACCCCGAGGTCTGGCTGGGCCACGACGAGGATCAGCGGGATCAGGGACAAGCCAACGGCCTTGGCGATCGCGCGGGGTCCCGGCCTGGTCTCACCGGCCCGCAGTTCCCCGAGGATCATCGCGCAAACGAAGATCACCGCGATCTTGGCGTACTCCGACGGCTCGATCTGGAAGCCACCCGGCAGGTTGATCCACGACTTGGCGCCGTTGACCACCACGCCGAGCGGCGACAGCACGGCCAGCAGACCGAGGCAGGACGCGACGAGCACGATCGGCGCGTACAGCCGTAGCTGGCGATAGTCGAGCATGCTCACCGCCGCCATCAGGATTAGCCCGATGAGGATGTTGATGCCCTGCCGGATCAGGTACGGGTCGTGGTACGTCAGGCCGGACGTGGCGGTCGCGGCCCAGACGAGCAGGGTGCCGAACGCCATCAGCGCCACGACGATGGCCAGCAAGAACCAGTCGAGGTCGCGAAGCGGTGAGCCCGCGCCGAAGACCTGCCGCAGCAAGCGGCGCACGCGATGCCGACGGCCGAGGGTCGGACCGTTCGCGTACCCGCCCCGGTGGGCGCTGCCGCCATCCAGCCGCACCGGCGCGAGCCCGCGGTAGCTCTCCGCACCCGGCACCGGAGGCGCGGCCCGTCGGGTCGTCAGGTCCGAGCCGCCCCATCTGGTCACCCCGGTCTGCCTAGCGGGCGCCCGCCCGGCTCGGTGTCAGCCGTCAGGCTGAGCCCGGTCGCCAGCCCAGCCAGCCCCGGCGACGGCTGCTGGCTGCCGATTGAGGCCGCGGTCGGGACGATCACGCCCGCGCTGGTGATGTGCGGCGGAGGCGGGAGCTGACCGTTCTGCAGGGCCGGCGGCTGACCCTCCAGCCCGTAGATCGCGTCCCAGATCTGCCGGATCGCGGGCGCGGAGACGTCAGCACCGTAGCCAGAGTCGGGAATCATCATGACGACGACATACTGCGGGTTGTTGCACGGCGCGAACGACGCGAAGTTCGAGGTCGCCATGTTCCCGGCGACCTGAGCCGTGCCGGTCTTGCCGGCGATGCAGACCTTGTTGAGCGGGAAGCCGCCGAACGCGCTCGCCGCGGTGCCCTGGGTGACGACGCCCTGCAGCGCGTTCCGGATGTACGCCAGCGTGGCAGCCGACGCGGGCAGGTGGCCGTCCACTGGCGGGACGATCTGCTGCACGACCTTGCCGGTCGGGCTCACCAGTTCCTCGCCGATGCGCGGGCTGTACAGCGTGCCGCCGTTGGCCAGCGCCGCGTACGCCGTCGCGAGCTGCAGCGGCGTCACCGCGACGTAGCCCTGGCCGATGGACGCGAGCACCGCCTGACCGGGCGTCCACACGTTCCCGCTCACGCAGTCCTCGTACTCGATCTGCTGGACGTAGCTGCCGTTAGCGTTGCCGTACTTGCACCAGTCCTCGCCGGTGTGCGCGTTGTCCTTCCACAGGTAGTAGAGCCATTCCCTGGTCGGCACGGTGCCGCCAGCCTCGCCGGGCAGGTCGACGCCGGTCGGCTTGCCGAAGCCCCACTGCAGCTCCGTCTGCTGCTCTTCCTGCACCGGGAAGCTCGGGCTGGTGACGTCGTCATACTGGCGGTTGTCCTTCAGCCAGATGTCATAGCCGAAGTTGTAGAACACGGTGTCGCACGACAGGATCAGGGCGGTCTGCAGGGACATCATCCCGCCGTTGCCGAAGTCGTTGTTGAACACGTGGCCGCCGATATCCACCGATGCGGGGCAGTCGTAGTCGGAGTACAGCGAGTAGCCCGCGTTGACCGCCGCGGTGGTCGTGGTCACCTTCCAGGTCGAGCCGGGAAAGTACTGGCCCTGGGTGGCCCGTTCCAGGATCGGCTCGCCGTCCGCGGTGCCGAACAGCTGGTTGAACTCCTGCTCGTTGATGCCGCCAGTCCAGATGCTCGGGTTGTAGGTGGGCCAGCTCGCCATCGCCACGATCCGGCCCGTCGTGGTCATGACGACGGCCGCGCCACTGGTGGCCTGCGTGTTGCCCTCGGCCTCTGTCTTCAAGATCGCGCTCTTCAGCGCGTTCTCGGTAGCCAGCTGCACGTTGGCGTTGATGCTGGTGACCAGGTCGTCGCCGGCCTTCGGCTTGACGTCCTTGATCGTCGAGGTCACCTGGCCGGCCGCGTTCACGGCCACTTCGTCGATGCCGGTCGTGCCGCGCAACTCCTTGTCGTACTCGGCCTCGAGGCCTGACTGGCCGACCAGGTCGTCACTGGCGAACCCGGTGACCGGCACGTGCAGCTTCTTGACCTCTTGCGCCGTGATCGGCTGCAGGTAGCCGAGCACCTGCGCGGTCGCGGTCGCGATCGGCTGGTCGTATTCGATGGTCGGCTGGATGCTGGCGGTCACGCCGGGGAACGACGCCCGGTTCTCCAGCACCTCGAGCGCCACCTGCTGGGACACGTTCTGCGCGACCGGGATCGGCTGGTACGGCGAGCCGGGCCAGCACGGCTGGTGCACTGTGGCCGTGCACAGCCGCACTCGCTGCTGCATGACGGTGTCGCTGATGCCGAGCAACTGGGCCAGCCGGGACAGCTCCGCGGTGCCTCCGCCGGACTCCTGCGACACGACCGACATGTTGACGGCGACCGTCAGCGAGGACTGGTTCTGCACCATCGGCTGGCCGGTGTCGTCGAGGATCTCGCCGCGCACCGCCGGCGTCACGACGTCCCTGATCCGGTCCTGGGTGGCGAGCGACACATAGGTACCGCGGGTCTGCACCTGCAGGTACCACAGCCGGAATCCGAGCACGGCCAGCAGGCCGACGATGATCACCGTCAGGCCGGCCAGCCGCCACTTCGATGCTGGGATCATCGCGGTACCCCCGGTCGTCTGCCGAGCAGCCACACGCCCGACCTGCTGCCGACTCGCCAGCGCGCCAGCCACCGGCCGCCCAGCCGCCGGCTGACACGGTGGCCAGCCAGGACCGACAGCGCTGACCGCTTGCCGTAGCTGAACCTCGGCTGCTTGCCGGTACGGCCCGGTGGCCTGCCTAGCCGCGGGCCGCGGCCGGTGCCGCCCAGCATGCCGGGGGCGCCGCCGGACAGCCGCAGCCGCGGGGCCGGGCTATTCCGGGCCCGGAACGTGGTCTCGGTCAGCACGCCGCCGCGCACCACGCCCGAGGACAGCCGAGCGGGGCGCAGCGCCGTTGTCCTGCGCCGGAAGCGGGGCACCGCGACGCTGCGCCGCGCTACCGGAACGGCTCGGCTGGCAAACCTCAGGCTGGGAATCGCCCCGGTCCCGGCGACCGCGATCCCCGACCGCCTGGCGCCCGTCCGGAGCCACGGACTCGTCGGCTGCGCGCCGAACCGGATCGCCGGCTGCCGCCGGGGCGCTGGCCGCCCCGGTCGCGTCGGGGCGGGCCCGAACGTCTGCCCCAGCGACCCGTCACCGCGGTGGGCGGCGAACCGGATCGGCACCCGCCGCGGCGCTGCCAGCCCCGGCCGGGTCGGGGCGGGCCTGAGCGTGTGCCCCAGCGACCCGTCACCGCGGCGGCCGGCAAACCGGATCGCGGGCTGCCG
>JASHQA010000146.1 GCA_030037785.1 Streptosporangiaceae bacterium
TCAACGGCGCCGAGCAGCCACGACGGCGGCGGCTTCAGCTCCGCGCCGGACATCAGCTGGCCGCGATCGCGCATCCCCGTCGCGACTGCCAGCAGCTTGGTGCTGTCCAGGTCGAACACCGCCGTGGCGTCGGGGTGGTCACCGTTGCGGGGGTGGTCGCCGGTCATGATCAGCACGTTCGGCACGCCTAGCGCCGACGCCGACAGCAGCTCCGACTGCAGCGCGATTCGGTTCCGGTCCCGGCAGGTGAGCTGCATGATCGGCTCGAGCCCCGCGCGGTGCGCGGCGACACTGCCGGCCAGGCTCGACAGCTTGACGGTTGCACCCTGGTTGTCGGTGATGTTGACCGCGTCGACCCAGCCGCGCAGCTCCGCGGCCTTCCGGGCGATCGGCGCTGTGTCGGCACCGCGGGGCGGGCCGATCTCGGCGGTGACGGCGAACTTCCCGGCTTCGAGTTTCTGCCGGAACGACCCCGCACCGGTGCGCTGCTGCGGGGTGGAGTGGTCGTGATCGAGGACACCGCCCGGTTTGTCCGCCATGCGGACGATGGTATCCCAGCGCGAACCACCGGCCTATGGGCCGCGACCCGGTAGTAGGCGGCTTTTCCTTGTGGGCTCAGCCGATTCCTCGTGGGCTTAGCCGAGTGCGCCCGCGACTTTCTCGGTGCTGAGCCGACGCTGCGCGACCGTCAGACGGCCGAGACCAGACAGCGCGTCGAGCACCCGCGCGGCCAGTCCGCCTGCCGCGGACGTGGACTCGGCCACTCCGATCGTGCGCACCGGTGCGAGCATGGCCGGCTTGATGTCCGCGGCGTCGCCGATGAGTGCAACCTTGGTGCCGGCGTCACGCGCGAGCGCACAGACGTGCCGCGCATCGCTCGACCGCGGATCGCCGACCACGAGCATCAGGTCGCTGCCCAGGGCGACGGAGTAAATCGTGCCGGCCCGGTCGGAAGGCGCGTAGCACGTCTCGGCGGGCACCGCGGGCCTGGCCGCCGGGTACCGGGACCGCAGTGCGCTGACAATGGGGGCGCCCGCCTCGAGCGGGAAGCCGGGCTGCAGCAGGTAAGAAACTCCGCCACCATTCCCGGCGCTGACCGCGGCCGTCTTGGCTGGCGTGTCCACCACGCTCACGCGGCCGGGAGCCTGGCTGCTGATCGGGTCGGTGGCGGCGTGATCCGGCGGGCCGACGAGCAGCACATGGTGTCCCCGCTCGGCGGCGCCGCTGGCCGCCGCCTGAGCTGTGGCCACCAGGGGGCAGGTGGCGTCGATGACGGTGACGTCCCGACGGCCTGCCTCCGCCCGCAGCTCGGCGGTGACCCCGTGCGCGGGGAACAGCACGACGGCACCGGGCTCGACGTCGTCGAGCGCGTCGGTGACGATGGCGCCGAGGTCACCGAGCGCGGTCACGGCCTCCGGCGGCATGGCGGCCGGGGTCAGCACGTAGACCTGATGACCGCCGCCCTGGTGGTCGGTCGCGGCCTGGACGGCCGCGCTGGCGGCGTGCAGCGCCCCGCTGCACCAGGGGCTCCCGGCCAGCAGCAGCGACCGGTTGCCGCACACCGCTGCCCAGTCCTCGACCGCGGCCCTGGCGGCCGCCGCCGACAGCGCGTCGCCGGGCGCGGCCGCGGCTGCAACCGCCGAGGTGCCGCCCTCCTCGCGAGGGCAGGTCACCAGGAACAACCGCGCGTCAGCGTCGGTGTCGGCGGACGGTTCGCCGCTCAGATCGGCGAACCGGACCGGCCTGCCCCTGGCTCGCAGTGAACCAGCCACCAGCGGGCCTGCCGGACAGCTCAGCAGCCCGTGCACGGGATCGCCGACGCGGGTCGGAACCACGACCTCACCGCGCTGAATCCCGGTGCTCGGCACCGCGAGCTCGCGAATGTCCGCTCGGCTCATCGCTTGTCGCTCACCGGCGTCAACCGTCCCCTCGCGCTGCCGGCCTGGCCGCCGGGTGCGCACCGGTGTACTGCCATGCCCTCGGAACGGACTAGCATCTCTCCGGCACTGGCCAAGGTTCGGTATCGCCGGCAGGGCACCGAGTTCGTTCGCGCGGATCAGCGATTGGGATTCTCAGTAATAGTGACTGAGAATCCCAATCGTTAGCGGGCTCGGTCTTGGCCGCTGCGGCGCCGAGGGATGAGCCGGGTCAGGAGTCGGGGTTGTCGCCGCGGTGCTCGGCGAGGAACCGCTCGAACTCCGCGCCCAGTTCCTCCGCTGTCGGCACGTGCTCGTCGCTGGCCAGCAGGTTCTCCCGGTCGGCCGCGAACGAGTCGTACTGCTGCTCGAGCGCCTGCACGACTTCGGCCACTTCGGCGGAATTCTCGACCTGACGGGCGATCTCCAGGTTCGTCCGGTGGGCGGCCTCGCGCAGCGCGTCGGCGGGCAGCACGAGTCCCGAGGCGCGCTGAACCGAGTCGAGCAGCGTCGCCGCGGCGGCCGGATACGCGGCCTGGGAGAGGTAGTGCGGTACGTGCACGGCGAAACCGATCGCCTGGCGGCCTGCTGCGCCGAGCCGGTACTCGAGCAGCGCTGCGGCACTGCCAGGAACCTGGAGCTTGTCGACCAGCGGCCGATAGCCGTCGATCAGCCCTGGCGTGGTGGCGTGAGCGGTCACGCCCAGCTGCCTGGTGTGCGGTACCCCCATGGGAATGCCGTGGAAGCTGACGGATAGCCGTACCCGCAGGTGGGCCGAGAGTTGCAGCACCGCCGCGGCGAACGTCTCCCATTCGCGGTCGGGCTCGAGCCCCGCGAGCAACAGGAACGGCGTGCCCTGCGCATCATGCAGCAGCGACACGGCGAGCTCAGGTGCGTCGTAGTCGTCCCAGGTGTCCTTCGCGAACGTCATGATCGGCCGACGTGACCGGTAGTCGAGCAGCGAGTCGATGTCGAAGGTCGCTATCTGCTCGTGCGCCAGTGTGGACATCAGGTGTGCGGTCAGCATCCGCCCGGCCGCGCCAGCGTCGATGAAGCCGTCGAGGTAATAGAGCATGACCAGGTCGGTGTCGGGACGTGGCGCGCCTGGGCCCACCTCGTACAGGTCAGCCGGATTACGCGGCACGGCTCGCAGCCTCCGTCCTTGTCGTTCGCATCAGTCTTACCAACGCGTTGCGATGGCAGGTAATCCCTGACAGGGCAACCTAGCGCCCGGCGCCGGTCTCGGCAGGTCCGGCGCTGGCGGACTGCGCGTGCCAGCGGGCGAGCAGCCCGGCGATCTCCCGGCTGATGAACTCAAAATACCCAACCGTTTGCGCCATTCGCTCGCCCGCGGGCGTGGCCGGCCCCAGCACTTCGACGCCGTGCCGCAGTTCCGTGGCCCAGCGGGAGAACTGACGATCCCGCAACTGCACGACGTCCTCCCAGACGCGCGTGGACATCCGGTAGTGCAGCCGCCTGGAGCCGGGCTCGCCTTCGGCCGCGACGAGCCCGACCTGCAGCAGGTAGCGCACCCCGCTGGACACCGAGGCCGGGCTGGTGCGCAGCAGGTCGGCGAGTTCTGCCGCGGTCAGCGTGCTGGAGTCGGAGGTCAGCAGCGCCACGAAGATCCGCGCGGGTGTCCGCGGGAATCCCATCTGGGTGAGCTGCCCGGTGAAGCTCTCGATGAAGTCGCGCACGGCGGCCGGATCGCGGTGGCCGGCGTCAACAGCGGCCGGATCGCGGTGGCCGGCGTCGACAGCGGCCAGATCGTGGCCGTCGGAGTCAACGGCGGCCAATCCGGACTGGCCGGCGGCTTCGCTTCGGGTCAGGGCCTGGTCAGGACCGTCGGTCTCGGGACGGGTGGCCGAGGCTGGACGCCCAGCCCTTGGGGTGACTCGCTGGCCGCCACGATCGCCGTACTGTGGTGCAGCCACCAGCTCGTCAGCTTTCTGCCGGGTAATATTCAGTGGTTTCTGAATTTGATGTAGCGTGCCCAGTGTGAACGTTATCGAAGTCGCTGGGCTGCGCAAAGCCTTCGGTAGGACGGTCGCGCTTGACGGGCTTGACCTGAGGGTGTCGGCGGGTGAGGTGCATGGGTTCCTCGGGCCGAACGGCGCAGGCAAGACCACCACGATCAGAGTCCTGCTCGGCCTGTTGCGCGCCGACGGCGGCACGGCGCGGCTGCTCGGTGGTGACCCGTGGCGCGCCGCAGTCGAGCTGCACCGGCGGCTCGCCTATGTGCCCGGTGACGTGACGCTGTGGCCGACGCTCACCGGTGGCGAAGTCATCGACCTGCTCGGCCGGTTGCGGGGCGGCCTCGATAGCGGGCGCCGGGCCGCGCTGCTGGACAGGTTCGACCTCGACCCGACGAAGAAGGCGCGCGCCTACTCCAGGGGCAACCGGCAGAAGGTCGCGCTGATCGCGGCGCTTGCGTCCGACGCGGAGCTGCTGATCCTGGACGAGCCGACATCCGGGCTGGACCCGCTGATGGAGGCGGTGTTCCGGCAGTGCGCGGAGGAGGAGCGGGCCGCCGGCCGAACCATCCTGCTGTCCAGCCACATCCTGTCCGAGGTCGAGGCGCTGTGTGACCGGGTCACGATCATCCGGGCCGGCCGGACAGTCGAGACCGGCACGCTCGCTGAGCTGCGGCACCTGACCAGGACGTCGATAGCCGCCGAGCTAGACGCGCGCCCGGCCGGGCTCGCCGCGCTGCCGGGCGTGCACGACCTCGTCATCGACCCTGGTGAGAACGGCCGGAGCCGGGTGCGCTGCGAGGCCGACTCTGACCGGCTGCAGGAGGTGCTGCGGCTGCTGGTCGGCGCGGGCGTGCGGACGCTGACGAGCCAGCCGCCGACGCTGGAGGAGTTGTTCCTGCGGCACTACGCGAGCGGAGCCGCGTCGACGGAGCCCGGCGCCTCGAGCGCTGTCGGGCCGGTTCGCGACCCCCGATGAGCCGGGTCGTGGCCGAGGTACCGAGCCGGCTGGCCGGACCGGCTGACAACGGCGCGGGCCCGGGCAGCGCGCTCCATGGGGTCGGTGAGCTGTTCCGGCTCGCCGTGCGCCGCGACCGCCGGCTGCTGCCCATCTGGATCTACGTGCTGGTGATCATCGCGGTGTCCGGCGGGTACGCCGTGAAGCTGGTCTACCAGAGCGCGGCCAGCAGGGCATCGCTGGCCGCGACCGTGCACCACGACGCGGCGCTGTTGTTCATCTACGGCCAGCTGCACGGCGACAGCTTCGGCGCGGTGCTGTCGTGGCGCTACCTGGCCTATGCCGCGCTGGCCGCTGCGCTCATGAGCGTCTTCCTGGTGATCCGGCACACCAGGGCGGACGAGGAGGCTGGCCGGCTGGAGCTGATCGGCTCCACGGTGGTGGGCAGGCCCGCAGCGCTCGTCGCCGCGCTGCTCGAGCCGCTGGTCGCCAACGCGGTGGCGCTGGTGCTGACGGTGGTCGTCTTCCTGCTGTACGGCCTGCCGTTTCGCGGGGCGCTGGCATACGGGCTGGGCGAGGCCGGCTGCGGGGTGGCGTTCGCGGCGCTGGCGGCGATCGCGGCCCAGGTCAGCGGCACCGCGAGGGGAGCACGGGGGCTCGCCATCACCGCGCTCGGGGTGGCCTTCCTGCTGCGCGGCGTGGGCGATTCGGGCGGTAGCCACGGACTGAGCTGGCTGACCTGGCTGAGCCCGGTTGGCTGGGCTGAGCTCGTACGGCCGTTCGCGGGCGACCGCTGGTGGGTGCTCGCCGTGCCGGCCGCAGTCGCGGCCGCCGCCGCGGCCGTCGCGT
>JASHQA010000147.1 GCA_030037785.1 Streptosporangiaceae bacterium
TACCAACTGAGCTACCTGACCTAGGCGGCTGCCGACCCCGGCCTGGTCGCCGGGAGGCCGGATGCCGAGCCGAGCGGTCCTGACGGGATTTGAACCCGCGACCTCCACCTTGACAGGGTGGCGAGCACTCCGAGCTGCTCTACAGGACCACGTACCGCCAGGCATAGACCCCAGCGTGCCCCCAACGGGATTCGAACCCGTGCCGCCGCCTTGAAAGGGCGGTGTCCTAGGCCGCTAGACGATGGGGGCTCGACGGACCTCGCCGCCTTGCCCGTGGCGCCCGCCGTCGGGGACCGCCCCAGCATAGGGGACGAACGGCGGTGGCAGCAAAGCGGCCGGGGCAGCAAAGCTCGGCAGGCTACGCCGACCCGTCAGGCCCCCGGCTTGTTGATGAACCGCTCGGCGATAGAGACCCCTTCACCCTCCTCCGGGATGAGGGCCCAGCCAAGCACGTAGGCAATCGGCCCGAGCCCCCCGAAGAAAGTCAGCACGGCGAAGACGACCCTGATCACAGTGGCGTCGATGCCGGTGTAGTCGGCCAGTCCTGCGCACACTCCGGCTACCCACCTGTTGTCGAGCGTGCGCTCCAGCCGCCTGCCAGCGGGCGCCCGGCCGCCATCTCGGCCAGCCGGTGCAGGCGAGTCCTGGTCGGCCGACACCGAGTTGGTCGCGCGCGTTGTGCCATTGACATCGCTCATACTCGCCATGATGCCCGATCTCCCCGCCATCCCGCGTCGGCGGCCCCGATCGACCCGAATACGCTGATCGCCAAGCCAGGACCGCGCCCGGCCGGTCGCGCGCGAGGGCGCCGCACGCCCGTACAGTGGCGCTGGCCGCCGCGACGCGACGCGACGCAGAAAGGAACGAGCCATGCCGCGCTCCCCGGACCCAGCGCCGACAGACCTGCTCCGGATTGATGACGAGCTAGGTGATGAGGAGCGACTGGTCGCTGACACGGTCAGGCGGTTTGCCGCGGACCGGGTCCTGCCAGACGTCGCCGACTGGTTCGAGGCGGGAACGCTGCCGCGGGAATTGCTGCCGGAGCTGGGGAAGCTGGGCCTGCTGGGTATGCACCTGACGGGGTACGGGTGCGCGGGCATGGGCGCGATCGCCTACGGCGTGGCGTGCCGGGAGCTCGAGGCTGCCGACAGCGGGCTGCGGAGCCTGGTGTCGGTGCAAGGCTCGCTGGCGATGTTCCCGATCTGGAAGTACGGCTCGGATGAGCAGAAGGAGGAGTGGCTGCCGAGGATGGCGGCTGGCGAGGCGGCCGGCTGCTTCGGGCTGACCGAGCCCGATCACGGCTCGGACCCGTCCGGCATGACGACCAGGGCGCGTCGGAACGGGCCCGACTGGGTCCTGTCCGGCGCCAAGATGTGGATCACTAACGGGGGGATCGCCGACATCGCGGTGGTCTGGGCGGGCACCGAGGACGGCGTCCGCGGCTTCCTGGTGCCCCGCGGCACCCGCGGGTTCACCACCCGCAACATCCACAAGAAGCTGTCGCTGCGCGCCTCAGTGACCTCCGAGCTGTACTTCGATGACGTGCGGCTGCCCGCCAGCGCGGTCCTGCCGGGGGTGCGCGGCCTGCGCGGCCCGCTGTCGTGCCTGTCGGAGGCCCGGTTCGGCATCGTGTGGGGCGTCACCGGAGCGGCCCGGGCCTGTTTCGAGACGGCGGCGGAGTACGCGCGGACCCGCGAGCAGTTCGGCCGGAAGATCGGCTCGTTCCAGCTCACCCAGCGCAAGCTCGCCTGGATGCTGGCCGACTTGCAGCGGGCCCAGTTGCTGGCCCTGCACCTGGGCAGGCTCAAGCAAGCCGGGACGATCACGCCAGAACAGGTCAGCCTCGGCAAGATGAGCAATGTGCGGACCGCGATCGACATCGCCCGCCAGGCCCGCACGATTCTCGGCGCCAACGGCGTCACGCTCGAATACCCGGTCATCCGGCACGCCAGCAACCTGGAATCCGTGCTGACCTACGAGGGCACCGAGGAAATCCACACCCTCGCCCTCGGGCAGGCCATCACCGGCATCTCCGCCTACCGCTGAGCCACTCTCAGCGGCGGCCGGTGCGCGCGGGCAAGACCAGGCGAGCGTGGGAGTGGGATTGGTATGCCGGGACCCATAGCAAAATCACTCCCACGCTCGCCTCCCGGCCCGCACCCCGGCCCGCACCCCGGCCCGCACCCCGGCCAGCCCCACGGCCAGGCGGCTGCCACCCGGCGTGAAAGACTCGGCCGGTGGGCGCTGTTCCGGAGCGTGATGCCGCCGACTCCCAGCAGCACTCCCGGTCGGCCCCGTCCGACCGCGTCGCAGCGCCCGAGGCTCGGGCCGACGGCGCTCGTTCCCTTCTCAGTGTCCTCATCGCTCTGACGCTGTTCAGCGGGCTGGTGGACGCGGTCTGCTACCTGGGTCTCGGCCGGGTCTTCACCGCCAACATGACGGGCAACATCGTCGTCCTCGGTTTCGCCGCCGCCGGCGCGCCGGGCTTCTCGGTCACTGCCACCCTGACTTCGCTCGGGGTGTTCCTGGTCGGCGCCATCGCCGGCGGTCGGCTCACCGCGCGGGTCGCGCGCCGCAGCCGGGTCCTCGCGCTCGCCATCGCGCTGGAGGCCGTCTTCGTCGCGGGCGCGGCCGGCGTCGCGTTCGCGGCGGTCACGGTGGCGACCGGATGGGGCCGGTACACCACGATCGCGCTGCTGGCGTTCGCGATGGGCATCCGGAACGCGGTCATCCGGCGGCTGTCGATCCCCGACATGACCACCACGGTGCTGACCATGACCCTGACCGGCCTCGCCGCCGACTCCACGCTCGCCGGCGGGACCAACCGCCGGGCGCCCCGGCGGGCCGCCTCGGCGCTGGCCATGCTCGCGGGTGCGATCGTCGGGGCGGCGCTCTACCTGCACGTCGGCGCCGGGCTGCCGCTCGCGCTCGGCGCCGGTGCCGCGGCTGTGACGGCGACTGCCGCGCGAACAAGCGGCGCCGTCCGCAGCTACCTCGACCGGAAGTGAGGCGACGATGCCATCGACTGTGACCGACAACCCTGGCGAGCACCGGCTGGAGATTCACGCCGACGGCGAGGTGGCTGAGCTGGTCTACCGCACCCGCGCGGGCCGGCTAGTCCTTGTCCACACCGAAGTGCCGGACGCGCTCGGCGGTCGCGGCCTGGGCGGCGAGCTGGTGCGAGCCGCCATCGACAAGGCCGCGCACGACGGGACGACCCTGGTGCCACTCTGCCCGTTCGCGCGCGGCTGGCTCGAGCGCCACCCGGTGGAGGCGAGCGCGGTCCCGGTCGACTGGGGCGCGGCACCGGCCGGCTGACGGACGCCAGGTATTCGCCGGCAGCCCAAGGTCACAACCATGACAAATACGGGAACGGGCCCGCCCGGGGCCGGTCGCCTCGTCCCGCGGTGCCCTCGTCCCGCGGTGCCCTCGTCCCGCGGTGCCCTCGTCCCGCGGTGCCCGCGTCAGCCGGCCCCGCGGAGCAGGCTGGCGTGCCAGTCTGCCGCACCCGCGATGACCTCGATCACGTCGGCCCGCACACCGCGGTTCGCGCCGGCCTGCCGCGCCAGCACGCTGGCGCGGCAGCCCGCCACCACGAGCACCGTTGCCGCGGTCTCGGCCAGCCAGCCCGCGACTTGAGCCGCGCTAGGCTCGCCGGCGGCGGGCTCGAGCAGCGGCCGGCCGAGCGCGCGGGCGGCACGCGCGGTTTCCCGGCAGCCCGCGCCTCCGGCCGGGTCGAGTAGCAGCACGGCGTCGGCCAGGTAGACACACGTCCAGGTGCGGTAGCGGAAGCTGGCGGAGTCGAGTTCGTGCACGGTTGCGCCGGCGAGCGAACGGCGACGGGCGGGGGTCAGGCCGCCGTCCTCTTGCCGCAGCCCGAGCGGGAACACCAGGTGCACGCGGAGTCCCGCGCGCAGCGCGGCCTCCGCCGCGATCGTGTCCACGCCGGTCTGGCCGCCGGTCAGCACCGCGAGCCCCGGCGCGCCGTGCACCAGCCGGCGCAGGTCCGCTTTCTCGCGGTGACCGGTCCCGGCTTGAGCGCGCGGGGCTGTACCGGGCACGGCCCTTGTTACCGGGGCGCGACGAGCAGTGTCTGCACGCACAGCCCGAAGGTGCCCGCCGTGTCGGCGAGTTGCGTCTCGGCCAGCCCCGTGCCGGTGCCGCCCATGGTCGATTCGGCGTCCAGCAACACGAACTCGCCGACCGGGTCGCGGTACACGACCACCGTCAGGTCGACGTTGATGAAGAGGTACTTGGTCGGGTCCAGTGCCATGCTGACGCCGCTGCCGGAGTCTGCTACCAGCAGGGTGCGGCACAGTGGCGACGTGTCCTCGCCCGGCAGCAGCGGGATTCTCGGTCTGGCCCATACCTGGCAGGGTCCCGGCTCGTCGAACCTCCCCGCCACGAACCGCCAGTCGATCGCCGCCAGGTAGCCGTCGACGTACCCGCCGGGGAACCGCGGCGGCCTGCTCGTCACCGGGATGTCGGGTACCCGGCCGACCTTGCTGACAACGGGCGCCGCTTCGGAGTTTGCGATGCGCCAGCCCCTGGCCACCAGGACATCCTGGCCGCCTGCTGTCATGACGGCTTCGAGGAGCGCGACCCGCCTGCCCGGCCGCACCGTGCGGGCGGTCACGGTCAGCTCGCCGACCGGCACCGGCCGCAGGATGTCCACGCTGACCCGGGCCAGCCGCATGTTCTCGTCGCGCTCGGGCTCGTGCCGCTCCAGCTCGCGGGCGGCCAGCGCGGACGGCGGCCCGCCATGCTGCGCGTCCGGGCTCCACGGCCCGGCGGTCGCCGCCGTGGCGCGGTAGCGGCCCGAACCGGCGGGCTCGTAGAAGCTCGACTCCACGGAACCGGATGGTATCGCCCGGCCGCCTCCCGGCCGGTAACGCCGCAGCGGTACGACCGACGTTCCCGGCAGCGTGGCCCGGCCGCTTCGGGGTCGACCGGAGCCGGAGACGCGAAGGCGCGCGATACGCGCGCCGAGCCGCGGCTGGTATTGGCTACGCTTCGTGCGACGGCGCTAATCGTCGCGCCGGGGGCGTTAGCTCAATGGTAGAGCAGCGGACTTTTAATCCGTGGGTTCTGGGTTCGAGCCCCAGGCGCCCCACCCGGAGGTATTCACACTTCACCAGGTTTCATGTTCACATTTGGGTCTGACGGTCTGGTCGTGCTTGCGTGAGCGGATGCGGCCGGGTTTGTTTCGTGGGCTGGGTTTGTGGTGGTGCCGGGGGCGGTGGTCTGGTGAGGTCAGGCGTTGCTGTCCGGGGGCATGCTGGTGCCGGGCTTGCGGGGTGTGGGGCTGGCGGTT
>JASHQA010000148.1 GCA_030037785.1 Streptosporangiaceae bacterium
GCCGTAAGGTCGCGACGATTCGCACAAACGCTGGGGAGGACTGATGGCGTCCGGAGACTGGATAGCGCTGGCAGCCGCGATCTTCGCAGGCATATCCGGTGCAGTCGCATTCATCGCCTACCGGCTGCAGCAACGCACCCAGGCGAGCAGCGACGAGCAGCAGCTCAACGACCTCATCGAGAAGATGCAACAGGGGCTCGGGAGCCTCGATACCACGCGCACCATGACGATGAAGACCTTCGCCGCCAATAGCGTGGCCCTTACCAGCCTGCACGGCCAGGCACTCGAGGCCCGGAAGGTAATCGGCCGGGGCGGGATCAAGCCGGACTGGTTCCAGAACATGATCCTCGCCTACGCCTTCAGCCAGAGCTGGGACCTGGCGAGCGCGAACCCCTACTGGGATGACGCCGTCGCCACAGCCCTGGCCAGCGGCAACCACCCGGCGTATGTCAGCAGCCTCGTAGCGCGGGCGCAGTTCTACTACAGCCGCGGTCACGAGAAGGACTGGGACCGGGCCCGGAAGGACTTCCAGGCTGCGACAGCGGAGCTACTGAAGGACCCAGACCGGCAGGGACACGACCTCGCTGCGCAGCAGGCGGCAATGCTGCTGCTTCAGCAGGCTGGGCTCGAGCTGGACGCTGAGGGCGAGACGACCGCGGTGGCGCTGGTAGTCCGGGCCTTCACGGTCGCCAACTCGATCGGTGCCCGCTGGCGGCAGCGGACCATGCTCAAGGCTCTGGGCGACCTCGTGCGCGAGCTGCAGCAAGCGATGGGCTTCCCGAGTCTCCTCCAGCACGTGGCCGAGGAACTGTCGCGAGCCAAGCCGGGTCTGAAGGCTTTCCCCGAAGACGCCGTCGTGACGCTGTCAGCAGCACTGACCCCGGTGCCGGCCGATGGGACCCTGTTCGGCGGCCACGACCAGGCTGTGGACGAGCATCAGCAGTCATGACGCCAGCATCTGGGTCAGCATCGGCGGCTCCGCAAGGCCGGCGGCCGTGAGCTGGGTCCGGGCGTTACCCAGCTGGCCGGCGGCTACCATCCGGTCGCCGCGCTGGAAGGACATAGTGCCGAGCCGAAGCCAGACTGAAGCCACGTCCGCGGCTCCGCCGAACTGAGTGGCCGCTGCCACGGCCTGGCTAGCCTGGTTCGCCGCCTCGCCTGCCTGGCCGGCGAGAGCGTACATGTTCGACAAGCCGATCATCGCCTGGATAATGAGCGGCTGTGCGCCCGTCTGCTGCAACCGGGCCAGGATCTGCTTGCCCACGCTCACGGCGTCCAGTGGCCGTCCGATGGCCACGAGCGCGTCGGCGACATTGGACAATGCCGCCGCTCCGGCAATGCCGTCTGGCATCGCCTGGGCGACCTTGGCGTCCTCGGACAGGAGGGACAGCGCGTCAGCGGCGTTCCCGCACTGGAAGACCGCGATGGCGAGGTACGCCCGCAACTGCACCTGGGCCGCGGCGTCGGGAAGCCCGGTCGCGGCAGCCAGGCCGGTCCGGAACTCGTCTGCGGCTGCCGCTGCATATCGCGTCGTAAGCAGCAACTGGCCGGCCACCAGGTGTGCCTCGGACAGAAGCTGGCCATCCCCGAGTTGACCAGCCTCGCTGAGGCACCCCTGCACGACGCTCTTGGCAGCGTTGAGGTCTCCGGCAGCCGCTTGCAGTCCGGCCGTCTGGATCAGCGCCCGGACCTGGCTTGGTCGGTCTCCGGCTTGGCCGAAGAGGTCCGAAGCCTTGCGCATGGCCGCCAGCGCCTCGCCACCTTGGCCTGCGGACGCCTGCGCGACGGCGAGGGCGACGGTCACCTGCGCGGTGAGGGCGACGCTCCCGCCGGCCTGGGCTTTGTCCCTGGCCTGCCGGAGCGTGGCCAGCGCCTGGCTAGTCTGACCTTGGGCTTGCTGTGCCTCGGCAGCTGCGAGCAGTCCTTGGATCTCAGGCGGAACCGGTCCGGAGTCAGCGAACCCAGCCATGACGTCTCCCCTCCTGGTCACGACGCTTCCGCGCCCGGTGAGGCTAGCACGCCTACAAGCCGTCCAGTCGGCTCATCACGGCGTCGAGCGCCGGCCACGGTGGACCCTCGCGTAGCGCGGCGAGGAGTGCATGACCTGCTCGCTGGCCGTTCGGGAACTGGTCGCCTGCGTCCCAGCGCCACGCGGCGACCATGGCAAGAACAAGGACCCGGCAGTCGCTGACCAGTTCTTCGTCAGCGTTCGCGTAACATTCGCTGACATCTTCGGGGACATGCGCGAGGTCGAACTCGACGGGCCCGCGACAGCACGTCTCCAGGTCGACGAACAGCAGCCCGGTCTCAGTGCTCAGCAGGTTGCCCGGGTGGGGTTCGCCGTGCAGTAGCTGCTCGGCAGCGCCGCGGCCGACGATCGAGTGTCTCCGGCTGCGTAGCGTGTCGATGAGCAGCTCCCGATCCGCGCCAGCAAGCTTCGGGGTGAGACTGCTGTTCTCCACAAGCTGCTGAGCCTCTGCCACTCGGTCCGTGACGTGCGGCGTCCGGACATCGAGCGTGCGCATGCCCGCATGCAGCCGCCTAAGCGCGCTGGCGTAGTCGGCTGGTGCGAATTCCCGGCGCGTCGCCGGCTTGTAGTAAGTCCAGATCGTGACGACGAACCCAGCCCGCTGATAGACGCGAGGCTGTACCCGCGGGTCCAGAGCAGCCACCGGGCTCCCGGCTTCGGCGAGTCGCTGGGCAAGCTCGACCTCGAACTGTGCGACCTGATGCGCTGCCGGTGCGACCTGAGCGACGACGTCACAAGGCAGCAGGCGCACAGTGAGCCTGTTCGAGTCGTGGAGAACGATCGCATCGTCGACGGTCAGATCGAGCGCCGTGGCGGTGGACACGGCCGCAGCCAGCGCGCGCCGATTGTCGGAGGGCTGCATTCAGCTGATCTTGTCACCAGTGCCGACCTCCGCGGGGGCGCGAACCTACGCCAGTCGACGGCACCGTCCCGCGTACGCTTGCTGCGTGACCACGCTTGCCGCCATCTTCCCGGCCAGGGCGCCCGAGCAGATCGGCCCGGTGGCCCGGGCCGCTGAGCAGGCCGGGCTCGCGCAGCTATGGATCTGGGAGGACTGCTTCAAGGAAAGCGGGATCGCCACTGCGGCCGCCATGCTAGCCGCGACCAGCCGGATGACGGTGGCGATCGGGCTCCTGCCAGCGCCGTTGCGCAACGTTGCGCTCACCGCCATGGAGGTCGCCACGCTGGCACGGCTGTTCCCCGGACGGCTCACCGTCGGCGTCGGACATGGGGTGCAGGACTGGATGGGCCAGGTGGGTGCCCGAGCCGGATCGCCCATGACGTTGCTGCGGGAGTACGCCACCGCGCTATCCGCGCTGCTCCGCGGGGAGCGGGTGACGGCACACGGGCAGTACGTGCGGCTCGACGACGTCGCCCTGGACTTTCCGCCGCTGGTCGTGCCGCCGGTGCTGATCGGCGGGATCCGGCCGCGTACGGTCTCGCTGGCCGGGGAAGTCGCCGACGGGTTGATCATGCCTGGCGGCGTGCCGCTCCATGATGTGCGCACGGCGGCTGGTCAATTCCGCGACGCCCGGCCGAAGGGGCCTGCGGTGAGCCGCGGGCCGGGAGATGTCGTGGTGTTCGTTGCGGTTCCAGCGGAAAGCCCGGCGGCAGAAATCGCCGCCACTGTGAATGAGTACGGCGCGGCCGGCGCGACCCACGTCGCGGTACTCCCCGCACAAGACGATGCCGACGTGGCAAGGTTCGCCCATGTCCTAGGCCGCGAGGTCAGCCCGCTGGTCGCACCGTAGTCCAGGCACCGGCGGCGGTTCGCGGCGCTCAGCCCGGCCGGGTGGTCCCGGAGGATGACCTCGATCGCGTCGGCGAGGCCCCACTCGAGGGGGACGCAACCCTGCTGGCGCAGAGGCAGAAGCGCGACTCCGGAAGCTCAGGGTGCTGAGCGCAGTACTTCGACGCGGCACCGTGGGCCGGTGGATCGTGCCAGTTTCGCATCGCCGGTAAGCAAGGTCAGCTCCAGCGCTTCAGCAAGGGCGACGTAACTGGCGTCGTAGATCGTCAGGTTGTCGCGAAGTTCCCAGCAGCGGGCAAGCAGGGGCTGATGGGCGGCCCTGCGCAGCGGAAGCGCGGCCAGGTCAGCCAGAGCCAGCGCGGCCCGCCGGGCGTCGATGGCGGTATCGCGGATCTGCCGCCGCCACACCGAGGCGACCTCGAGGTCGATGAGACCGGGCGCAGTCAGTTGCTCCCCGCGGAGGCGGGCCCGTGCGTGATCGCCGTCCCGGCCGTCGTCGGCGAGGGCGACGGCCAGAACGCTGGCGTCAACGACGATCACGGTCTGTGCGCAGCGTCGCTACCGCTTTCTTGAGCGGCACGTGACCGCCGGAGCGACCGCCGGCCCGGTCAAGGACTTCCTCGAGGGTCGGCTGGCTGGCTTCTTCGATCAGTCGAGCGCGCAGGTATTCCTGGAGAGACTGGTGGGCGGCAGCCGCTCGCTGGCGCAATACCGCGTGGGTATGTGCCGGGACATCCTTGATCTGCACGCTGGGCATGGCGCCATTATGGCGCTAGAAGCGCCAGTTCACAAGCACGCTGTCAGCAACAGCTGCGACTCTCAGGCCGGCCGTTCGCTGCGCTTTTGCCCGAGCCGCGTCGTTCCGTCGAGCAATTCTCTGCCGATGTCCAGGTGACCGCAGTGGCGCGCGATCTCCTCGATCATGTGCAAGACAACCCATCGCACGTTCGGCGGCTCCGTCACCTGCGGGTCGCCGTGCTTGCCGCGCGGGGCTGCCGACAGCGGCGTTACCGCCAGGATCGCGTCCGAGCGAGCGCAGATCTCCCGGAACTCAGCGATGATGTCCGCGGACGACCAGTCCGTGACGAACGGCGCCAGCGGGTCATAGGGCTCGACGTCTGCGTCGGGGGGCGGAGAGGTGTCCTCGCCGGCGACGACTCCGATGAACCAGTGGAAATGCGCACCGCTCAGGTGCTCAACCAGCCCAGCCGGCGTCCAGCCCGACGGCACGACGGACCGGTGCCACGCGTCTTCACTCAGGCCAGCCACGATATCCAGGGCCGCCGCGCGCTGCGCCGTCAGAAAGTCCAGCAGCATCTGATCCTCGGCAGGATGGCGAACCGTCTCGCGGTCTTGGGCTGCGGCTTCGGTCATGTCCGCTCCTCCAGGGTTTCGGTCTGCCGGACGGCTGACCCGGCATAAGCACGACGATCGGGCTGACGCAAGAAGGACACCACCCGCCGTCGTCTCGCCTCGCTGCACGGATCGAGCCCTAGTAGTGTCTCTGGTAGGCGATGAGCAGTGCAGCCCGGAGCGCTGAGGAGGCGGCAGTGAGCCTCATGAGCTACTCGACCAGGGTCGGGGTGGCGACCGCTGTCGACCCAACGGGCGGAACCGGGCCTGGGTACTGGCACAGTGCCTGGTAGCGAACAGGGCTACCTCGGTAGGGCGGGTCGGTCTCAGCCCGAGAACTGGTTGTTGATCACCGGGGCGGACGCGAAGATTCCGGCTCGCGCCGCATGAGTGCCGGGCTACTCGGGCTGGACCGGGAGATAAGGATTCCCGACGGGCCAGCCGGACGCCGGCAGCGGCTCGTGGTGCTGCTCATCTGCAGTTCGAGCCTATTCATCGCCTATCTGGACACCACGATCCTCAACGTCGCCCTGCCGACAGTTCAGGCCAGCCTGCACGCCAGCCTGGCCGGCCTGCAGTGGATCGCCGACGCCTACCTGCTCGTCGTCGCCAGCCTGCTGATGCTCACGGGTTCGATGGCGGACCGGCTTGGCCGCAAGCGGCTATTCCTCATCGGGCTGTCGGGGTTCAGCCTTGGGTCGCTGCTCTGCAGCGCGGCGCCCGACACGGGTTCGCTCGTCGCGCTGCGCATGCTCCAGGGTCTGGGCGGCTCGATGCTGACGCCGATCTCGCTATCGATTGTGCGGAACACGTTTACCGACTCGAGGGAGCGGGTGCAGGCGCTGGGGATCTGGAGCGGGATCTTCGGCGTGGCGACCGCCTGCGGACCGGTCGTCGGGGGAGTGCTGGTCAGCGACGTCGGCTGGCGATCGGTGTTCTGGGTGAACGTGCCGATCGGGGTGGCCATGATCCTCGCTGCGCGCCGGTACGTACCCGAGTCGCGCGCGCCGCGGCCGCGGGCCCTGGACGTGCCCGGCCAGATCCTGATGATCGCCGCGCTGGGGACGCTCACCTATGCGGTGATCGAGGGACCGACCGACGGGTGGGCGTCGACGCCGATCCTGGCGCTCTTCGCAGCAGGGGCGCTGGCTTTGGTCGGCTTCGCGCTGGTGGAGCGGCGCCGCGCCGAGCCACTGCTGGAGTTGCGCTTCTTTCGCAGCCCGCCGTTCACCGGGGCCAGCGTGATCGCGGTGCTGTCATTCGTCGTGCTCGCCGGATTCCTGTTCGTCATGACCCTCTACCTCCAGGAAGTGCGCGGCGACTCGCCGCTGAGAGCCGGGCTCAGTCTGCTGCCGATGACGATCGTGATGGCAGCCGCCGCGCCGGTATCGGGCCACCTCACCGCCCGCCGCGGCCCCGCGATCCCGCTCGTGGCCAGCGGAGTGCTGATGGCCGCTGGCGCGGTCTTGCTGGTCCGCCTGTCGCCGTCGACCCCCTTTTCCTGGCTGCTCATCGCGCTGGCGCTGCTCGGCGCCGGCCTCGGCCTGGTGAACCCGCCGATCACCAACACCGGCGTCAGCGGCATGCCGCCGTCGCAGGCGGGCGTCGCGTCGGCAGTCATCTCCGCCACCCGGCAGTTCGGCAGCGTCCTCGGCGTCGCCGTCATGGGCTCGATGCTCACCAGCGGCATCCGGGTCGGCACGGCTGGTGGCGAGGACCATGCGACGGCGCTCGCCGCGGCGACCCACGCCCCGTGGCTGCTCGCCGTCGCGTGCGGCGCACTGGTCGCGGTCGCCGCGATGGTGAGTACGACAGCTCGGGCGCACGCCGCCGCCGCGCGGGCGACCGCCGGTCCTGACGCGGCCGTGTCACCATGGGGGCACATCGGCAGATGTCACGGGGTGGAAGAGCAGCAGTCGCCGGTTGAGTGACGCTGGATAGGCGGAACACGCAGTGACAGATCAGGTGCGGGACGGACGCAGGCCCTACCAGCCGGAAGTCGTCGAGTTGCAGTCGGTGCCCGGCTGCATCGTGTTCGATCTGCCCGGGGCGCAGACGTCGGCCGGGGGAACGCGGTTGGCGCCGGACGTCACCAGCGCCGAAGTCGCGCTGCTCGCGCGCGCCATGACCTACAAGTACGCCGCGCTCGGTGTGCGAGTGGGCGGCGCGAAGGCCGGCGTGGTCGGTGATCCCGGCGATCGCGCCGACCGGGCTGCGCTGATGGCGCGCTATTGCGCGGAGGTAGCCCCTCTGGTTGCTGCGGGCCGGTTTCTGACCGGCCCGGACATGGGGACGTTCGAGGAGGACTTTGCGCCGCTGCGTGAGCACCGAGCGGCACCCGGCGCGATGAGCGCCGTCGTGGCCGACGTGCCCTTCGAGGACCTGCTAACCGGCTATGGCGTGGCGGTGGCGGCGGAGACGGCGCTGCGCGGCACGGCGGGTGGCGGCTGGGACGGGCGCTCGGCCGCCATCGAGGGCTTTGGGAAGGTCGGCGGCGGGGTGGCACGCGAGGTCACCCGCCGCGGCGGGCGCGTGGTGGCCGTTTCCACGGTCGCGGGAAGCATCGCGGATCCGTCCGGGCTTGACATCGAGCGCCTGCTGAAGTTGCGCGGCGGTTACCGCGACGACTGTGTCACCCGCTACGGCCTGCCGGTCGCAGGGCCTGCCGGGCTATTCGCTGCCGAAGCCGATGTCATCGTCCCCGGCGCTCGACCGGGCGTGATCAGCAGTCAGGTGGCACGGTCGCTCGCTCCGGCCGTCCGCGTGGTTGCGCCGGCTGCCAACGTTCCCTACACGCGAGGGGGAGCAGAAGTCCTGCGCGCCCGCGGGATCGCCGCGCTGCCGGACTTCGTCTGCAACGCGGGCGCGGTGCTCGGCTACCGATCAGCTGCGGGGGACACGCCCGCCCAGGTGCTGGCGCTGGTGGCCGGGCGGATCGCCGAAATGATCTCGGCGGTACTTGACCACCCGGGCGGACCACTCGCGGGCGCGTGCGAACACGCCGCCACGTTCCTGCGCGGCTGGTGGGGAGAACCGCCGGCGCCGCCGTTCGCGGCCGGTTAGGTCGGTGGGAACAGGGCCGGGCGCGGCGCGCGGTCAAGCGCAAACCGGGCGATCGCCGTCCGGTCTGGCTTCAGGATGCGCAGGAATCAGCAGTGTCCTTACGATGGAGCGGTGCCTCCCACGCCCGCCGCCGCGCCGCCCGAGCGGGTCGACGCCGGCCGGGTGATCCTGCGCCGACTCCAGGCGTCGGATGCCAGCGCGATCGCGGCGGCGGTGAGCGCCAGCCTGGAGCATCTGCGGCCCTGGATGCCGTGGGCCACCGGGGAGGCGGCCGAGCGGACTAACCAGCTCGGCCGGGTGGCCGAGGCGGATCACAACTGGGAGTCCGGGCTGGGTTACGTCTACTCGGTGCTGACGGCCGAGCACGGCACGCTGGTGGGCGAGATCGCCCTGCACCCCCGGGACAGCGGCCAGAGCGTCGAACTGGGCTACTGGATCGCGGCGGGCCAGGCACGGCGGGGCTACGCGACGCTGGCTGCCGAGGCCATGACGTCGGTGGCGCTGTCGCTGCCGAACGTGACCAGGGTGGAGATCCACTGCGACGCGGCCAACTCCGCGAGCGCGGCCGTGGCCCAGAAGCTCGGATACCGGCTGGACCGGATCGAGGAGCGGTACGCCGAAGCGCCCGGTGAGAGCGGTCGGCTGATGGTCTGGCTGCGCGACCGGCAGCGCCCAGATACTGGCCGCGCCGCGCCCAGTCCGGGGCCGTGAGGCACCCAGTTACTCCGCCTTCGCCGGGCTGATCCCGCCGTCGTCAGTTCACGCAGGGTATGCCATTCTTTGCGGCAACCGCACCGCCCTGCGGTCCCGTGGAGGGGATGACCCCTGAGGGTGTCGAACTCTGGCTGGCGACCGCGCTGACGCTCGACGCCCTGGCGTTCGCCCCCAGCAGTATCTGGACGTGCCCGGCCGGGACCGCGGTAGCAGCCACCGCGGCGACGCCAAACAGCCGGGCTATCTGGGCCGCGCCCGGCTGCGCGCCGCGGCCGTACCGGACCGCCGTCGTGGCTCGCTGGGCGGTGTTGCCGATCTTGCCTGCCCGGTAGCCGACGGACACCAGGGCAGCCGAAACCTGGTGGGCAAGACCGTTGATCTGGCCGCCGTTGAACACGTCCACGGTGGTGTCGTGGGTATCGACGGAGCTGCCCGTGTGACTAGCCGTTTTTGCCGGTTTCGGGTAGAAGGTCGTGTGCACGATGTCCCGGATGTTGGCAGGGTTCACCTGGTTGGCGTCCTGGCCGTCGATCGTGGCGTAGCCGACGATCGGCAGGGTGTAGAAGACCAGGTGCGAGCTGGTCAGGTTCCGGGCTTCGGCCGCGAAGTCCAGCAGGTTCCAGCCCTGGTCGGTGATCACGTACTGCCGGGCGACGTTGATCAGGGCCTGGATCTTGGTCAGGTCACTGAGCACGCCCTCGGTCCGTAGCTGGTGCATGACCGAGTCCAGGAATGCCTGCTGGCGGTGGGTGCGGTCGAGGTCACCGTTTGGCAGCCCGTCTCGCTGCCGGACGAACGCCAGCGCCTGGGCGGCGTCCAGGTGCTGATAGCCAGCCGGGAAGTCAGCCCCGGAGTTCACGTCGTGCACCGGGTGGTTCAGGCAGACCTCCACGCCGCCGAGGACCTTGGCGATCTCGTAGAACCCGTAGAGGTTCACGGCCGCGAAGTGGTCGATGTGGACGCCGGTCAGCTTCTCCACGGTGGCGACGGCGGCGGCCTGGCCAGCCTCGTTGCCCTGGGCTGCCAGGCTGTCCTGGCTGATGCTGGGGTCCTGCTGGCTGAGCTGCTGCTCGCGGTAGAACATGCTCACGCCGTACGCCTGGTCAATCTTGCCGGACTGCTGCGGCCCGATGGTGTCGGCGAACGTGACCCAGTCGTCGCGCGGGATGGAGAAACCGACGGCCCGCTTTCCGTCTGCAAAGATATGGATCAGAATCAGGGTATTCGTGTCGTTTCCGCCTACACCGTTCGCTACGGCCTGGGCGCTGCCAGCGTGCAACTGGGCCAGGATGGCCGGCGGCAGGATGGACCCGTTCCAGTACCGGCGGCTCTCGATCCCCATCAGCAGGATGTTCTGCGCTCCCGTGGACGGGCCGCTGGCGATGGCGTGCGAGCTGCCGATGCCCGCCACGGCCCGCAGCACCCGGTAGGCGAACCCGCTCACCACCAGCGTGAGCGCGGCGAGGACGCAGGTCCCCACGTACGCCCAGCTTGGCCGGCGGCGGGGCAGTACCCGCCCGAACTGGCCACCGGATTGCCCGGGCGGCCGAGTGGCCAGCGCCACCCTGCCGCCGCTCGGCTGGCTGGGCCGCTGCTGGCTCTGGCCTGGCTGGGCCTGGCCTGGCTGGGCCTGGCCTGGCCGGGGCTGACCTGGCTGGGCCTGGCCTGGCCGGGGCTGACCTGGCTGGGCTGGGCGGGGCCGACCTGGGCCCGGTCGCCCCTGGGGGCTGGGCCGCCTCGACCACGGCCCGCTGGCTCCGTCGCGGTTACCGGCCACCTAGGGTTGCCTCCCCGCTCACGTACGGCCATAACCCGGTCTCTTAGGCTCGACGGCAGACTATCGGCCCGTCGTGCCATCGCCCGGTATTGGGAACGCTGTGTCACCATGGGCTGGAGCCAGGCCCCGAGCCGGAACGAGGTATCGGCGCCCGGCGCCGCCGCCGGCACAACCGGGGGGACCGACACGGAACCACGCGGGCCACAGGGCCAGATGCCGAGTACCCGCCCGGATGAGCGCCGTCCGGGCGAGTCATCGACACCAGCGGCGCGCGGGGCGGCGTCAGCGCGCCAGCCGGCCGCGGCCGGCCAGCTGTGGGGCACCCGGCCGGGCCGGCTCGGCGTCTTCGCGGTGATCGGCGCGACGCTGCTGGGCCTGGTGATCACGCTGCTGTCCGGCACCGAGCCAGGGTTGATCCTCGGCGTGTTCGTGGTGGCGGGCACCGTGGCCGCCGCCCTGGCGGTGCGGCCCGGCGCCGTGTACCTGATCTTCCCGGTACCCGCTCCGGCCTACGCGGTGGCTGCCGTCATCGCCGGGCTGGTCCACGATCGCGGCGTCGACACCTCGCGCACCGCGCTCGCGCTCAGCGCCGCCCAGTGGATCGCGGGCGGCTTCGTCGCGATGGCGGTGGCGACGGCGCTGGCGCTGCTCATCGGGGGGTATCGCTGGGTGCGGGAGACCCGGTCACCGGAAGGCGCCGCGGCGGGGCGGCCTCCGCCGCGGTAGGCGTCGCGGTAGGCGCGGTAGGCGCGGTAGGCGACGCGGTCCCTGTCGCCTTGCCGTGGCAGCTCCGGGCGAGCACCGCCGCCGTCGACTCGACCCCGTCGATGTCGCCGTAGCAGCCCTGCAGGTGGCGGCGTCCGGCCGCGCTGAACCCCGTGCGGGAGTGCAGGATCCGGGTGTTGTCAAACACCAGGCAATCGCCGGGCCGAAGCGTGAACCGCAGCGTGAGGGACGGGCGGAGCAAGATCGCCGCGAATGTGCGGTACGCGACGTAGAACTCCCGCATCTGGTCAGCCGCCTCGGCCGGGGAAGCGCCAGACCGCGGCCGCAGCGGCTCCATCGACCGGTTGTTGTACCGCACCTCCCGGATCAGCCCGGCTGAGTTGAGCGTGATCATGGGCTTGGTCGCGCGCAGGTCGGTCGTCGCGTCGGTGTAGCCGAAGGTGACTGGCGTGCTGGTCAGCACGTCGAAGGCGGCCGGGCTCTCGGCCCGCAGCTGGGCCGCGGCGCGGAACCCGTCGAGCAGGCCAGAGTCACCGCCGTCGGCGCAATTGGTGAGGCAATGCAGGAGTTGCACGGTCGGCACCGGATCCCGGTACGGGTTGTCCGTGTGCGGCCCGATCGGCAGGCTGGTGCAGGCCAGGTTGGCGGCCCTGGCCTCGACCCGGACGTCGAACAGGCGACCGTAGTTCGTCTCCCGGATGTACCCGAAGCTGGCTACCACGTCGGCGACCGCGCCGGGCTCTGCGGGCACGCCGCTCAGCAGCATGAATCCCCTGCTGAGCAGGTCGCGCAGGCAGTGAAGCCGGACGGCGTCGACGCTGGCGTAGTCCTGCCAGCGGGTCACGGGCGGCCCGCCGGGGAAGTCGCGTGCCGACCACATCCGCTTGGCGTCCTCGCCGCGCCGGTCGACCTCCGCGGCGGAATGCCCGGCCAGCCAGTTCCGGGTGAAGACCGCCTGGTGGCCATCGGGCCCGAAGATCACGTGCAGTCCGTCGGGCGCCTGGACGGCCGCAGCGACGGTCACGTTCGCTGCCTGATCGGTGATGCTGATGAGCCGCTGGCCGCTCGCGGGGTCGCGGCAGGACGGGCACTGGCAGTTGTCCCGTAGCCAGGCCGGATCGAGACCGTGGGCAGCTGAGGTAGAGATGACGGCCCCCGTTCCTGCGTGCTGTGCTGGCCTGCCGACCTGCGGTCGGGCCAGGACGAGGCGATGTGACCTAGCGTCCGTGGACACTGGCCAGCCGGACAATGCGGCGCGCCGAGAGTTCAGCCAGCTGCCCTCCAGCGGGCGGCAGCCGTTCACGTTCGTGCTGCCCGCGCGCCAGCGGGCGGGCGCGATGGCACCGCTGGCCGATCGGTTACCGTCTGAGGCGTGTGCCTGCTTATCGCGATGTTCCAGATCGTGCCCCGGGCACCGCTGCTCGTGGCCGCCAACAGGGACGAGCTGCTCGACCGGCCGGCCAGCCCGGCCACGGTGCTGAGCGACGGCGAGCCGCGGGTCATTGGCGGCCGGGACCTGGTCGCCGGGGGCACCTGGCTCGCGGTGAATTCCTGTGGCGTGGTGGCGGGCCTGACGAACCAGCCCAGCGGGAGCGGCCGCGACCCGACGAAGCGCTCCCGCGGCGAGCTGCCGCTCGCGTGCGCGAAGCACCCGACCGCCGCGCAGGCTGCTGCGGCGCTGACCGCCGACGTGGACCCGGCCGACTACAACCCGTGCTGGCTGCTGGTCGGCGACCGGGACGCGCTGTTCTCGGTGGCTATCGGGCCCGACAGCAGCAGGACGGAGGTCGACCAGCTCGGTCCCGGCCTGTACGTGCTGGAGAACGCTCCGCTGCGGGCTGGCTCGCGCAAGGCCACGTTCGCGCGTGAGCTGGTCGAGCGGGCGCTCGCCGAGCAGCCCGATCGCGGCCCTGCATCGGCGGTCGCGGCGCTCGGGGCGGTGCTGCGCGACCACCGGCCCGCCGTGCCCGAGCCCCGTACGGATGCCGCGGGCCGGGTGTGGCCGCCAGCTCTTACTGCTGCGTGCGTGCACGCCGACGGCTTCGGCACCAGGTTCTCGGCCGTCATCACCGTGCCGGCCGCGGGGCTGCCGACCATGATCGCCGCGGACGGCAAGCCGTGCATCACGCCGGCGGGCGACGTCAGCGCGCTGTGGGCGACAGATCCGGTTCCGGAGCCATTCGGGTAACGGGGCCGCTGGTGGCGGCATCGGCCACCGCGGCAGCCGTTCCCGCCCGCAGTGTTCACAGGCAGGTCCGCGTCTCGTAGTCGGCTGAGCCATCGCGGGCACCCACGCCGAGGCCGACGCTGACGCCCCTCAGAATGGGGGCCGAGGCGTCGGCGGTGACGGCTGCTGCCGCCGCCTCCGGCGCTGCCCCCGCCTCCGGCGTGGGCGTCGGCTCCGCAGCCTCACCCCGGTCCCTAGCCGCACCCAGGACGTCGGCTTCCGGCCAGGGCTCCGCGCCGACGGCGGCGAGGGCGTCCCTGGCGAGGGCCAGCTTCTCGTACAGGAACAGCACCGGCCCGCCGCCGGCCAGCCGCAGCGCCGAGCGGAGCGCGTCAGCCGGGTTCTCGGCGTGCTGGACGGTGATGCCGGGCTGCGCGGCCCGCAGCGCGGCGTCGACCAGCGCGATCATCTCCCCGGTCTCCCGGCCGCGCTTGTCGCTGTCCTCGTACAGCACGACCGGCCCGAACCAGGCCGCGACCGCCTGGGCCGTGACCGCGAGCAGGTCGTCCTGCCGGTCACCCGGCAGGGTAACGGCCGCGACCGGTGCGGCGCCGAAGACCTCGCGCAGGAACCGCCCGGTGGCCTCGACCGCGGCTGCGTTATGCCCGTAGTCGACGATGACCGGGCTGGCGCCGGCCCGGAAGAACGACGACCGGCCGGGGTTCCCCAGCGCGGGGTCGAACCCGGCGAGCCCGCGGGCGATGTCCTTGGCGGTGACGCCCAGCGCGCGGCACGCGGCCACCGCGGCGAGCGCGTTCGCCACGACGTGGGTGGCCCGGCCGCCGAAGGCCCCCGGCAGGTCGGCGACCGGCAGCAGCGGCCGCCGCTCACCCGTGTCCGTCTCGGTCAGCTGCCCGTCGATGACCTCGTAACACGCCCCGCCGACTGCGCGGTGCCGCGCCACCAGCGGGTTGCTCGACGTCATGCTGAACAGCCGCAGCACCGGCTTGCGGGCACGCACCGCCCGGCGGTCGGCGAGCCCGGCTGCCGCCGGGTCGTCGGCGTTGACCACGACGCAGCCGCCCTCCCTGATCTGCTCCGCCACCAGCGCCTTGACCCCGACGAGCTCAGCGAAGTCGGCGATGCCGTCGTCGCCGACGTGGTCGGCGGTGATGTTCGTGACGACGGCCACGTCCGCCACGTCGTAGCCGAGACCGCGCCGGACGATGCCACCGCGTGCCGTCTCCAGCACGGCGGCCTCGACCGTGGGGTTGTCGAGCACCATCTC
>JASHQA010000149.1 GCA_030037785.1 Streptosporangiaceae bacterium
GGTCCCGGCTCAGCTGGACGGTGCGGATCAGGTCATCTCGTTCAATCCGCACTACCTGCTGGACGGGCTCACCGCGGCGGCGCTGACCGGCCACGCTGGTCACCTCGAGGGCCACCCGGCCGACAGGATCCGGCTGCAGTTCACCAGCCCGGCCCGGCCGGCGCTCATCACGTGGCTGCCGGGTGACCGCGAGGCGCGTCCCGGCGTGTCCGACGCTGCTGCCGAGGAGGGGAACGAGGCCGTTTCCCTGGCAGCGGCCGCGGACGGGAACGAGGCCGTTTCGCTGCCAGCAACCTCCGGCGGTGCAACTGGCGATCTGGGCGGCCGGGCGTCTTTCCGCTACCTCGTGGTTCCGCTGCGGACGCTGGCCGCGGGCTGACCGGGCTACCTGCGCCGGCCGCCGCCGCGCCGGACGGGGCCGCGGTGGCCGCCGAAGATCCGCCGCAGCAGCCCGCGGATCACGGCGAAGATCGCGAAGAGCAGGCCCAGCCGGCCCGCCAGCGGCCAGCTCAGGCCGACCAGGATCACGTTGTAGACAAGCAGCCAGGCCGTGAGCGCAGCCAGCAGCGCCGCGGCGAGGCCGCCCGCGTGGTGGTGATGTCCGCGCTGCGAGTCGTCGCCTGGCGCGAAGCGCGCCGACGTGTCGGCCGCCGGGCGGCTCGTGAGCTGACGCTGGTGACCGACCCCGGAGCTCGGCAGCGGCACATCGTCGGTCCGGACGTGCGGCAGATCGCTGGTGATGCGGCTGAGGTCGCGCTGGGTCTTCGCGGCGAACACGGCGTCCAGGCGCTGACTGAACTCGGTCAGCGTCAGCCGGCCGTGGGCGTAGTGCTCTCGCAGCTCGGCGGCCACCGCCTCGCGCTCGCTGTCCCCGATGCGCAAACTCGGCTGAGATGCCATCTGCCCCTCCGTGGCACTGCGCCGACAATCCCTACCGAAACGATATATCGCGATCACCCCGGACGGCAACAGCCCGGTCGGCTGCACTAGGCGGTGTCTCGTCGCGACACCGCCTAATTCAGGAAGTAGCTGGCCCCGCCGGTGGCCGGGTTGGTCACCATCGCTGACACCGAGATCGCGCCCGCGTGCGCGAACAGCAGGGTGACGGTGATCTCCCGGCCCGAGATCATCTTGCCTGCGTGCGTGACGAGCAGGTGCGCCCCGTTGGGATCTAGCCCGATGAAGCTCCTGGCTGGAATCGTGATCGCGCGGACCGTGTGCATGTCCATGACATCCGTGCCGACCGGGGAGCGAAGCGTGACATGCCCGCCGACGCTGAGGCGCGCGCCGATCAGCCTGTCGGCCGGGCCGGTGTTCTGCACGTCCACGTAGATGTCGGTGACCCCGGTGGCGCTGGGCTGGGTGACCTGCGCCGAGCTGAGCTTGATGGCGGGGGCCGGTGGCGGTGCCGGGGCGGAGCAGCCGGCCGCGAGGCTCGCAGCGAGTACCACCAGGCCACACGCCGCGATCGCCCGGGCGCGCCGTAGGTGCGGGCCGACGGGACCAATCCGGCCGGGGGCGGGACTACTAGGCATGACGACAGCACCCTACTGCGTGCTCCCTGGCACCGTCGCACGCCGGGCCCGGGAGGGTCGGCCGCCGACGCTGGCCTATGGCGGACTGTCACGTTACTGACGCAATTAGTAATGAGATCTCGATTGGGTCACGCTGCGATCACATCGATAGGAACTTGTGACATATAGTGCACCGCTTCGACACCGCAACCTGGCTACGCTTCCTGAAAGCGAGCCGGACAGCAACAGGTTTTGCTGGTCAGGACGACCTGTCCAACGAACTTTGAACCGGACCGGCCCAGCAACCGCGGAACTTAAGTATGCGCGACAACCCTGACCTCGTATGTCGCTAAGTAGCGGTATAGACGTTTATGGACCGATCTTTAGGTATCTTGACGTATACGGGTCGGGACTGCGCGCATACTGAGAGCCACGGCGCCTGGGCAAGAAACCCCGCTCGGGGCGCACAACCGCGCCGCGCAGAGAAGGAGAGCAGATGTTTCGACGCAGACGCAGAATAGGCGTCGCGGGGGTTGTGGCGGCAGCCGCTGCGGCAGCGCTGGTCGCTGGATGCGCGTCCAGCACCCCCAGCAGCAGCGCGTCCAGCGGAACGCCGGTCAAGGGCGGCACCGCGACGGTGGCGCTGGCAGCCGGCATCACGTACAACTACATTTTCCCGTTCTACTCGATCACGAACGCCAGCGTGTACAACGACGAGCAGTTCCAGTTCCTGATGTACCGGCCGCTGTACATGTTCGGCAACAACACCAACACGTCGGTCTCGGTGAACTACGCGCTGTCGCCAGCCGATGCGCCGGTGTACTCCAACGGCGGCAAGACGGTCACGATCACCATGAAGGGCTGGAAGTGGTCCAACGGTGAGAGCGTCGACGCCAACGACGTGGTGTTCTTCCTGAACATGACCGAGGCGGAGAAGTCGATCTGGTACGCCTACTCGGCGGGCCTGCTGCCGGACAACATCGTCTCCTACAAGGCCACCGGACCGGATACGCTGCAGATCAACCTGAACCAGGCCTACTCCAGCATCTGGTTCACCTACAACCAGCTGGCCGAGCTGAACCCGATGCCGATGGCGTGGGACGTCACCAGCCTGGGCGCGGCGGCGGGCAGCGGCGGGTGCACCACCGACACCGCGGCCGACGGCTGGGCTAAGTGCAAGGCGGTCTACAACTTCCTGACCGCGCAGGCGCAGCAGGCCAGCACGTATGCGACCAGCCCGCTGTGGTCGGTGGTCGACGGCCCGTGGAAGCTGTCCAGCTTCAACACCAACGGCAACGTGACCGTCGTACCGAACCCGTCCTACTCCGGCAGCCCCAAGCCGCAGCTGGACGCGGTCAAGTTCGTGCCGTTCACCGCTGACTCGGCCGAGTACACCGCGCTCAAGACAAAGTCGCTGGACGTGGGCTACATCCCGACCCAGGACCTGCCGCAGAAGCCGACGAGTGCCTCGCTGCCGGCCACCAACCCACTGGCTAGCGAGGGCTACTACCTGGAGCCGTTCTGGAGCTATGGCATCCAGTACGCGCAGCCCAACTTCAACAACCCGCAGGTGGGTTACCTGATCCGGCAGCTCTACATCCGGCAGGCGCTGCAGATGTCGGTCGACCAGCTCGGCATCATCAAGGCGATCTGGCGCGGGTACGCGACCCCGGTCTCCGGGCCGGCGCCGACGACGCCGCCGAACCAGTGGACCCCGGCCATCCAGAACGAGAACAGCGGCCAGGGCCCGTACCCGTTCAACCTGACGAAGGCCAAGGCGCTGCTGACCAGCCACGGCTGGTCTGAGGTTGGCGGCGTCATGACCTGCGAGGACCCGTCCAAGTGCGGCACCGGCATCACCAAGGGCCAGCAGCTCAAGCTCACCTACCTGTACTCCACCGGCGTGGCCGCGGCCACGGCGACGTGGCAGGCGATCAAGTCGGACGCCGGTCAGATCGGCATCGACATCAACCTGGTCGGGGAGTCGTTCAACACGATCATCGGCGAGAGCGCGCCGTGCGCGCCGATGGGGCCGAGCTGCAACGTGCAGGTGTTCGCCTACGGCGGCTGGAGCTACGACGGGCCGGGCTTCGAGCCCACCGGCGAGCCGCTATTCGCCACCGGCGCCGGGTCCAACTCGGGCAACTACACCAACGCCGAGATGGACAAGCTGATCAACGAGACGCACACCAGCAGCAGCCTGGCTGTGTACCACCAGTTCGCCACGTACACGGCGGAGCAGCTGCCGTTCATCTGGGTGCCGCAGCCCAACCCGTTCCAGATTCAGGCGGTCGCCAACAACCTGAAGGGCGTCACGTTCAGTCCGCTCTTCACGCTGCTGCCCGAGTACTGGTACTTCACCAGCTAACAACGAGGACGCAGCACACGCCGGCTGCTGCCCCGCGGCTCGCCGCGGGGCAGCAGCCGGCCCCACGTGAGCGGTTCCGCGCTGCTAGGCAGCGCGGAACGGGAGACTTAGCATGATCGTGACGCAGGCAGCCGGTGCCGCACGGCGAGGGACAGTGGTCGCATGACGGGGTATCTGATCCGGCGGTTCGGCCAGGCACTCATCGTGTTGTTCTTCGTGACCGTCATCACGCTGCTGCTCATTCACCTGTTCCCCGGTGGCCCGGTGCGCGCGATGCTCGGACCGCGGGCGACCGTGGCCCAGGTGCGGATCTTCAACCACCTCTACGGCTACGACCGGCCGCTGTACATCCAGTACCTCAAGTGGATCGACCAGCTGCTGCACGGCAACCTCGGCTTCTCGCCGAAGCTGAACATGTCGGTGGCCGCGCTGATCGCCCAGGACCTGCCGAAGACCATCGTCCTGGTCTTGCTGGGCACGATCGTCTCGCTGCTGTTCGGCATCCCGCTGGGCATGTACCAGGCGGTCAAGCGGTACACCGTCGGCGACTACGTGCTGACCGGCGTGTCGTTCCTCGGCTACGCGACGCCGACGTTCTTCATCGCGCTGCTGCTGGTGGAGTGGTTCGCGGTCGACATCCACATCTTCCCGCCGTTCGCCCCGCAGGGCAGCTCGGTGGGCCAGATCCTCGCCCAGCCGCAGGGGCTGGTGCTGCCGGTGATCGCGTACTCGTTCGTGCTGTACGCGCTGTGGAGCCGGTACATGCGCTCGTCGGTGATGGACAACCTGGTGCAGGACTACGTGCGCACGGCGCGGGCAAAGGGGGCGAGCGAGCGCCGGGTGCTGTGGGGGCACGTGTTCCGGAACTCGCTGATCTCGATCGTCACGCTGCTCGGCCTGTCGCTGCCGAGCCTGGTGGCCGGCGCGATCTTCATCGAGGTGGTCTTCAACTACCCAGGCATGGGACTGGCGTTCTTCAACGCCGCCGAAGACGTCGATTTCCAGGTGCTGCTCGGCTTCACGGTGCTCGCCACGGTGGCCACGATCCTCGGGAACCTGCTGGCCGACATCGGCTACGCGATGCTCGACCCGAGAGTGAGGTACAACTAATGGCCATGATTCCGCCGCCCCAGTCGGGATCGGCGCCAACCGGCGTGGGCTCGGTCGTCGCCGAGCCAGCCGCGGGGACGCTCACCGCGGTCGAACTGGAGGGACCCGGCGGTAGCGAGGCGAAGCCGCGCAGTCTGCTGCAGCGCGGCTGGGAGGTGTTCGCCGAGAACAGGCTGGCGCTGGCGAGCCTGGGCGTCGTGGTGTTCATGGTGCTGTTCAGCTTCGTCGGCCCGCTGATTTACCACACCAACCAGGTCAACACGAACCTGGACGAGGTGCTGTGCCATCCGTCGGGCGCTCACCTGCTCGGCTGCGACAACCTGGGTTATGACGTGGTTGGCCGGCTGATGATCGGCGGCCAGACGTCGCTGGAGGTTGGCGTCGCGGCCGCGGTGGTGGCGGTGCTGTTCGGCACCATCTACGGCGCGGTCGCCGGGTTCGTCGGGGGCTTTATCGACTCGCTGTTGATGCGCGTCGTCGATGCGGGCCTGTCGATCCCGTACATCACCGTGATCATCATTCTGTCGGTGGCGTTCCACCCGACCCGGCTGATCATGATCTTCATCATCGCCTCGTTCTACTGGCTGGGGGTATCCCGGCTGGTGCGCGGCGAGACGCTGACGCTGCGCACCAGGGAGTACGTGCAGGCGGTGAAAGTCGTCGGCGGGCGGAGCCACCGGGCCATCCTCCGGCACATCGTCCCGAACGCGATCGGCACCATCATCGTCCAGGCCACGTTCGCAGTCGCCGACTCGATCCTCATCCTGTCCGGGCTCGGCTTCCTCGGGCTGGGCGTGCAGGCGCCGGCCACGGACTGGGGGTCCATGCTCTCGGGCGGGCTGCAGTACCTGCAGAGCACGCAGAGTTACTGGTGGCTGATCTACCCGGCGGGTATCGCGATCATCTTGACGTGCATCGCGTTCAACTTCATCGGCGACGCGCTGCGCGACGCCTTCGAGACGCGGCTGCAGCGCCGGTAGGAGAGGGAAGAGATTTTGGCACCGCTGCTGGAGATCAGTGACCTGCGCACCGACATCAACTTGCGCCGGTCGGTGGTGCACGCCGTCGACGGGGTCACCCTGCACCTGGAGGCGGGGGAGACGCTGGGCATCGTGGGGGAGTCGGGCTGCGGCAAGACGATGACCGCGCTGTCGGTCATGAACCTGCTGCCGGCGGGCGGTCACATCGTCGGCGGGCAGGTCAGGCTGGCCGGCCAGGTGATCAGCGAGCTGGACGACGAGGCGATGCGGCGGGTCCGCGGCAACGACATCGGGATGATCTTCCAGGACCCGCTGACGTCGCTGAACCCGACGATGACCGTGGGCAAGCAGATCGCCGAGGCGGTGCAGCTGCACCGGGAGGTGTCGAAAGAGCAGGCCATGGACCGGGCCGCCGAGGTGCTGGATCTGGTCGGGCTGCCGCGCTCCAGGGAGCGGATCAGCGAGTACCCGCACCAGTTCTCCGGCGGCATGCGGCAGCGCGTGATGATCGCGATGGCGCTGGCCTGCGAGCCGAAGCTGCTGATCGCGGACGAGCCGACGACGGCGCTGGACGTGACGATCCAGAAGCAGATCCTCGAGCTGATCGACGACCTGCGCCGCCGGCTGGGCATGGCGGTGATCCTGGTGACCCACGACCTCGGGGTGATCGCGGGCCGGGCCGACCGGGTCGCGGTGATGTACGCGGGGAAGATAGCCGAGACGACCGACACGAGCACGCTGTACGCCAACCCGCGCCATCCCTACACCGAGGCGCTGTTCCACGCGCTGCCGGACAAGGCCGCCGAGACCAGGGAGCGGCTGTACTCGATTCCCGGCCTGCCGCCAGACCTGACCCATCCGCCGTCGGGCTGCCGGTTCGCCGCCCGCTGCCGGTATGCGGCTGACCGGTGCCGGGAAGAGGAGCCCACCCTGCGCGGCGAGACGGCCGGCCACGAGTTCGCGTGCTTCTTCCCGGTCGGCGAGCGGGAGCGCGGTGGCCTGGTGGTCAGCGAGCCCGGCCCGGTCGAGCAGGCGCTGCCGCCCGCGCCGGCCGCGGGCGGCGCGGTGCTGCTGGCAGCCGAGCACCTGGTCAAGGACTTCCCGGTGACCCGCGGCGCGGTGCTACAGCGGCGGGTCGGCGCGGTCAGCGCGGTCGCCAACGTGAGCTTCGAGATCCGCACGGGCGAGACCCTGGGCCTCGTGGGCGAGTCCGGGTGCGGCAAGACCACGATTGGCCGGCTGATCGTCGGGCTGGAAAAGCCGACCGGCGGGGCGGTCAGGTTCGACGGCAAGGACCTGGTGGGCAGCCGGGGCCGGGAGTACCGGCGGCAGCGGCGGTCGATCCAGTACATGTTCCAGGACTCCTACGCCTCGCTGGACCCGCGGATGCGGGCCGGCGCGGTCTTGCGTGAGCCGCTGGAGGTGCAGCACATCGGGTCCCGCCGGGACCAGGACAAGCGGATAGCCGAGATGCTCGGCCACGTCGGCCTGCCGTCCACCGCGGTGGACAGATTCCCGCACGAGTTCTCCGGCGGGCAGCGGCAGCGGCTCGGGTTCGCTCGCGCGCTCATGCTGTCGCCGGAGCTGATCGTGGCCGACGAGCCGGTGTCGGCGCTGGATGTGTCGATCCAGGCCCAAGTCCTCAACCTGATGCGCGACCTGCAGACCGAGCTGGGCCTGACGTACCTGTTCATCTCCCACGACCTGGCCGTCGTCCGCTACCTGTCCAACGCCATCGGCGTCATGTATCTCGGCAAGCTGGTCGAGGCCGGCCCCGCTGACGAGGTCTACCTCACCCCCGCACACCCGTACACCCGCGGCCTCATCGACTCCGCCCCCGTCGCCGACCCGGCGGCCGAGCACGCCAAGGTCGAAGCCGGCGTGCGCGGCGAACTACCCAGCGCGATCCACCCGCCGTCAGGCTGCCGGTTCCGCACCCGCTGCCCGCTGGCGCAGGAGATCTGCGCCGAGGTCGAGCCGGTGCTGCGCCCATTCAGCGTCAACGGGCACCAGGCCGCCTGCCACTTCCCGCTGCAGCCCCCGGTCGCCGCGGACGCCACCGCCACCGCGTCGGCGCCGACACCACTGCCGTAGCCCGTAGCGGCTCTGGTGGCGCCCGCGATGGGGCGGCGAACCGGCGAACGACCTGGATCGGACGCGCCCCGTTCCCGTTATGGGGTTTGGGGTTAGGGTTTGTCCGTGCGCCAGTTCACAACGCGGCCCGAGCTAGCGGGCACCTTCGGCATGGTGGCGTCCACGCACTGGCTCGCTTCGGCGGCGGGCATGGCGGTGCTGGAGAAAGGCGGTAACGCGTTCGACGCCGCGGTCGCCGCCGGCTTCGTGCTGCAGGTGGTGGAGCCGCACCTCAACGGGCCCGGCGGCGAGGTGCCGGTGATCGGGTTCGACGCGGCCGATGGCCTGCCGTTCGTGCTCGACGGCCAGGGTCCGGCGCCGGCCGCGGCGACGCTGGCCTTCTTCGCCGACCTGGGCCTCGATCTCGTGCCCGGCACGGGGCTGCTGGCCGCCTGCGTGCCTGCCGCCTTCGGCACCTGGATGCTGCTGCTCGAGCGCTACGGCACCATGCGGCTGCGCGACGTGCTCGAGTACGCGATCGGCTATGCCAGGGACGGTTACCCGATGCTCGCCACCGCCAGCGACGCGATCGCCGCGGTGGCGCCCACGTTTGCCGAGCACTGGCCGAGCTCGGCCGAGATCTACCTGACGGCCGGGGTGCCAGCCGCCGGGAGCCGGTTCGCCAACAAGGCGCTCGCGGCGATGTACCAGCGGGTCCTCGACGAGGCCGAGCGCGCAGCCGGCGGCCGGGAGGAGCAGATCGAGGCGGCGAGGCGCGCGTTCTACGCAGGCTTTGTCGCCGCGGCGATCGACGACTACGCCGGGCACGCCGAGGTCATGGACGTGACCGGACAGCATCATCGCGCCTTGCTCACCGGAGCGGACCTCGCCGCGTGGCGGGCGTCGGTGGAGCAGCCGGTGACGCTGGACTTCGCCGGGCTGACCGTGTGCAAGACGGGGCCGTGGGGCCAGGGGCCGGTGTTCCTGCAGCAACTGGCGATGCTGGCCGGCTGCGACCTGGCGTCGATGGCGCCGGGCAGTGCCGAGTTCATCCACACCGTCACCGAGGTGGCCAAGCTCGCGTTCGCGGACCGGGAAGCGTGGTACGGCGATCCGCGCCAGTCGGACGTGCCGCTGGCCGACCTGCTGACCGCGGACTACGCTGCGGAGCGCCGGGCGCTCGTCGCGGCGCAGGCGTCCGCCGAGCTGCGGCCGGGGGCGCCGGGCGGCCGCGCGCCGCG
>JASHQA010000150.1 GCA_030037785.1 Streptosporangiaceae bacterium
GTCACGCTGCCAAGTGCGCACTGCCGGCGCCGGGGGTCGTGCCAGAGCCTGCGGCCAGTCACCGAGCAGCGGGTCACCCAGATGGGTAGCTGGTGGCTGACGCAGACCGCCTCGTGCCCGCTGGCAGCCGCTGCCGCATCCCGGACCGCGGCCAGCATGCGGTCCGCAACCTCGGCGTACGGCTCGCCCCAGGACGGTCGGAACGGGTTGCGGAGGTAAAGCCAGTACCGCGGCTGGCGGAGCGCGCCGTCCCCGACGCCGAAGCGCAGCCCCTCGAATTGATTCGCCGCCTCGATCAGCCGGGTATCGAGGACGACGGGCAGGCCGAATTCGGCCGCGATCGGCTCGGCGCTTTCCTGCGCCCGCTCCAGCGGCGACGACCGCAGCACCGTGACGTCCCGGCCGGCCAGGAAGTCGGCAGCCGCCTTCGCCATCAGCCGGCCGGCCTGCGACAAGTGGAAGCCGGGCAGCCGGCCGTACAGGACACGCTTCGGATTGGCGACCTCGCCGTGCCGGACCAGGTGCACGACAGCGCGGGCAGCCGCAGGCTCGGCACGGTCGGCGAGACTCATCGAGCGCACAGACTATATGGCTCAGCGGAATCGCTCAGCCGAGGGCGGCCGCCGCGGCTGCGGCGGCCGCGGGCAGCGCCTCGGCGACGCGGCCGATCGCCTCGTCGTCGTGCGCGGCGGACAGGAACCAGGCCTCGAACGGCGAGGGCGGCAGGTACACCCCGCGACTGAGCATCGCGTGGAAGAACGCGGCATAGCCAGCCGTCGACTGGCTGCGGGCAGCGCCGAAGTCGCGCACCGGGTCGCTCACGCCGAGGAACACCGAGAACAGGCTGCCGGCCTCCTGCAGCCGGAACGGCACGCCGGCTGCGGTCAGGGCGTCCGACGTGAGCTTGGCCACCGCCGCCGCGGCTTCGTCGACCCGCGCGTACACGTCGGCCGTGCACTCGCGCAGGGTGGCGAGCCCAGCCGCGGTGGCGATCGGGTTCCCCGACAGCGTCCCGGCTTGGTAGACCGGACCGGCCGGCGCGAGCCGCGCCATGATGTCAGCCCGGCCGCCGAACGCCGCGGCGGGCAGGCCGCCGCCCATCACCTTGCCGAACGTGGTCAGGTCGCCGGCGACACCCTCCCGGCCATACCAGCCAGACCGGGTCACGCGGAATCCTGTCAGCACCTCGTCCATGATCAGTAGCGCGCCATACTCGGCGCACAGGGCCGCCAGCAGCTCGTTGAATCCGGCAGCCGGCGGCACGATGCCCATGTTGGCCGGGCACGCCTCGGTAATCACGCAGGCAATCTCGCCGCCGCTCGCCGCGAACGCCTGGCGCGCCGACTCGGCGTCGTTATAGGGCAGCACGATGGTGTCCGCTGCCACGGCGCCGGTGACGCCGGGCGAATCTGGCAGCCCGAACGTGGCTACCCCCGAGCCGGCCGCCGCCAGCAGCGCGTCCACGTGCCCGTGGTAACAACCGGCGAACTTGACGACCAGCCGACGGCCGGTGTAGCCCCTAGCAAGCCGCAGCGCGGTCATCGTCGACTCGGTCCCGGAGTTGACCAGCCGGACCCGCTCAACCGGGGCGCGAGCGGCGATCTCCTCGGCGAGTTCGGTCTCCGCCGCGGTCGCGGTTCCGAACGAGGTGCCCCGGCTGGCGGCGGCTTGCACCGCGGACAGCACCGCCGGGTGAGCATGCCCGAGGATCATCGGACCCCAGGAGCAGACCAGGTCCACGTACCGATTGCCGTCGACGTCGGTCAGGTACGGGCCGCTGCCAGCGGCCATGAACACCGGCGTGCCGCCCACCGAGCCGAACGCGCGCACCGGCGAGTTGACACCGCCGGGCAGGATGGCGCTGGCCCGCTCGTACAGCTCGCCCGACCGCGGCCTGGCCTGTGTAGCCGTCATGGCCTGGCCTGGTCGCACGCGTCCGCCAGCACCTCGAGCAGCCGGACCCCGTCCGGTAGCTCGTAGGCCGCGGGGTCGCGGAGCCAGCGGGCCTGCGGGCCGACCGCGGTCCGCGACGGCGGCGCGAGCACGTAACTGTCCCGGCAGTGCCAGCGGAGCCCGGCCACGTCGGCGACTTCCTCGGGCAGGCAGTCCAGGTGGCACGACCACCACTCGTACTCGTCGGCCGGCGCTCCCCTGGAGCGGACAAAAAAGTAGGCCCGGCCTCCGGAGCTCATCGCTACCGGGCCGGGCCGCACACCGGTCCGCTCCATCGTGTTCAGAGCGGATACTCCCACTTCGGCCGGCACGTCCAGGACGTCGAACACACGTCCCGTAGGGAGGATGACGTTGGCGGCCGGGGTTGCCGTCCACCAGTGGGCGACACGCTCCGGGTCGGTGCTCGCCACGCTCTGCCAGGCCGGCGAGACCGGGTGGGAGCCGGGCGACGGACACGCCAGCCGGTCGCACGAACACGAGCGCAGGAAGCCGGCAGTCCGGTCGGCGTGGCTCGGCGGATAGGCACCGGGGCACACCGGCCAGCCGAGTGCGGCATAGCGCACGGCAGCGGCGGCGGTCCGCCCGACCGCCCGGCGGCGCCGGTGTCGCAGTACAGCGTCGACCACGTGGACTTTCTCCTGCTCAGCCGTGCCAGCCGTGAGCCGTCCTGTCACAAAAAGATCCTGCCTGGCTGCGACGGGCGCCGTGGATGGGGCCCGCCGGCGTAACCAAGCCGAAACGCGACGGAGACTGTGAAGTGACCAGGGTACTCTGTGCCCGCGGCCGATCCCGACTCGCCACTCAGCGCAGGCGGCGCGCGACCTCGGTGGCCCAGTAAGTGAGGATGATGTCGGCTCCGGCCCGACTGATCGCGGTGAGGGTCTCCATGATTATCCGGTCGCGGTCCAGCCAGCCGTTGGCGGCAGCGGCCTCGACCATCGAGTACTCGCCACTGACCTGGTAGGCGGCCACCGGCACCGGCGCGGCCGCCGACACCTGGGCGATCACGTCCAGGTACGGCAGCGCGGGTTTGATCATCACGATGTCAGCGCCCTCATCCACGTCGAGCAGGGCCTCGCGCAGCCCGTCCCTGGCCGCCGCCGGGTCTTGCTGGTAGGACGCCCGGTCACCGAACTGCGGCGCACACTCGGCCGCCTCCCGGAACGGCCCGTAGCACGCCGAGGCGTACTTCGCCGAGTACGCGCAGATCGCCACGTCGCCGTGCCCCGCCGCGTCCAGCGCCCCGCGAATGGCCCCGACCTGGCCGTCCATCATCCCGCTGGGCGCCACCACGTGCACGCCGGCCTCGGCCTGGGCGACGGCGATCGACGCGTACCGCGCGAGCGTCGCGTCGTTGTCGACTTCGCCCGCGGGTGTCAGCAGCCCACAGTGGCCGTGGTCGGTGTACTCGTCCAGGCACAGGTCGGCCATCAGCACGGTGTCGTCGCCGACGTCCGCGGCCAGGTCCCGGATGGCGACCTGGACGATGCCACCGGGGTCGTCAGCCGCCGAGCCGCGGCCGTCCTTGACCGCAGGCACGCCGAACAGGATCAGCCCGCCCACCCCAGCCTCGACCGCCTCGTGCGCGGCCTTGCGCAGGCTGTCCCTCGTGTGCTGAACCACGCCGGGCATCGACGACACTGGCTGCGGCTCGGCAATGCCTTCCTTCACGAACAGCGGCAGTACCAGGCCCGCTGGCCGGATTGCGACCTGCGCGACGAGACTGCGCAGAGCAGGCGTCCGGCGAAGCCTCCGTGGTCGAGTAACGGGGTAGCTAGCCGTCAACGTCGCTCCTCGGCACGCTCGCGCTGGTGATCAGCGAATCCGACGGCGCGCGCCCCGCCGCCGCTCGCTGGGCTTGCGGAGTGGCTCGCCGGCCTCGAGCGCGGCGTCGCGCAGCGCAGCGCCGTGCGCGGCCAGCGCCTCGACCAGCGCGCTCACCGACGGCTTCGCCGCCACGACGTCGACGCGCAGGCCGAACTCGGCTGCGGTCTTGGCCGTCTGCGGGCCGATGACCGCGATCACCGTCACCGCGTGCGGCTTGCCGGCGATGCCGATCAGGTTGCGCACTGTGGACGACGAGGTGAACAGCACCGCGTCGAACCCGCCGCCCTTGATGGCCTCGCGGATCGGGGCGGGCGGCGGCGCCGCGCGCACCGTCCGGTAGGCGGTCACATCCTCGGCCTCCCAGCCCAGCTCGGTCAGCCTGGTCAGCAGCCCCTCGGTCGCGATGTCGGCCCTGGGCAGCAGTACCCGGTTGATCGGGTCGAGTATCTCGTCGTAGGCGGGCCAGGCATCCGCCAGCCCCTCGGCCGACTGGTCGCCCTCGGGCACGAGGTCGGGCATGATGCCGAAGGCACGCAGCGCGCTGGCGGTCTGCGCACCGACGGCCGCCACCTTCACGCCGGCGAACGCCCTGGCGTCCAGCCCGTACTCCTCGAACTTCTCTCTGATCGCACGGACCGCGTTGACCGACGTGAACCCGACCCACTGGTACCGGCCGGTCACCAGGCCCTTGACTGCGCGCTCCATCTGCTGTGGCGTGCGCGGCGGCTCGACCGCGATGGTGGGCACCTGCTCGGGCACGGCGCCGCGGGCCCGCAGCAGGTCACACACCTCGTCCGCCTGCTCCTTGGTGCGCGGTACCAGCACCCGCCAGCCGAACAGCGGCTTGGTCTCGAACCAGGACAGCGCCGCCTGCGCGGTCACGCTGTCACCCACCACCGCGACGGCTGGGCCGTGGGCGGTGAGCAGGCTCACCCCCGCCGCCTTCAGGTCAGCGGCCATGGAGCCGAGCGCACCGACCACGGTGTGCTGCTCGGTGGTCGTGCCATTCCAGGTGATGGCGAACGGCGTGTCCTCTGCCCAGCCCGCCGCGAGCAGCATCTTGCCGAGATCGACCGGGCCGTTCTCGGCACCGGTGATGACCAGCGTGCCGTCGGTTGCCAGCACCCGGCTCGCCTCGCTCGCGTGGATGATGCGCACTTCCCCGCTGGCGTCGGTGGTCAGCGGGATGCCCGCGTAGGTGGGCACCGCGGTGGCCGCGGACACGCCGGGCACGACCTCGAAAGGCACCCTGGCCTTCGCGCACGCCCCGGCCTCGGCCGCCGCGTTGCCGAGCAGAAACGGATCGCCGGGCAGCAGCCGGACCGCCAGCTGGCCGGCCTTGGCGGCCCTGATCAGCAGCTTCGGGTCCTGCAGCTGGGCGTCGGAGTCGGCGAGCGTGGCGTCCGGCTTCAGCAGGTGCCCGAGCCGCTCGCCGAGCCACTGTGACGCAACCACCAGGTCCGCGCGCGCGATCAGCGCCGCGGCCCGAACGGTCAGCAGGCTCTCGTCGCCGAGGCCAGCGCCCACGAACGCGACCCAGCCGGCCACCCGGGCGTCCGCGGTGCGCGCCCCGGCCTTGTCGCTCGCCGGCCTGGTCTGCCTACCGACCTTCCTGGTCGTGGGTGTGGGGTTCACTTCTCATCGTCCCCGCTATTGAGGTGTCCGGCGGACACAGCCATCACACGTGCAGCACCCCGGTCCAGCAGGTCCGCGGCCACCCGGCGCCCGATCAGCTCGGCCGCCGCCAGTGGTCCGCTCGCGCTGCCGCGAAGCGCCCTTCCCCCGTCCGCCGCTACGACGACGCCGTGCAGCGAAAGCTCCTCTGTCCCGGCGGCATAGGCCCCGACCGGTGCCGCGCAGCCCGCCAGCAGTCCGCCAAGCAGGCTGCGCTCCGCCGTGGTCGCGGCCCGGCTCGCGGGGTCATCCACGCAGCCGAGCAGCGCAACGAGACCTTCCCTGGCCTCGTCGCACTCAACCGCCAGCGCTCCCTGGCCGGCCGCGGGCAGCATCTCGTCGGGCTCGAAGACCTGGGTCACCGCGTCCAAACGTCCGATGCGTCCGAGGCCGGCATAGCCAAGCACGACGGCGTCGAGTTCGCCGGTCTCGACCTTGGCGAGCCGGGTGCCCGCGTTGCCGCGCACCGGAACCGGGCGCACGTCGGGGCGCAGCAACAGCAGCTGGGCGGCCCGGCGCGGCGAGCCGGTCCCGATGGTGGCCCGCTCGGGCAGGTCAGCCAGCTTCGCTCCGTCACGCGTCACCAGCGCGTCCCGCGGATCATCGCGGACCGGCACCGCCGCGAGCGCGATGCCGGGCGCCGCGCCGGTGGGCAGGTCCTTGAGCGAGTGCACCGCCACGTCGATCTCGCCGGCCAGCAGGCTGGCCCGCAGCGAGCTCACGAACACGCCGGTGCCGCCGATCTGGGTCAGCAGGTCGCGGCTCCGGTCACCCGCGGACTCGATGCCGACGTAGCAGACCTCGCGCCCGGTCTGCGCGGTGATGGCGCGGCCGACAATGCGGGACTGCTCCATGGCCATGGGACTGCGGCGGGAACCCACGCGCAGCGGCAGGTCGCTCATCGTTCCTCCCGGTCCTGCTGACCCGTGGCCGGCGGCCAGCCGGCGAGCTGGGCATCGGCCTGGGCAACAGCCTGGACCGCCGCGGGGTCAAGGTCGAACAAGACGCGCAGCGCGTCGTCATAGCTGGTCGCGCCCGGACCCCCCGCCAGTTCCTTCACCCGCACGGTTGGGTCATGCAACAGCTTGTCGGTGACCCGCCGCATGGACTTCGCCACCTCGTCCATCGTCGCGGCGTCCAGCCGGTCGAGGCGGCCCGCGAGCCGGGCGAGCTCGGCGTCGACCACCTTGGCTGCCTTGGCGCGCAGCGCCACGACAGTCGGCGTCACGGTTGCCGCGCGGGTCGCCGACGTGTGCGCGGCAAGCTCTTCGGCGATGATCCGGCGGACCTCGCTGATCCCGCGCTCACCCGGCTCGAACGCGGGGTGCCCGTCGGCGGCCAGCGTCTGCAGGTCGGTCACCGTCACGCCGGGCAAGGTCGCGACGGCCGGCTCCACGTCTCGCGGCATGGCCAGGTCAAGCAGCGCCAGCCCCGTGGCCGCTGCCCGCTGGTGGCTGGCCTTCTCGACCATGTCCGCGGTGATGACGTGACCGGATGCACCCGTGCACGTGACGACGAGGTCCGCGGTCGCCATCTCCGCGACCACGTCGGCCATGTCGACGGCATGGCCGCCGGCCGACGCGGCGAGCCGCTGCGCCCGCTGCCTGGTGCGGCTCGCGACCGTAAGCCGGGAAACCGCGGCCCTGGCCAGGCTCGCCACGGCCAGGCCGCTCATGGCGCCAGCGCCGATGACCAGGACTCGCTTCCCGGCCAGCGCGGGCGGCGGTGTGGCGGGCGAGACGCTGTCGCCGCCGACAAGCCCGTTCCCTGCTAGCTGCCTGGCGGCTACCTGCAGTCCCACGCTCACGAGGTTTGCGCCGGCCGCACCCACGCTCGTTTCCGACTGCGCCCGCTTGCCTGCGCGCAGCGCCAGCGAACCCAGGTCGGAGAGCGTCCGGCCGAGAGTGCCCCGCTCCCTGGCCAGCCGCAGCGCCTGCCGCAGCTGGCCGAGGATCTGGCTCTCGCCGACCACCATCGAGTCGAGCCCGCAGGCCACGGCCAGCAGATGCTGCACGGCCCGGTCCTGGTAGTGCACGTACAGGCACGGAGTGAGCTCGGCCGGCGGGACGTGGGAGTGCCTGGACAGCAGCTCGCAGACGGCGGCGACCGCGCCGTGGAACTTGTCGACCTCTGCGTAGATCTCGACCCGGTTGCAGGTGCTCAGCACGAAGGCGCCTGCCACGTCGTCGGCCCTGGCGATGTCGTGCAGCAGCTTGTCCAGCGCGTCGCCAGCCAGCGCGACCCGCTCGAGCGTCCCGAGCGGGGTGCCCTTGTGGCTGAGTCCGACGACGAGAGCGCTCATGTGCCTACCGCCTGGACTCCTGTCTCATAGTCGGCTGGCGTTCCGTGATCGTGCGCGGCGTAGTCCCCGGCCGGGGCGCCAGGGCGCGGACCCGTGGCCGCCAGCCCGGCGGCCACATCCACGCGAGCCGCGGCGCTCTGCCCGGCGCCGTCCAGGTCCTGGCCGTCGGCCCGCACCGCGACTCCCCCCGGCACGCTGTGTGTTACCGGCGCACTGGTCGTCCGCGGCACGCCGTCGATTCGCCGACCGGCGAGGCGACCGTCCCGCTTGCGATCAGCAGGCCCGACGGCCGCTCCGCGTCGCTGCGCGTGGAAGGCGAGGATCTGCAACTCGATCGACAGGTCGACCTTACGCACCTCGACGCCAGAAGGCACGTTGAGCACCACCGGCGCGAAGTTCAGAATACTCGTGACGCCGGCGCCGACCAGGCGATCAGCGACATTCTGAGCGACCTTCGCAGGCGTCGCGACCACCCCGATCGCCACGCCGAATCGCTGGATGACGTCCTCCATGTCGGCGGCGCTCCGCACGGTGTGCCCGGCGATCTGGGTGCCCACGACCGCGGCGTCGGTGTCGACGAGCGCCGCGATGCGGAACCCGCGGGAGGCGAATCCGCCGTAGTTGGCGAGCGCCCGGCCCAGGTTCCCGGCGCCGACAATGAGCACCGGCCAGTCCTGGGTCAGCCCCAGCTCGCGGGAAACCTGGTAGACGAGGTAGTCGACGTCGTATCCGACCCCGCGGGTGCCGTAGGAGCCGAGGTGGGACAGGTCCTTGCGGAGCTTGGCCGAGTTCACCCCGGCGGCGGCGGCCAGTTCCTCGCTGGACACGGTGGCCACGCCCCGGTCGGCGAGGGCGTACAGCGCGCGGAGGTAGACGGGCAGCCGGGCGACCGTGGCGTCCGGGATGCCGTGCGCGATTGCGGGCGTCGCGCCGTCTGCTCCGTGCGCCGCGCGGTGGCCGGCGCCTGCGGGGCCGGCTGCGGCTTGGCCAGCACCGCGGCCCGCACCGCCGCGGCTGGCGCTACCGCGGGTGGCGGCCGGACGGCCGGCTGCGGCCGGACGGCGGGACATGCGCCGGTCCTCCCGGGGACTCACTATGACAACGCGCGAGCAGCGGAAGCCGCGCCCGATCTCGATGCTCAACCGTACGCCCTTGTGAACGTTTGCACAAAGTCGCCGGGAACCCATCGACCGGGACCGGGTCGACGGGCCGGGCGGGCGCGCGGGCGGCCCCGGTCAGGCGAGCAGGGCCGCGCGCAGCCGCTCCTCGCTCACGTGCCAGAAATCGTGCTGAACCCCGTCAACCAGCGTGACCGGGATCATGTCCGAGTACCGCGCGAGGTCGTCCGCCGACGCGGTGATGTCCCGCTCTTCCCACGCGATCCCCAGGTCGGCAGTCACGCTGACGACGACCGCGCGGGCGGCTGCGCACAGGTGGCAGCCCGGGCGCGTCAGCAGGGTGACGCGGGGCCGGGCCTCGCTCACCGGTAGTCCGCCGGCCCGCTGCCCGCCGGCCCGCTGCCAGCCGGCCCGCTGCCCGGCTGTGCCGACCCCCGGCCGTAGTCACGCAGGTAGTCTGGCCGCTCGAAGCCGGACGTGTCGTAGCCGGGTTCCGGGTACAGGTCGGCGACCGAGGGAAACGGTGACACCTTGGCTTGCTGCAGACCGAGCTCGACGACGTTCGTGGCGACCACGTGGGGCCGCCTGTCCAGATCAAACTGCTGCACGTAGGGCTGCGCCAGGTGCCGCTGGTAGGCGGCCCGGGACCGGTACACCTGATACAGGATGCGCTGCGTCGGGGCCGACGGAACGGCGTGCGCGATGAAGACGAGCGTGTCTGGCTCGTGCCTGCGGACCTGCTCCACGACCCGCTCGGTGATCCGGTCGAACGCGTCGATCCGGTCGTCGACCAGGGTGTAGATGGTGATCTGGCCGAACAGGTCCGCCCGCCGCCGGTCGGCGGGATCGTCGTCGCCATAGTGGCGGCGGCCATTCCGCTGGCTGCGTCGCTCCGGATCGCCGTCGTCCCAGCGGCCGACCTGGTCGGCGGCGTCCCAGTCGCTCGGCTCGAGACGCGACTGCCACTCGCCGCCACGCAACGCCCGGTCAGGGTCGTCCCACGCCTGGTCGCCATCGGCGAGGTCGGCGGGCAGGAAGTCGCCGGTCTCGAACTCCGCGTACCCGTCCGCGGCCCGGCTGTCCGGCCGGTCGTCGCGCGCGTCCCGGCCCGGCGGCCCCGGCCGGTACAGCCCGCCGCCGCGGTACACGCCGCCGTCGGCGAAGGAGTCGCCGTACCGGGGGTCGGCGTAGTTGCTGTCCTGGCCACGATCGCGGGCGCTGCCGTATCCGTCCGGGCGACCGTACCGGTCGGCGCGGTCGTAACCGTCGTAGCCGTCGCCGCCCCGATAGCCATCGGCGCGCGCCCGATCCCGGCGCGGATCGCCGCCGACCCAGTCTTCGTCTCCGGCGGACTGGCCGTGCATCGCCGCGAGCGGCAGGGCCGCGCTCCGCAGGCCCGCGAGCCAGCCCAGCGCGGCCGCGAACAGGCAGATGATGGCGAACGCCGAACCCAGCGGGATGTGGGCCTTGACGTGGTGGCTCGCGAGCTCGGCCAGCCCAGGGTAGGCCAGACTCAGGGCGGCGACACCGCCGAGCAGCTGACCCTGAACGGCATTCTTCCAACCGGGCCTGCCCGACCGAGCCAGCACCATCAGCATGCTGATGACGGCGATGAGAGCCGTCAGCGGACCGATGAGGTACATGAGGACGTAATTGGGCGGGATCTGGTAGAAGGTCGCCGCCGGCGGAAATGACTTGCTGAAGCGCGCGGTGGTCAGCTGATCCAGCGCCAGGATCACCAGTGCGACGACGCCGAGCGCGCCGATGTACAGCCGGGCGCAGAATCTGCCGAGCGCGCTCCTGGCGGAGACTTCGGTCAGGGCCGCGAGGAACGCCAGCGGCGCGACCACCTGGGCGCCAAGCTCCATCGCGCGGAACGTCGTCCCGTCGAAGCCCTTCAGGTATCCCATTGCCTGCGCGCCGAGGCTGACCAGCAGCCCGAGCAGGCCGATGGCCCAGGCGATGAGATCGCCCCGAGGCGCGCGGAAGCACCGGGTGAGCAGCACGCCGCTGCCAACCGCGGCCACCAGTACGCCGAGGACCGCCACGATGGAGTGCATTGGCTCTATGGTGCCTGACGTCGGCCTGTGCTGTCGCCAAGCTGCGAGAGCAAGCTGGCGCTCCCCGCGGTGGCGACCCCCCGGCGACGCCAAGATGCCGGATCCATGGCGGTCGCGTGACGGTCAGATGACGGTGTGGCGCCGCGCCCGGTTCGCTGTCCGGTCGCCGGTAGGCTCGAAATATGAGCCGCGAGGCCGCACCCAACGGCGGGCATGGGGCAGGTCAGTCCGGCGCGGGACCGGACAGCCCGCCAGCAGCGGAAGCCGCCGACCGGGTGCCATGCGCACCGGACCCGAGTGCGGCAGCCTTCGGCCGGGTGCCATGCGCGCCGGACCCGAGTGCGGCAGCCTTCTTCGACGTGGACAACACGCTGCTGCGCGGCGCTTCGATCTACCACTTTGCCAGGGGCCTCGCCGCCCGGAAGATGTTCGGGCCGACCGACCTGGCCAGGCTCACACTGAGCCAGGTCGCATTTCGACTGCGCGGCGTCGAGGACCCCAGTCACATCGACGCCGCGCGGGAAGCGGCGCTGGCGTTCGTGGCGGGCCACCGGGTGGACGACATCGTCAGCCTGGGCGAGGAGATCTACGACGACACCATCGCGGATCGGATCTGGGCCGGGACCAGGGACCTGACCAGGCGGCACCTGCAGGCGGGGCAGCGGGTCTGGCTCGTCACCGCCACGCCCGTCGAGCTCGCCACGATCCTGGCTCGCCGGCTCGGCCTGACTGGCGCTCTCGGCACGGTGGCTGAGACCGCCGACGGCGTCTACACCGGGCGGCTAGTCGGCGGACTGCTGCACGGCCCGGCCAAGGCGGCGGCCATCGTCGCCCTCGCGGGGCGGGAGGGACTCGACCTGTCCCGGTGCAGCGCCTACAGCGACTCGGCCAACGATCTGCCGATGCTCGAGCTCGTCGGGCACCCGAACGTGGTCAATCCTGACGCCGAGTTGCTCCGCGCGGCCCGCAGCCGCGGCTGGCCCGTGCACGAGTTCCGGTCCGCGCGCAAGGCGCTTGTCGCCCTGCCAGTCGCCGCCGGCGCCGGCGCGGTGGCAGGCGGGATGGCTGCCGGCCTGGCGCTCCGGCGGCGGCGGACCGGCAGCTGATCGGCGCACTGCCCGGCGCACTCCCGGCGCACTGCCCGGCGCACTCCCGGCGCACTGCCCGGCGCACTCCCGGCGCACTGCCTGGCAGCTTCCCGGCGCACTGCCCGGCGCACTGCCCGGCTTCCCGGCCCACTGCCCGGCTTCCCGGCCCACTGGCCGCAAGATCGTTGTGAGATTTATATGGCGCCGGCCATAGCAAACCCACTCCCACGAGTCGACACCGCGGCCGACCGCCCGGCCTAGCTGAACGCCGGGCCGCGCTCGGCTACGAGTTCCTCGAGCCTGGCCTGGATGATGTCCCGCACCCGGTCGGCGAGATCGGCGACCAGCTCGTCGCGAGCCGCGTCGTCGGCCGCTTCCTCGGCCAGTCCGCGTGTCGGCACCGGCTCGCTGAACTCGATGATCCAGTTCGACGGCAGCGGCACCGCACCGAGCGGGCCAAGCCAGGGGAACAGCGGCGTCACCGGGAAGTACGGCAGCCGGAGCGCCCTGGCGAGCAGCTCGGCGTTCCCGATCATCGGGTAGATCTCCTCAGCGCCCACGATGGCGCACGGAATGATCGGCGCGCCGGCCCGCACGGCGGTGCGGGCGAACCCGCCGCGGCCGAATCGCTGCAACCGGTACCGCTCGCTGAACGGCTTGCCGATGCCCTTGAAGCCCTCGGGGAACACGCCGACGAGTTCGTCCGCGGCCAGCAGCCGGTGCGCCTGCTCCGGGTCGGCCTTGGTGTGCCCGCTGCGGCGGGCCAGGCTGGCCAGCACCGGCAGCGTGTACACTAGGTCGGCGCCGAGCAGACGCAGGTTCCGGTGCGCCGGATGCTCGGCGTAGATGCCCGCTTGCAGCATGATCGCGTCAAGCGGCAGCACGCCCGAGTGATTGGCGACGACCAGGGCCCGCCCCGTGCTGGGTACGTTGGCGAGGCCGCGCGCCTGGACCCGGAACCAGTTCCGGTACAGCGCGAGCGCCGCCGGCATCAGGACGGCCGCGTTGAACTCGGAGTCAAAGCCGAACTCGTCGACCTCAAAGTCGCCGGCCAGGCGCCGACGGGCGAAACTTGCGGCGCCCGCCAGCCGGTCCCGCATGCCGGACAGCGGCCGCAGCGACCGCGACTCAGGCATGGCTCGCCAGCCACGTCCGACTTCGCGTCACCACGACCGCCGGCCAGTCCGTCAGGACGTTACTTCTTGTTCCTGCGCTGCACGCGCGTCTTGCGGAGCAGTTTGCGGTGCTTCTTCTTGGCCATCCGCTTGCGCCGCTTCTTGATGACAGAACCCACGTAACCACCCTCATCTGCTGTCCTGGCCGACGGGCATGTCCGCGCACATGCTCGCCACATCGGGCAGCCGGGCACATGCCAAGGCCACAGCGTACCTCCGCCGCGGCTCATCGCCGGGCATCGCCCGGCAGCTCGCCCGGTCAGCGCGGGCAGCCGCCCATCAGGGTGGCCGCAGCGCGATCGCGGCCGATCAGTCAGCCCGTTCCCACATACGCTTCCCGCAGGTAACCCGTCACCGCCTGCTCTGGCACCCGGAACGAGCGCCCGACCCGGATTGCTTCCAGTTCACCTGAGTGCACCAGTCGGTAGACAGTCATCTTGGAAACGCGCATGATGGCGGCCACCTCGGCCACGGTCAGGAACCTGACCTCGCTGAGCGGAGTAGCGTCTGCTGCCATTGATAGCCCTCTTCCGACCGAACTGCTGCGCTCGAAGACTCCTGCGCACCAGTCACGCCCGCCTCCAGCGTAAGTCCTGTATGGGAAAGGGCAACCCGGCCGAGCCAGGCCAATTCGGCAACAGTTCCGCAAAAAACTGGCACGCCGCGGACGCCTGCCGCATTATCGCAGGCCAGAGGGCCTGGTAACGGTGCGTAGTCGTAAACCTCAGCTGTCAGTCCAGTGCCATTGCGGCCAATCAGCCGCACCAATCTCGCCAGCACGCATGGCCGCAGCGCAGATC
>JASHQA010000151.1 GCA_030037785.1 Streptosporangiaceae bacterium
CTGTCGCTCGGGTTCGCTGACGCGATGGCGAACGAGTTCCGGCACGGCATGGCGACGCTCGCTGATCCGGCCGTCATCGAAGGCGTCTCGCGATTCCGCGGCGGGGCCGGCCGCGGCGGAGCCCCGGCCTGAACCTGGATCCGCCGGTCGGGATTGCGGCACCGCGCGGGGATCTTCGGCTGGCACGGAACGACGCACACAAAAGCCACTGTCTTTGCATAACCGGCTGTGTCATGATGGCCCCGACCCGCCGACAGCGGGGTCGGCGGCTAATTGGCCTGGCGGTGCCCGCTGACGGATAATGCCGCGTGTCCCTCGCGATCCCGCCGCCGCCCGGCGCAACGCCGGCCCGCCGCGAGAGGCGGCCCGAGTTCCCCGACTGGCGATTCGCGCCGAACATCGGCGGCCATCCCGACACCTACGAACTGGAGAACCAGGCGGTCGACCGGGCCGGCCACGTCCTTACCGCGATGCGCACGGTCGCACCGTGGGCCGGGCGGACGCTCGTCGACCTTGGCTGCGGCACCGGGTACTGGCTGCGTCGCTACGCCGGCGAGGCGGCCCGCGTCGTCGGCGTCGAACCCGACCCGGCGCTGCGCCCGGCTGCGCAGCTCGCCGCTGACTCGCTGCCGGCAGCCGAGGTGCTGGCCGGCTCGGCAGAGCACCTGCCGCTGGCAGACCGCAGCGTCGACGTCGTGCACGCGCGGTTTGCCTACTTCTTCCCGCCCGGTGCCGACGCGGGCCTCGCCGAGGTGCTGCGAGTGCTGCGGCCGGGCGGACGGCTGGTCGTGGTCGACAACGACTACCGCTGGGGCGAGTTCGCCCAGTTGCTCGCGGCTGCGGCGCCCCGTCCCCCGCTGCAGACCGCCGCCGTCGTCGACGCGTGGTGGCGCGAGCGCGGCGCCGCACGGCATGAGGTGCGGTCAGAGCTGCGATTCGCAAGCCGCGCGGACCTGGCGTCCGTGCTCGACATCGAGTTTCCGGCCGAGGTTGCCCGCGACTGGCTGCGCAGGCATCCCGCGGCAACGGGCCTCAGCTACGGATACGTGCTGTTCGCGGTCACCGCGTAGCAGCCGCGCCGCCGGTCGGCGACGACTTCGCCGGCCCCGTTCCGCTAACCCACCCGCCGCGCAACGGCGCGCAGTGTCGCGCCACCTGTTGCGCACAACGGCGCGCAGTGTCGCGCCACCTGATGAAAGACCCTGGTCGTTGTCACCCGCAGAAAGGACAACGCATGAAGCACGTGCTGACACGATCTGCCGCTGCCCTGCTAGCCGCCCCGCTACTCATCGTCATGGTGCAAGACTCCTCGACCGGCGTCACCGCGAGCAGCACAGCACCGAGCCCTGCGGTCGTGGCGCAGGCGCGAGCCAACTTCATCAAGACCCTGTCGTCGCACGCGCCAGCGACCGGTATCGGTGGCTGGGTTTCGCCGGGCGCGTCGGCCAGCAACGCGCCGCAGGCGGCCAACGGAACCGTCACCGGCCTCCAGTCGGTGAACTGGTCCGGCTACGGTGACTCCGAGAGCGGATCCAACACCGTCACCTACGCCAGCGGAAGCTGGACGATTCCCACCGTGCAGTGCCTGCCAGCGCCATACCAGAACCAGGACGCGTTCCTCGCCGACTGGGTCGGCATCGACGGCCTCACCAATAGCACGGTGGAACAGCTCGGTACGGCAACCCAGTGCTTCGAAGGCGTCGAGTACTACTACGTGTGGTACGAGATGTTCCCCGCGGGCACCGTCGAGGAAGGCACGACCGCCTGCATCAACGACAACGTCAACTGCCCGCAGCCCGGCGACCAGGTCAGCGCCTCGGTGTCGGTGACGTCGGCAGGCCGGGGCAATAACTCCTACACCCTCACGCTCACCGACCACACCAGGCCCCAGGAGAGCTTCTCGGTCTCTGCGTCGTGCGCCGCGGATGTCTGCCTGGACCAAAGCGCCGAGTGGATCGTCGAGCGCCCTGCGCTGGAGCTGTCGCTCGGCTTCCAGATAGTGCCGCTCGGGGACTACGGGCGGTCGACCTTCAGTAGCGCGGACGTCGTGTCTGGCGGCAGGCTCTCCAGCAGTGGGGCCTTCCGGGACGGTCCCGTCTACGACCTCTCGATGACCGACGACACCGGCTCGTACTACCTCGACTGCGTGGACCAGCCGGCGCCGCCCGGAACGCTGCTGTCGACGACCGACGCCAGCGCGTGTCCGACCGCTGCGCCCTCCCCCAGCGGCGGCTTCGAGGCGAGCTGGGACTCCAGCTGGTGACGACGGCCATCTGACCGGCACACCCACGGGCGCCGGACCGGCGGGAACCCGACCGGTCCGGCGCCCGTCGCGTCAGCGTCCTTGCCGGTGCCAGCTCGCAGATCTGCCCGTGGCGAGCGACGGCCGTAACCGCCTCGGTGGGATCTGACTGGTATGATATTCCCATGGAGGCTGTTGTCGATCAGGCGGGCCGGATCGTGCTGCCCAAGTACATCCGGGACGCACTGGGTCTGCTGCCAGGTACGAAGGTGGACATCTCGCCGTACGGAGCTGGCGTGCAGGTCGTGCCCGCCGGCCGGACTGCACGCCTAGTCGAGGAGGACGGGGTCACCGTGTCGGCCGGCGACACGCCCGTCGATGACGACATCCTCTTCGCCCTCATCGACGCGGGCCGCAAGTGACGGTTGCGGTCGACACGAGTGTCGCGGTTCCGCTCGTGGTCCGCTCCCACCTGCGGCATGCGGAAGTGGTGCGATGGTGGGCCGGGCAGGAGGTCGCGCTGAGCGGGCACGCCCTGGCGGAGACCTACTCCGTTCTCACCAGGCTGCCAGGCGACGCCCGACTATCCGCCGAGGATGCCGCCCGTCTGCTCGATGCGCGGTTCACGGCGCCGCTGATGCTGAGCGGTCAGCAGGCTCGCAAGGTCCACGCCACCCTGAGTCGGCTGGGCATTGCGGGGGGCGCGGTCTACGACGGACTGGTGGCGCTTGCCGCCAAGGAGCATGACCTGCCTCTCGCGACGGGAGACGCGCGCGCGCGAGGAACCTACGACGCGGTAGGAGTCACCGTAGTACTCGTACCGTGAGCACTCCCGAGTGCGATTCCGCGGTGCCAAAGATAGGCAGAAGCCCATGTGCGCTGCGGCCTCGGCGGTCTACAGTCTTGATCGTGCCGAAACACAGGCCCGTGGGCCCGCCAGGCAGCCCTTCGTGGCGGCACGTTGCATTCGCGCATAAGGGTCGGGGTCACGAATAAGCCCCGGCGGCACGCTCGTGCCCAAATGAACGTCCGGTAGTTGACTGGCACGTATTAATAGGATGGTTTCGGTGGCATACATTCGCCAAAAAGTTATACGCCTGGTCCGCTTTTGCTTCTACCTGCCCAGCGAGATTCAGACTCGCCTATTTGATCGGCTGCTGGGAGTTTCTACAAGAGGCATCGTTGTCACCGATGACCGCATATTCAATGACGGCAGCGACATGTGCTTCTACCAGGACTGCCAGTGGCTGCCCGTGCTCCGTGCCCTCAGGGCGCTGAAGCCCACGAGCTCCGACGTCTTCGTCGACCTAGGCTCGGGCAAGGGAAGGGCTCTCCTGGTAGCTGGCTTCCTTCCTTACCTCAAGGCTATCGGGATCGAGCGCGATGAGGACCTCGCTCGTGACGCACGACAGAATATCGCCGCAGTTCGGCCCCGATTGCGCGCGCGGCAGGTGGAGTCCGTCACAACTGACGTACTGGACTGGTCGGTGCCACCGGATGTCTCTGTAATCTTCATTTACAACTCGTTTATCGGGCAGACTTTCCATGCTGTGCTGACCAGGATTTTCGAGTCCTACGATCGGAGTCCACGAGACCTTCACATCGTGTACGACCACCCGTGGGAACATGACTGGCTGTTGTCGACGGGCCGGGTGACGGTCGAACGCGTCGCGGCTAACTGGTGGCCAGCGCATCCCGGCTGGTGGCGGCGCGCCGAAGTCATCGTCACCTATCGGGTGACCGACGCACCCGCGGGCGAGCCGCAGCGTCCGGCTCCTGCCGCCGTGGTCGGGCACCGGGCCGCGGTCCGGCACTGGATCGGTCCCAACGGTCACCGCTTCTCTATCTGGGCGCCAGATCACGGGACGGTGTACTCGCGCTGACCGTGGCATCGGGGCCCGGGCCGCGCCTGGTGACCGGCGGCCCGCCAGGGAGCCCGGCGAGGACGGCGAGGAGGTGGGCCGGGCGTGTGTGCGCTGGGCCGCTCAGTCGGTTGCCTTCACCACGCCGATCGGGCAGGACACGCCGGTGCCGTGGTCGGGGCAGTAGCCGTACGGGTTCTTGGTGTCGCTGAGGTACTGCTGGTGGTAGTCCTCGGCGAAGTAGAACTCCCCGGCCGGGACGATCTCCGTGGTGATCTCGCCGTAGCCGGCCTCGGTCAGTCGCTGCTGGTACGCGGCCGCCGACTCCGCGGCCTGCGCGCGCTGCTCCGGGCTGTGGTAGAAGATCACCGACCGGTACTGCGTGCCCATGTCGTTGCCCTGGCGCATGCCCTGCGTCGGATCGTGCGACTCCCAGAACCGGCGGAGCAACTCGCCGTAGCTGACCTTCGCCGGGTCGAACACCACGCGCACCGTCTCCGCGTGGCCGGTCCGGCCGGTGCATACTTCCTCGTAAGTCGGGTTCGGGGTGAATCCTCCCTCGTAGCCGACGGCGGTCGAGACCACGCCCGGCGTCTGCCAGAACATCTTCTCGGCGCCCCAGAAGCAGCCGAGTGCGAACTCGGCGACCTGCGTCCCGGCCGGGTAGGGCGGCCGGAGCGCGGTGCCCAGAATCTCGTGACGCTCGGGCACCGGCATCGCCGTCGACCGACCGGGCAGCGCCGTGTCGGGCGTCACCAGCTGCGTCTTGCGCACTCCGAAGATGCTCACGTGACCTCCTCGATCCGGCAAGGACAACCGAGCGGGGAACGACGGTGTTCCCGGCCGATCCGCGGCGCCCGTGCGCGCCGGCTGACCGCCCAACCCACGCTACTCGGCTCGGGTGACGCCTTATCCGGTGCGCTCGACCACGTAGTCGCAGAGCGCCTCGAAGGCAGCCCTCGCGGGAACGTCGGGCAGCCCGAGAATCTCGGCGTGGGCGGCTTCGGCCCACTTCCGGGTGTCTGTCCTGGCCTGTTCCATCGCGGGGTGCGCGCGCAGCAGGGTCAGCGCCTCAGCGTGCAGGGCCGGGTCCGCGAGCTCGCCCATGTTCAGCAGCTTGACCAGGCGCGCGTCCGCGGGTCCGGCCGACCGCAGCGCGTGCAGCATCGGCAGCGTCCGCACGCCTTCGCGCAGGTCGGTGCCTGGCGTCTTGCCCGACTGGGCCGACTCGCTCGCCACGTCCAGCAGGTCGTCGGATAGCTGGAACGCCACGCCGAGCGCCGCGGAGGCTACCGCGATCCTGGTCACCACGTCGGCGGGAGCGCCGGAGAACATCGCCCCGAACCGGCCCGCGGTGGCGATCAGGGACGAGGACTTCTCGGTGACCACGTACAGGTAGTGCTCCACCGGGTCGGTGCCGGGGCGCGGGCCCACGGTCTCCGCGATCTGGCCGGTGACCAGCCGGGCAAACGTCTCGGCCTGGATCTTGATGGCCTCGGGCCCGAGGTCAGCGAGGATCAGCGACGCGCGCGCGAAGAGGTAGTCCCCGGTCAGGATCGCGACCGCGTTGTCCCAGCGCGAGTTCGCGCTCGGGCTGCCGCGCCGCGTGTCGGCCTCGTCCATCACGTCGTCGTGGTACAGCGTGGCCTGGTGGGTGAGCTCGACGGCCACCGCGGCCGGCACGAGGCGCTCGTCGTGCGGGTCGCCGAACTGGGCGGCCAGCAGCAGGAGCATCGGCCGGAACCGCTTCCCGCCCGCGTCGATGAGGTGCATCGACGCGTCGTTCAGCACCTCGTGCTGGGCGCGGGCTGCTTCCCGGAGACCGTCCTCGACCAGTGCGAGGCCGGTCTCGACATCGGAGGCGAGCGTCGCGTCGGTGAGTTCGATCCCTACGGCGGCAGTCACACCGGTCTCCTCGTCAGTCCTGGCCGGGCACCCCGCCGGACCGGCTTTAGCTGAGGCTATCTGCTCGCGGCACGTCACGATGAGCGGATAGCAGCGTAACGGACCGTGGCCACTACCGGACGAACAACTGGGTGGCGGCGTGGTTGGCCAGGCTGAGCAGCGGCTGCGGGATGATGCCGAGTACCAGGGTGACGACGGCTCCGATGCCGACCGCGAGGCTGGTGTAGCCGCTGGGCCGGACCACGACCGGGCCTTCCTCGGCGGGCTCGCTGAAGAACATCAGCACGATCACCCGGACGTAGGGGAACGCCAGGATCGCGCTGCTGATCACGCCGATGATGACCAGCGGCGTGGCGCCACCCTGGATGGCCGCCTGGAACACCGCGAACTTGCCGGTAAAGCCGCTCGTGAGCGGGATGCCGGCGAACGCGATGAGGAAGAACGCGAAGACGCCCGCGACCAGCGGCGACCGCTTGCCGAGGCCAGCCCAGCTCGACAGGTGCGCTGCCTCACCGCCACGATCCCGCACGAGCGTGACGATCGCGAACGCTCCGATGATGGTAAAGCCGTACGCCGCCAGGTAGAACAGGCTGCCGGACAGGCCGCGGGTGTTCGCCGCGATGACGCCGACGAGGACATAGCCGGCCTGCGCGATAGAGGAGTACGCCAGCAGCCGCTTGACGTCGGTCTGGGTGATCGCGATCACGGACCCGGTGAGCATGGTCAGGATCGCCACCACCCACATCGCCGGGCGCCAGTCCCAGGTGAGCTGGCCGAAGGCGACGTAGAAGACGCGCAGCAGCGCGCCGAACGCCGAGACCAGCGTGCAGGACGCCATCAGCGCCGTGATCGGCGTCGGCGAGCCCTGGTAGACGTCCGGCTTCCAGGCCTGGAACGGGACCGCGCCGATCTTGAACAGCAGGCCGACGCCCAGCAGCCCGATCCCGGCGTACAGCAGCGTGGCCGACGCGGTGCCGGTCTGCGCAGCGGTGGCGATGGCCGACAGCTGAACCGAGCCCGCGTAGCCGTACAGCATCGCGACGCCGAACAGGAAGATCGCCGACGAGAACGCGCCGAGCAGGAAGTACTTCATCGCCGCTTCCTGCGACAGCAGCCGACGGCGCCGGGCCAGGCCGCAGAGGAGATACAGCGGCAGCGACAGCACTTCCAGCGCGATGAACATGGTCAGCAGGTCGTTCGCTGCCGGGAACAGCAGCATGCCGCCGACCGCGAAGAGCGTCAGCGGGTAGACCTCCGTGTGCACGACGCCGGCGAGCATGCCCTCGCGCTCCTCCGGGCTGCCCGGCACCGCGGCGGCCTGCGGCGTGAACGCGTGCACCTCGTGTGACGACTCCGCGATCAGCAGCACGCTGACGAAGGCCAGGATCGCGATCGTCGCCTGGATGAACAGCGTCGGCCGGTCCACGCCCACGGTACCGACCGCGACGATCGCACCCGGCTTGCCGCCGGCGAAGACGGAGTTGGTCGCCGCCAGCACGATGCTCAGCACGAACGCGCCGGCCAGGCTACCAAGCGCGAGCACGATCTGCAGCGGCCGCCGCAGGTCCCTCGGCGCGAACGCCTCGACCAGCACGCCGGCCAGCGCGGCGCAGAAGACCAGCAGCACCGGGGACAGCAGGCCCCACTCAAAGTGCGGTGCCGCGATGGTCGACGCCGCGGCCGCGACGGTCCCGGTCACGACGAGCTCCCTTGCTTGTGTGCGGCGGATTGGATCGGTACGTGCGACACCAGCGCCGTCCGGTCAGCCGGATGCCGGCCGTGGTGCAGCGCGCTCGCCGTGCTGGCGGTGGCCGGGTGCGCCGGCACCGGGTCGGTGCTGTGGGTGCCCGACAGCGTCGCGTGCACCGCGGGGTTGATGATGTCCAGCACGGGCTTGGGGTAGACGCCGAGCACCACGATGAGCGCGATCAGCGGGGCCACCGCCCACAGTTCCCTGGCCTTGAGGTCGGGCATGGCCGCGACCTCGGCCCGGACCGGGCCGGTCATGGTCCGCTGGTACATCCAGAGGATGTAGATGGCGGCCAGGATGATCCCGACGGTGGCGAGCACGGCGGCGGCCTGGTACCGCGTGAACGTGCCGACCAGCACGAGGAACTCGCTGACGAACGTGTTGAGGCCGGGCAGCGCCAGCCCGGCCAGGCCTGCCACCAGGAACAGGCCGGCCAGCACCGGCGCGACCTTCTGCACACCGCCGTAGTCGTTGATGAGGTGCGAGCCGCGACGCGAGACGAGGAACCCGGCGATGATGAACAGCGCACCGGTCGCGAAGCCGTGGTTGACCATGTACAGCGTCGCGCCGGTCTGACCCTGGCTGGTCATCGCGAAGATGCCGAGGGTGATCAGGCCCATGTGCGAGACCGACGTGTAGGCGATCAGCCGTTTCATGTCGGCCTGGCCGATCGCCACGATCGCGGCGTACAGCACCCCGATGACCGCGAGCACGATCACGAGCGGCGTGAAGAAGTGCGCCGCCGTGGGGAACAGGTCCAGGCAGTAGCGGATCATGCCGAACGTGCCGACCTTGTCCAGCACACCGACCAGCAGCACGGCCGCGCCGGGCTGCGCCGACGTGGCCGCGTCCGGCAGCCAGGTGTGGAACGGCCACAGCGGTGCCTTGATCGCGAACGCGACGAAGAACCCGAGGAACAGCCACTTCTGCGACGCCGGGCTCAGCGCGAGGTGGGTGAGCTGGGTGAACAGGAACGTGCCCTGGGAGTGCCCGCCGTGCGTGGAGTAGACGTACAGCGCGATGACCGCGACCAGCATGAGCAGCCCGCCGAGCAGGCTGTACAGCAGGAACTTGACCGCCGCGTACTGGCGCTGGCCGACACCGTAGCTGCCGATCATGAAGTACATCGGCACGAGCATGGCCTCGAAGAACACGTAGAACAGGAACACGTCGGTGGCCGCGAAGACGCCGATCATCATCGTCTCGAGCACGAGCATCATCGCGAAGTAGGACTTGACGCTGCGGGACCGCGGCGCCCGCCGCGGCGTGGTGGTGCCGCCGACGCGGCCGCCGCTGGCCGTGACCTCCTCGACGTCGTTCCACGAGGCCAGCACCACGACCGGCATGAGCACCACGGACATCAGGATCAGCACCAGCGCGATGCCGTCCACGCCGACGGCGTAGTGCACGCCGAACTGCGGGATCCACTCATAGACCTGCTGGAACTGGAACCGCGGGCCGCCAGGCTTGAACTGCGCCGCCATGACGGCGACCTCGACGAGCGTGAGCACGGAGAACGCCAGCGCGAGGCGCTTGACCAGCAGGTCACGGGCACGCTGGTCGGCCTCGCCACCGGGTGCCGACCTGCCCGGCGTCAGCGCGATCACGATGGCGCCGACCAGCGGGATCACGCCCGCGACCGTCAGCCAGGGGAAGGAGCTCATCAGTTCGCCAGCCTCACCATTGTCAGAGCCGCACCAGCAGGAGCGCGCCGACCAGCAGCACGGCACCGACCAGCATGGATAGCGCGTACGAGCGGACAAAGCCGGTCTGCACCCGGCGCAGCCGTCCCGAAGACCCGCCGAAGGTAGCCGCCACGGTGTTCACGATCCCGTCGACGCCGCGGTTGTCGAAGTACACCGACAGCCGGGTCAGCCACTGGCCGGGGCGCATCAGCAGCGACTCGTTGACCGCGTCGCCGTACAGGTCCTTGCGGGCCGCCACCGTGACCGGGCTCCCGGCCGGGGCCGTCACCGGTACGTCGCGGCGCCCGTACATCAGGTAGGCCAGGCCACCGCCCACCACGACCAGCGCGAGCGCACCGCCGCCCGCGACGGTCCAGATGCCGTGCAGCGTCGGCGGCACGCCGGTCACCGGGCCGAGGAAGTTCAGCAGCCGGTTGGAGAGGATCAGGAACCCGCCCGCCGCGACCGAGCCGATGGCCAGCACGATCATCGGCGACGTCATCACCGCTGGCGGCTCGTGCGGGTGCGAACCGTCCTCCCACCGGCGCTCGCCGGCGAACGTCATGAACATGACCCTGGTCATGTAGAACGCGGTGATGCCGGCGCCGATCAAAGCCGCGGTGCCGAGCAGCGCACCCGACGTACCGCCCTTGGCGAAGGCGGCGTCGATGATCGGGTCCTTGGTGTAGAAGCCGGACAGCGGCGGAACGCCGATGATGGCGAGGTAGCCGAGTCCGAACGTGACCCACGTGATCGGCATCACCCTGGCCAGCCCGCCGAAGCGGCGCATGTCGACCTCGTCGTTCATCTCGTGCTTGACCGAGCCCGCGCCGAGGAACAGGCCCGCCTTGAAGAAGCCGTGCGCGAGCAGGTGCGCGATCGCGAACACGTA
>JASHQA010000152.1 GCA_030037785.1 Streptosporangiaceae bacterium
TTCCCGGTAGCCGGCCAGGCGCCGGGTAAACGTGCTGGGCTTGTGCTCGAGGTAGTGAGCACGGTCGGCCCGGCGGCGCATGACCTTGCCGGTACCCGTCAGCCGGAACCGCTTTCTGGATCCGCTGTGCGTCTTCATCTTCGGCATTTCGCCGGGTCTCCGTTCTCCCGTGCGCGGGGGCACGTGTTCACTCGTGCCCGCGGGCACGCCTCTTTGCTCCAGGCAGCCGTCGCTGCCCTGACCTGACAATCCCAGGCCCGGCCGCTGGCACAGGCCAGCGAACGTGGGCCTGTGTCGCGGGCCGGCCTTCGCCAGCCCGCGACGAGTTCGTGGGCCTACCGGTCGGCCTCGCGCGGTTTCGGCGACCCTGGCCGACTGTCCGCGGCCACCGGGACAGGAGTCTCACCAGACCGGCGCGGTGGCGCTGGCTTGGCGGCCGTCGCCGGCCTGGCCGCTGCCGTGCTGCTCCGCGGCGCCGCCGGCCAGGGCGGCGACCGCGGCCAAGCCGGGGCCGCCGCGGCGGTCTGGTGATGCGCAGGTCGCAGTCGCCGCGGACAGCGGGGCCACGCCGGCCAAGCCACGCGAGGCCGATAGGTAGGCCAGGGAGCTACGCCGCGGGCTGGGGAAGCTCGGCCCGCGACACAGGCCCGGTTCGCTGGCTCGACGCAGCGGCTGCGGCCAGAGACTGCCAGGCCGGGCAGCGACGGCTGCCCGGCGCCAGAAGTCGTGCCCGGCGGGCACGCCAGAGTGACGTGCCCCGCGCACGAGAGAACGGAGACCCGGCGAGATGCCGAAGATGAAGACGCACAGCGGATCCAGCAAGCGGTTCCGCCTGACGGGCACCGGCAAGGTGATCCGGCGTCGTGCCAACCGTGCTCACTACGCCGAGCACAAGCCGACGACGATGATGCGGCGCCTGGCCGGCTACCGCGAGCTCGCGCCGGGTGACGCCAAGAAGATCAAGAAGCTGCTGGGCAAGTGACCGAGCCCGCTACGAGAAAGTGAGTCAGACGCATGGCACGCGTGAAGCGGGCGGTCAATGCCCATAAGAAGCGCCGGGTGGTACTCGAGCGCGCGAGCGGTTACCGCGGCCAGCGCTCGCGGCTGTACCGCAAGGCGAAGGAGCAGCAGCTCCACTCGATGGCGTACGCATACCGGGACCGCAAGGATCGTAAGGGCGCTTTCCGGCGGCTGTGGATCCAGCGGATCAACGCCGCGGTGCGCGCCGAGGGTCTTACCTACAACCGGTTCATCCAGGGGCTCAGGCTCGCCGAGGTGGACGTCGATCGCAGGATGCTCGCCGAGCTGGCCGTTTCCGACCCGCCCGCGTTCGCCGCACTGGTGCAGGTCGCCAGGGGTGCACTGCCTGCCGACGTCAACGCGCCGGCGGCCTGAGCCAGTCTGCTGGCCCAGCGAGGATGACCAGGCCGGGCGTGACCCGCCCGCAGCCGGACGGCGTGCTGTCGGTCCGGTCGGCTCCGGTGCGGGCAGCCCGTCAGCTCGGCAAGCGGGCGTTCCGGGAGCGTGCCCGGTCCTTTCTCGCGGAGGGGCCCCAGGCAGTCACCGAAGCGCTGGCGCGGCCCGGCGTGGTGACAGAGCTGTTCGTCACCAGCGAGGGCCGGGCGCGCCACCGTGAGCTGACCGACCGTGCGGTGGCTGCAGGCATCGCGGTGCACCAGGTCGGCAGCGACGTGATGGCGCAGCTCGCGCAGACCATCACGCCGCAGGGCGTCGTTGCCGTCTGCCGGTTCGTCGACGTGCCCATCGCCGCCCTGCTCGGTCAGACACCGCGACTGGTGGTGGTGCTCGTCAGCGTTCGCGACCCCGGCAACGCGGGCACGGTCGTGCGGACCGCGGACGCCGCGGGCGCCGACGGAGTGGTGTTCACCGCCGCGTCGGTCGACCCCTACAACGCCAAGTGCGTCCGGTCCTCGGCCGGCAGCCTGTTTCACTTGCCGGTGGTGGCCGGCCCGCCGCTGCCGGATGTGATCACCGGGCTCCGGGCCGCTGGCCTGCAGGTGCTCGCCGCAGACGGCAGCGCCGCCGGAGTCCTAGACGGGCCGGGCGGGCCGGACCTGGCCCGGCCGACGGCCTGGCTGTTCGGTAACGAAGCCTGGGGCCTGCCCGACACCTTGCTCGAGCTCGCCGACGCCGCGGTGGCCGTGCCGATCTACGGTCAGGCAGAGAGCCTGAACCTGGCCGCAGCCGCCGCGGTCTGCCTGTATGCCTCGGCCCGGCGGTCTCGTGAGAGTCCGTGACGGCAACTCGGATTGTCAGGCGGCGTGGCACATCCGCTAAAGTCTGATCACGTTGCGTCATCCGCTGACCCGGTGCGTGTCGGTTCGGCAGCCGATGGCGCGGCAGCGCTGCGACGGCGGTCTCCCCCCGGTCCGTCGACGCGGCTGTGGCACGGACACGCGCGGCCGGCGCTTGCCGTCCGGGTCATGGCGGGCGCGGCCCCACGGGGGACAGGCAGCTTCTCCGACCCCGGAGGCGGCGCAGGGTGGTGGAACCGATCGCGACAGGTCAGTCGGCGGCCGGGGTCACGGCCGTTCCCGTCGGCCCGCCGGACGTTCCCGACTCGGCCGGCACCCCTGACGCGGGGCGAGCTCGCGCGGCCAGAGCAGACGACACCGCCTGCGCCACCGTCGGGCCCGTTCCCTCCTTCCTGGTGCTCGCGGACGACCTGCCGGACGGCCTGATCGTTGCCGATCACACGGGCGCGGTCACCGTGGTCAACCGCGCCGCCGCGCGGCTAACCGGGATCACCCCGGCAGCCGCGCTCGGTCGCGATGTCCGGCAGGTGCTGCCGCTGCGCGACCTCGAGAACCGCTGCTGGTGGGAACTGAGCCAGCCGTACGACGGGCTGAGCACCAGGACGAGGCATCCCGAGCGGGCGCTCTACCTGCCCGACGGCACCGAGTTGCTGGTCAGCGTCGGATACGTGCGCGAGCCGCGGCGGCGCGCCGCCGCCGGCGGCCTGGCAGTGCAGCGGCTGGCCATCACACTGCGCAGCGCCGAGCAGCGAGCCCGGCTGGAGCGCAGCCGGGCCGACCTGGTCTCGACCGTCGCGCACGAGCTTCGGTCGCCGCTTACCAGCGTCAAGGGCTTCACCGCGACGCTGCTCGCCAAGTGGCCGCGGTTCACTGACGACCAGAAGCGGGTGATGCTGGAGACCGTCAACGCCGACGCCGACCGCGTTACCCGGCTGATCACCGAGCTGCTGGATGTCTCGAGGATCGAGGCCGGGCGGATCGAGGTGCACCGGGAGCTCGTCAGCGTCCCGGCCAGGGTCAACAAGATCATCAGCGGTCGCGTGGCGGCCGGAGATGCCCCTGACCGGTACCGGATCAGCGTGGCCGATGACCTGCCGGAGACGTGGCTGGACGCCGACAAGGTCGACCAGATCCTCGCGAACCTCATCGAGAACGCCGTCCGGCACGGGGCTGGTACCGTTACCACTGTGGTGGAGCCGGCGGTCGTGGCTGGGGCTCCTGGCGTGGCGGTAGCCGTCCGCGACCAGGGGCCTGGCATCGCGCCCGAGGTTGCGCCCCGCGTCTTCGCCCGGTTCTGGCGCGCCAAGCGCCGCGGTGGCGCCGGCCTCGGGCTGTTCATCGTCAAGGGCTTGGTGGAGGCGCACGGCGGGGAGATCACCGTGCAGCAGGCGCCCGGTGGCGGGGCCGAGTTCCGATTTACCATGCCCGCCGGGACGCCTGACTTCGGCTAGCCGGCGGGCCTGCGCCGCCGCGCGCCGGCGCCCTCACCGCGCCGCAGTTTCGTGTTGGAGCCCGCACGCTCACGGACTGCCGGGACTTCGCCCGTCGGGGCGTCCTCCGGCTGTGTCAGGAAGATCAGGGAGATGTCCGCACCGAACAATACGTATGACCCGGTGGAGGTGGCCGTGCTCGCCCCGGAACAGGTGCAGCGCATGCTGGACGATGCGCTGGCCGCCGTCGCGACGGCGGTCGACCTTGACCAGCTCAAGGCCGCCAGGATCGCGCACGCCGGCGACCGGTCGCCGCTCGCGCTGGCCAACGCCGAGATCGGCGCGCTGCCGCCGGCTGCCCGCGCGGAAGCGGGCAA
>JASHQA010000153.1 GCA_030037785.1 Streptosporangiaceae bacterium
CAGATATGGAATGCCCCAGATCACGCTCATCGCTGCGAACAACCACCACCCGCGGCGGCTCACCAAGACTCCTCTGCCTTAGTCACACCAGCGCGCACCGGCCGTCCCATGGCGGCGCGCCCTAGCAGCATGCGCGGCCGGTCCCAGCTACGTCTTGAACGCAATTGCGGGACCGGCTATGCCAGCCGGCGGACACGACCGATGCGTTAGGACCGGATGCAGATGGTCGCCCGGCCGAGGGTGACGCACAGACGGCTGGGGGTCGCCGACCTGGACGTCCCGGCTGACGGCGTGTCCGATAGCACCGCCGACGCGGGCGCGTCGTGATCGGTCGCGGGCGGCTGCACGGCGGGCGCAGGCACGGTCAGCGACGTCGGCGTCGTCCGGCTGCCGGTGGCGCTCGACGCCGGATCCATCGCAGGGAGTCTCGCAGGGGCGACGCTCACCGTGACCAGCGAGAGCATGCTGACCACGACCATCCCCGAGACGGCCGCAACCACCGGCAGGAGCAGCATCGGGTGCCTGCGCAGCGCCGCGGCGAGGGTGCCGCCGGAAGCTCGCGCTCGATCGGCGGCGAGGGCGAACCCCATGTCGACGGCGGGCAGGCTCGGCCCGTGCCCGATGCGCGCGCTCCGGCGTGCGAACCTCAGAGCGGACCGCCGCTGCGCGGGAGTCAGGCCTGGCAGCAGGTAAACGACCGTGTAACCACCGCGACTCTCGGTCACTACGTGTAAACCGGCTGGCAACTCCGCGTAACGGATCTTGACCATCAGCCGAACCTCGCAGCCCGCCGCATAGCGGCACCCCCCACCCTTCCCCACAGCCGGTGACGACGCTATCACGCTGGATAGCTGCAATCGCACTGAAATAATCAGATTGCAATCTGCCTGTTGCACGCTGTTCAGCTGCGGACGCCCCGACGATCCGCCCACCCTGGTGGCCGCCGGAGCCAAGCCGGCGAGCAGCGCGACGGCCTCTCGTCCGCCTTCCGGTGTAGTCCGGATACGCTCGCAGGCAGATAGGCGCGTGCTGGCGCGCCCGCGCGGTCCTGCCGGATTGGGCCCGGTCCGGCAGCGGCGACGCAGGCCCCGACCAGCCAGGGTGTCGGCGGAGGAAACGTGCGGCTCAACAGCACCAGCCAGGCCTCGCCGACGGCCGCTGCGGTCGAACGGGGAGCGCCTGACCGCGTGCTGCGGCCGCGATATGCCGTGCTGGCAGCGCTCGCCGGCGGGCTGCTGCTCGCCGGTGCGTTTCCGCCAGTCGGGTTCTGGCCGCTCGCCGCCGTCGGTCCGGCCCTGCTGACCATCGCGCTGTGGCGGCAGCGGGCGAGGATCGCGCTGGTAGCCGGGCTCGTTTTCGGCCTGGCTTTCTTCTTTGCCCTGCTCACCTGGCTGGTCAACGTAGCGTGGTACGTCTGGGCCGCCCTGGCGGTCGCCGAGGCGCTGATCTTCGCCGTCCTTACCGTCGGGCAGTGGCTGCTGCTGCGACTGCCTGCATGGCCGCTCGCGGTCGCTGGCTGGTGGGTGTCCGTCGAGGCCATCCGGGCCCGGAAGCCGTGGGCCTTCCCGTGGGGCCGGCTGGCGATGAGCCAGTCCGCCGCCCCGACGGTCCGGTGGGTCAGCGTGGGCGGTCCGGTGCTGCTTACCTTTCTCATCGCCCTCACCGGAGCGTGCCTGGCGTGGCTCGTGATCGGCCCGCGGCGCTGGACGCCCGACCCGGCTGGGCGCGGCCGGCCCGGCGCCCGGGCCCGGATCGGTGCGGCGATCGCCCTGACGGGTACCGCCGGGCTGACCGTGTGCGGGGCGCTGCTACCCGCGGGCCAGCCGGCCGCCGGAGCGCCCCAGCAGACGGCGGTCGTCGCCGCGATTCAGGGCAACGTCCCGCACGCCAGGGACCTGACCGACGAGCTGGCGCGCGCCACCACGGTGACCCAGAATCACGTCACCGCGACCGACCGGCTCGCGGCGAGGGTCCGCCGGGGTGCGGCTCCCGCGCCCGACGTCGTGATCTGGCCGGAGAACTCGACCGACGAGGACCCGAGCTTCGACCAGTACGTGTACAACCTGATCTCGGGTGCGGTGGCGACCATCGACCGTCCGGTGCTCGTGGGGGCCGTGCTGCAGGATCCGCAGCGCAACACCGGTCAGCTCTGGCTGCCGGGCAAGGGCCCGGTCGCCATCTACGTCAAGCGCCAGCTCGTGCCGTTCGGCGAGTACATCCCGCTCCGGGGGCTGCTCGACAAGTTCACTTCGCTGCCGTCACTGCAGCCCGTCAACTTCACGCCTGGCCACCGGGCCGTCGTCTTCCACCTCGGCAAGATCCGGCTCGGCGACGTGATCTGCTACGAGGTCGGCTTCGATGGCCTGGTCAGGTCGGAGGTCGCGGCCGGGGCAAACCTGCTCGCGATGCAGACCAACGACGCGGATTTCGAACTCGATGGCCAGGTGGGCGAGACGACGCAGCAGCTGGCGATGGCGCGGATCCGGGCCATCGAGTTCGACCGCGCGGTCGTGGTGGCCTCGACGACCGGGGTCAGCGCGATCATCGATCCGAATGGCACGGTCATCGCGCGCACCGGCACCTGGCAGCAGGCCGAGATCGAAGCCTCGGTTCCGCTGCGCACGACAACCACGCTCGCCCTCCGCCTCGGCGGCTGGCCAGAGGGCCTGATCAGCGCGGCGACGCTCGCGGCGCTGATCCTGGTGATCGGTCAGCTCGGCTGGCGGCGTCGCCGCCCGCCGGGCCAGGTCAAAACGCCGGCCGGCGCAGCAGAATAAGAACGTGGCATTCTGGCGCAGCTTCCGGCAGCCCGCTCGGTATGCCGCCCTAGTTGCCGGCGCGATCCCGGTGCTCGCGTTCCCCGCGGCAAACCAGGAGTGGCTGGGCTGGGTCGGGCTCGTGCCCGGCCTCGCCCTGATGCGAGGCGCCGCAACCCGGCACGAGGCCTGGGTACGCGGCTGGTGGTTCGGGGCCGGCTACCTGCTAGCAGCGATGTACTGGCTGGCGCCCAACATCGGCCCGGCCCTGCTGCTCGTGGCGATTGCATTCGGCTTCTTGTGGAGCGCCGTCGGCCTGAGCGTGTGGTCGTTCCTGCGCCCGCCGGTCAGCGCGAGGGGCGCGCTCGCCGCGCTGGTGGTCGTGCCGAGCTGCTGGCTCGTTACCGAGTGGATCCGGTCCTGGCAGTACCTCGGCGGACCGTGGGCGGTGCTGGGGGCCAGCCAGTGGCAGCACCCGGCGATACTCGCCCTCGCCGCCGTCGGTGGCGTCTGGCTGGTGAGCTTTGCGCTGGTGGCCGCCAACACCGGGGTTCTGATCGCGCTCGTGGGAAAGGCTCCGCTGGTGCGCCTGGTCGGCCTCGCCGGCGCGCTCGTGGCGGTGGGCGCGGGCCCGGTCGCGTTCGCGCTGACCGCACCCGCCCCGGTGACCCAGTCGCTCACGGTCGCGCTCGTGCAGCCTGGCCTCAGCAACGGGCCGAACGCCGGCCTAAAGCGCAATGAGCAGCTCACCGCCCGCGACGCCGGCCGGGCCGATCTCTACGTCTGGGGCGAGAGCAGCGTCGGGTTCGACCTTGCCGATCGGCCCGGCTACCTGTCCGACATCGAGCGGCTGTCCGCGCGGGTGGGCGCTGAGGTCCTTGTCGACCAGGACGCGCAGAACGCAGCGGGCGTCCACTCCAAGCAGGCCGTGCTCATCAGCCCGGCCGGGGTGCGCGGCCGCTACGTCAAGTCCAGGCTGGTCCCGTTCGGTGAGTACATCCCGTTCCGCTCGGTGCTCGGCTGGCTGACGAAGATCAGCCGCGCGGCTCCCACCAACGTCCAGCCAGGCACCGGGGCGCACGTCCTGCGCGCCACCCTGCCCGACGGCAGACCGCTGACCTTCGGCGTGCTCATCTGCTTTGAGTCGGCTTTCCCCGACATGTCCAGAGTGGACGCCGACCATGGTGCCCAGGTCATCATCTACCAGACGTCCGATGCCACCTTCCAGTCCAGCTGGGCCCCGGCCCAGCACGCGGCGCTGAGCGCGATCCGCGCGGCCGAGACTGGTCGCCCGGTGGTGCAAGCGGCGCTGACCGGAGACTCCGCCGCGTTCGACTCCCGCGGCCGGCTGCTCGCCTGGGCGGGCACGAGCGTCCGCGGCACGCTGCTGGTCCGGCTGGAGTTGCCGTCAGCCGCGGCGCAGACCCCCTTCGACCGTCTCGGCGATTACGTTCCGTGGACGGCTGTCGGGATCGCCGCCCTGGCCGCCCTGGCCGGGCTCAGTCGGGCCACCATCGCCAGGCGCCGCCGCCGGGACGCCGTCACCGGGCAGTCCGCCGAGATCCTCACCGACCACCGCTGACTCTGGCCAGCCGACCGCCGTCAGTGACAAGGGTCATAGCGGGATGGACCGTCCGCAGGCCGGGCGTTGGAGTCACTGATCCTGACTGGGGAGCAGCCAGCCAGCCCGCCGACGATCGCTAGCGAAACTCAACCCCGTTCCCGGCTCGTAACCGGACGCGCGGCGACGACCACGGACGAAAGGAACCCATGCCCGGCCACGCCCGCCCGGTCCGCCATGCCCGCGACCGCGCCGCAGCGCTCGCCGGTGCGGCCAGTCGGTGGCTGATCAGGCGGCAGCGGCAGCACCAGACGTTTGTCCTCGCGGGCACCGCGCTGGCGCTCGCCAGCGCGGGCGCAGCCGCCGCGGCGACCATGGACGGCGGCCCGACCGCAGCGGCCGTGCGGCACGTGCACCTGACCAGGGACGTGCGGGCTGGGACACGCCGGACCGCGCGCCGGGCGGCGCGCAGCCCAGCCGACCAGCCGGCGCTGCCACAGTCCGGGCCCGTTACCTGGAAACAGGTGCGGGACGCGATCAACTGGCAGACCAACCCGGCAGCGGCGCGCGCGGGCAGGCTGCCGTTGGCTGATCGCCTGATGCCCGTCGGCACCAGCGGCCCGCAGTGCTGGATGCCGATCTCTGGCGCGCAACTGGCGAACGCCACCACGATTGTCCGGCAGGCGCTGACCATGCGGATGGGCGTCAGGTCAGCGGTCATCGCGGTCGCCACCGCGATGCAGGAGTCGCGCCTGCAAGACCTCGACTACGGCGACGGCGACTCGCTCGGCCTGTTCCAGCAGCAGCCGTCGGACGGCTGGGGAACCGCCCAGCAGATCATGGACCCGGTGTTCGCCGCGGACGCATTCCTCACCGCCCTGCGGCAGTACCAGGCCGGCAACCCGGGCTGGGCCGCGCAGCCGTTGTGGCAGGCCGCCCAAGGGGTGCAGAAGTCCGGCGTCCCGTTCGCGTACGCGCAGTGGGAAGCCCAGGCCGCCGGTCTGGTCCAGCAGATCGCCATCAGCCTGCAGCGGTAAGCAGCGGGCCGATCCGGACTCGGCCACCGGCCCGAATGCGGTAGAAACGGTGACCATGACGTCCTTCCTGACCGATGCCGGCTACTGGGCCCTCATCGTGTTCGCCTTCGTCCAGGCGTGCTGCATCCCGATCTCGTCCGAGATCACCTTCGGGTTTGCTGGCGTGCTCGCCTACGAGGGTCATCTCAGCCTCCCGCTCGTGATCGTCATCGGCGCGGCAGCCGAGCTGGCCGGGTCCTCGGCTGGTTACGGCCTCGGACGGCTGGGCGGACGTCACACGGTCGAGCGCTATCGCCGCTATCTGCTGATGACCAGGAGGGACGTGGCGCGCGTCGAGCGGTTCTTCGACGGCCGCGGCGCGTGGTCGGTTGCCGTCGCCCGGATCATCCCGCTCGTACGGGCCTTCGCCGGCCTCGTGGCCGGGCTCATGGAGGTCCCGGCGCTGCCCTTCGAGCTCTTCAACCTGATCGGCACCATCGCCTGGGCCGCCGCGCTGTCGCTCCTCGGATACGAGCTCGGCGGCGACTGGACGAGCGCATCCAGGAACTTCTCCCACGCCAGCGACGCCCTGGCCGCGGTCGTGGTGCTGCTGCTGGTCGTGCTCATCGCGCACAAGGCGCTGCAGGTCAGAGCGGAACGCAGCACCGACGCCGCCGCCTCGGCGGCCGACGGCCAGCCCGGCCCGCTCAGCTCGCTCGGCCCGCTCAGCTCGCTCGGCCCGCTGGATGACGCGGCGGGCGGCGAGGGTGCCGGCGGCGGCAGACCAGCCGAGCGGAGGTCTGCCCGGCAGCAGCCGACAGGCCCACGGCACCGGGCGCCGACGCACCGCAAGGGTGCCTGACCAGCCGGGCAGACCACCCGTCTCGCCCGTCTCGCCCGCAGCCACCGCGCCGCAGTCGCGGCGTGGGCTCCTGCACGCGCGCCAGGACGCGCCGCCGGGACTTACCCGGCCAGCGCCTGATACACGAGCTGCCGGAGCTGCGACCGGATCGGATAGGCGCTCGACGGCATGAACTGGGTGAAGAACGCGACGGTCAGCTGCTCGGCCGGGTCGACCCAGAACGCTGTCGAAGCCGCACCACCCCAGTGGAACTCCCCGGCCGAGCCGAGCGACTTGCTCGCCACCGGGTCGACGACCACCGCGAAGCCGAGTCCGAAGCCGACACCGGCGTAGCTGGTCTCGGCGTACAGCGGTCGGCCGAACGTCTCCAGGTCGGCACCACCCGGCAGGTGGTTGCTGGCCATGTACGCGACCGTGCGCGGGCTGAGCAGCCGCACCCCGTCCAGTTCGCCGGCCGGGCTATCGGGCCGGTGCAGGAGCATCTCGGTGAACCGGTGGTAGTCGGCGGCGCTGGACACCAGACCGCCGCCCCCGCTCAGATAGGCCGGCTCGCGCAGCGCTGCCTTGCCCATCGAGTCCAGCCGGGCCAGCGTCCCGTCCTCCGGGCTGCGGTTGTACAGCGCCGCCAGCCTGGACGCGTCCGCCGGGCCGACCCAGAAGGAGGTGTCAGTCATGCCAAGCGGGCCGCAGATCCGCTCGGCGAAGAACTCGTCCAGCCGCTGCCCGGACACCACTTCGACAACCCGGCCGAGCACGTCGGTCGCGACCGAGTAGCTCCACTCGCTGCCGGGCTGGAACAGCAGCGGCAGCGACGCGAAGACGTCGCAGACCGCCGCCAGGTCGGCACCCCGCGGCGAGCCCCACTCGAACCCGCTGGCCCGGTAGATCGCGTCCACCGGGTGGTTGCGCATGAACCCATAGGTCAGCCCCGAGGTGTGGCTGAGCAAGTGCCAGATCCGGATCGGTTCGGTCGCGGGCACGGTCTTGTAGCTGACGTCGCTGCCGCCTGCGAACACCCGAACGTCCCGGAACGACGGGATGTACCGGTACACCGGGTCGGTTAGCTCGAAGCCGCCCTCCTCGTACAGCATCATCGCGGCGACCGACGTGATCGGCTTGGTCATGGAGTAGATCCGCCACAGCGTGTCGGGCTCGACCGGCAGCCCGGCCTCGATGTCCCGCTGCCCGTGGCTGGACACGTGCGCGAGCTTGCCGTGCCGGGCGACGGTGAGCAGCCAGCCTGCCAGCTTCTTATCGTCCACATACCGGGCGAAGTGCCCGTCGAGCCGATCCAACCGTCCGGGGTCGAAACCGACCTCGGCCGGGTCCACCTCGATCTGCAGTCCGCCCATCCGCTCAGCCTCCCGGAAGTGTGACCCCCTGCGCCATCCTGCCAAGGCGAGTGGGCCAAGGTCCAGACCTCCCCGAGCGCTGGCTGACACTGGCACAATCGGGTGCTATGGAGCCAATGACCGCTGACGAACTCACCGCGACCGTGATCGAGCGCCTGCAGGACACCCCCGACCCCCGGCTGCTGGCTGTCCTGACCGCGCTCATCAGGCACCTGCACGGGTTCGTCACCGAGGTCAGGCTGACCCAGGATGAGTGGCTGGCCGCGATCCGCTTCCTCACCGCGACCGGCCAGATCTGCGACGACCGGCGGCAGGAGTTCATCTTGCTGTCCGACACGCTGGGTGTGTCGATGCTCGTCGACCTGCTGGCGGAGCCGACCAGTTCGGGCACAGCGGGCTTCGCCACCGAGTCCACCGTGCTCGGCCCGTTCTACGTGCCTGACAGCCCGCAGCGCGAGTACGGTGCGTCGATTCTCGAGCGGCCGTCTGGCGAGCTGACGTGGTACAGCGGGCTTGTCACCGACACCGATGGCAACCCGATCGCGGGCGCGACACTGGATGTCTGGCAGAACGCCGACGACATGCTGTACGCGGTGCAGAATCCGGACTCTCCGCCAGACAACCTGCGAGGCCTGTTCCGCACCCGCGACGACGGCAGCTTCGCCTTCCTGGGTGTCCGGCCAACGGACTACCCGATCCCCGACGACGGGCCGGTCGGGCAGTTGCTCGCCAGGACCGGGCGGCACCCGTGGCGGCCCGCGCACATCCACGTGATCGTCAGCGCGCCCGGCTACCAGAGCGTCGCGACGCACATTTTCGACTCGGGCAGCAAGTACCTCACCAGCGACGCGGTGTTCGCGGTCAAGGAGAGCCTGATCCGCACGTTCGAGCGGCACGAGCCCGGAACCACGGCGCCCGACGGGGTACCTCCCGGCCAGGCGTGGTACTCGCTCCGGCACGACTTCCGGCTCAGCCGGACGGCCTAGCCGGTCCCGTCCGGCTGCGCCGCCGCACCTCGTACAGCAGGATGCCAGCGGCGACGGCCAGGTTGAGTGACTCGGCGGTGCCGGTCATCGGGATGGCCACCCGCAGATCCGCGGCACCGAGCAGCTCCGCCGGGAGGCCGCTCCCCTCACTGCCGAGCAGCAGCGCGAGGGGCAGCTGCCAGGTCGCATCCCAGCAGGACACGCTGGCGCCCGCTGAGGTCGCCGCGACGCACACCGCCCGCGCGACGGCCCAGTCCAGGAACTCCCTGGCTGACTGCACCGTCGCGACCGGAACTGAGAACAGCGCGCCCATGCTCGCCTTGACGGCTGCCGGGTCATGCGGGTCGGCGGATGGCCCGATGAGGATGACCCCGGCGGCACCCGCAGCGCTGGCCGTCCTGATGATGGTGCCGACGTTGCCGGGATTGCCGGCGGTGTGCAGCGCAACGAACACCGCGTCCACCGGTATCGTCAGCGCGCCGAGTGTCGTCGGGGCCCCGCGCACGATGGCCGCAAGCCCGGTCGGCGCGTCGCGATCTGAGATCCGGCCGAACAGCTCGCCGGTGAGCCGCGCCACCGGCACGCCCGCGGCTGCCTGCGCGTCCACCATGTCCAGCGCGCCACGATGACGGAGCAGGTCGGGCGCCACCAGCAGCACCTCGATGTCAGCCCGGGCCTCGACCGCCTGCCACACCGGCTGGATGCCCTGCACGACGAACGCGGCCTCGCGCCGTCTGTGCTTGCGGTCGCCGAGCGCTCGCACGCGCTTGACCACTGGGTTCGCCGCGCTGCTGATCACCTCGGCCATGGCGGTCCGAGCCTACTAGCCGGGCGGCAGCGCACGCCGCACGCGCGTCACAGCGCTGTCACGGCACGCGCAGTTGACTGCCCCCCATGACGACAGCTACCGCGGGCGCCACGCCCGACTTTGCAAGCCCGGTACGCACCGACGACGACGTGCTCCGCCGGGTCGACCTGCTGCTAGACGAGAACGCACGGCAGCTCCGCAGCATGGTGCTGCTGTTCCTGGACGCCGACGGCGTGCAACTGCCCGTCGTGGTCCCGATCGACGACGTGCCCGAGCGACCGGATCCGCTCGTCGTCGGAAACCTGTGCTGGATCTGCGCCGAGGCAGTGACGCGGTACCCGGGTGGCTCGGCGATTCTCGTGCTCACCCGCCCGGGTGCCGCCGAGCCGGACGAAGCCGACCGGCGCTGGTACCAGCTCCTGCTCGAGGCCGCGCGGCAGCGCCACGCTCCCATCCGGATGGTGTGCCTCGCGACACCGGTATCCGTGCGCTCGCTATCGGGGCCCTCGTCAGGGCCGACCGGCCCGCTCCGGTAGCGGCAAGCACGACCGGCGGCGCCGCCGGGGCACCCCGCGGCGCGTACCGGCGTGGGGTCCCGACGGCGCTGGTGAGAGCGCGCTCTCACGACAGTCCTGCGACTGCACTCTCAGGACGCCCCTGAGGGGCGCTCCCCCGCACGACCTCGCCCCTCGCCGCGGCACGGCGTCATTCGGACGTGGTCGGAGTGACTTTACTATGGGTCCCGCCATAGCAAATTCACTCCGACGGCGGCACGTTAGGGTCTGCATCATGAGTCTTGATGGCGAATACGTACCGAGTCCGCGCGAGTGGGTCCGCGACCAGGTCGCGGAGTACGAGGCGTCCGGCGGCCAGCGCGCGAACACGCTGCGCGACACCGGGCTGCCCGTGGTGGTCGTGACGACGCGCGGCAACAAGACCGGCAAGGTCCGGAAGATGGCGCTGATGCGCGTCGAGCACGACGGGGACTATGCGCTCGTCGCGTCGATGGGCGGTGCGCCCAAAAACCCCGTCTGGTACTACAACCTGATCGCCGACCCGCACTCGGTGCTGCTGCAGGACGGGCCGGAGCCGTTCGCCGTCGACATCCGCGAGCTCGACGGCGAGGAACGGGCCATCTGGTGGCAGCGCGCCGTCGCAGCGTACCCGCCGTACGCCGAGTACCAGGAGAAGACCGAGCGCCGAATCCCGGTGCTGCTGGCTACCCGGCGCGGCTGACGGCCACTGACCGCGGCGGGTCGGCGCGGACGATCGCTGGTTAGATCAGCGCAAGCTGGGCAGCAGTTCCGCATGCCGGTCAGCTCTGCCGCGGCTGTCAGCGGCGGCCTAGCCGCAGCCGCGAACACCGAGGGCGCACTGCAACTCGGCGAACTCGGCCTCGCGCTACTGCTGTCGGCGGCCATCGGACTCGAGCGCGAGATCCGGCAGAAGAGCGCGGGGCTGCGGACGCACGCGCTGGTGGGCCTCGGCGCGGCCCTATTCATGCTCGTCAGCAAGTACGGCTTCAGCGACGTGCTGGGGCCCAGGGTCGTGCTGGACCCGTCGAGGGTGGCGGCGCAGATCGTCACCGGGATCGGCTTCATCGGCGCCGGGCTGATCTTTGTCCGGCGCGACGCGGTTCGCGGCCTGACGACCGCCGCGTCGATCTGGCTGACGGCCGCCGTCGGCATGGCAGCGGGCGCGGGTCTGCCCTGGCTGGCACTGGCGGCAACCGCCGCGTACCTGTTCGTCGCGGTGGCGACCCTCCCCATCACCAAGCGGCTGCCGCGGTCCCATACTGCGATCTCGACGCTGCGGGTCCACTATCCGGAGGGCCAGGGCGTGCTGCGGTCGATTCTGAGCCTAGCGACATCGCGCGGATTCACCATCGACAGTGTGTCGGCCCAGACGATCGGCCACGAGCCCGCGGACCGCGATCGGGGCACGCTGGCCCCGCTCGGCGCCGACCGGGTCGAGGTGCTGCTGCACGTACACGGGCAGGGCTCGGTCAATGAACTGGCAGCCGCGCTCGCCGATCTGCCAGACGTGCACGCGATCGTGGCTGAGGACGCCAACGAGCCAGCGCCGGACTGACGTCTCCGCCGCTCACCGTTGGCCGGGTGACCCGCCGGCAACCTGGAAGGACCAGAGCTCACTGCTCACGGCGACCGGGCGCTCCTCGCCGACCGCCTGGCCAGCACCGTGACCGTGGCCAGCACCGTGGCCGCCGCTCTGCCCGTGGCCGCCGCTCTGCCCGTGGCCGCCGCTAGCACCGTGGCCGTGGCCCCGCCCGAACGCGGGACCCGTTAGCCATGCGTCGAACGACGCCTCGTCCCGCCACCGCGTCACGACGAGCCATGTCGTCCGGCCGTCCGTGGGCTGCAGCAACTCGAAACCCTCGAAGCCGTCCTGGTCGTCCACGGCACCCGCCCTGGCAGCGAACCGGCGGGCCAGTTCGTCCCCGCCGTCGGCTGGCACGGTAATCGCGTTGATCTTGATAATCGACACACCCTCACACTACGGCGGTCCCAGCTCGCGCAGTCGGCCCCTCCCAGCTCCGGCGCCGCACCCGCGGTGTGCACCACCGCAGTGTGCACCGCACCGCAGCGTCCTTGCGTCCTTGCGTCCTTGCGTACACCGCGCCGCCTGGTCAGCGGCAGCCCGCCGCGAAGCCGGGCGGGCCGCCGCGAATATCCGGTTGCGGAAGGATTTACGGTGGAGATGTGCGCAGCACGCGACGACTGGTTCCCCCTCCAGCTCGCAGCGGCACCGTGCCATGGTGGGGAGTCGCGTCTTCGATACTCGCGCCCGCCGTCCTCATCAGCGGCTGGACTCTGGCCGCCGACCTGCAGCCGGTGCCGTTCGACGCGGTACAGCGCTCGATCAGCGCCCTCGGTGCCGTGGGCATGCCCTACCGGTGGGTCATCGCGCTCACCCTGCTGGGCGTCGGCATCTGCCACGCCACCACCGGGATCGCCCTGCGTGCAGCCGCCGAGACCGGCCGGGCCCTGCTGATTATCGGCGGCATCTCCAGCATTCTCATTGCCGTGAACCCGCAGCCCAGGCACGGGGGGTCGCTGGCCCATGAGGCGTTTTCCCTCGTCGGCGTCGTGGTGATGACGATCTGGCCGGTAGCGGCGATGCGTCGTGAGCCTGACGCGCCGCTCGGGCTGCGGCCAGTCGCCGTGGCCGCCTTCACCGGCGTCACGCTCGCCGCCGTGCTGTGGTTCACCGTCGAGCTGTTCAACGGGCCCGAACTGGGCCTCGCCGAGCGAGTCGTGACCGCCGACCAGTCGATCTGGCCGCTGCTGGTCGTGGTGTCCGTGCTGGTGATCGGGCAGCGCTCAGCCGTGCCCGCCGAGGAGGAGGCATCCGCTCATTTCCGCTAGACCAGCCGGTCAGTGGCTGCCGGGTGCGGTCACGAAGTCGATGAGCTCCTCGACCCGGCCGAGGAAGGCCGGCTCCAGGTCTGCGTACGACCGCACCCGGCCGAGGATTCGGCGCCAGCCCGCGGCCGGGTCGGGCGCCCAGCCCAGGGCTGCGAGCACACCTTGCTTCCAGGGCTCGTGCCGCGGTACGTCGGGCCAGCGGGCGATGCCCACGCTGGCGGGCTTCACCGCCGCCCACACGTCCACGTACGGGTGGCCGACGACCAGGACGTGCTCGCCGGCCACCCTGGCCGCGATCTTGCTCTCCTTGGAGCCGTCGACGAGGTGGTCGACGAGCACGCCCAGGCGACGGCCGGGCTCCGGGCCGAACTCGGCCACTATCGTGGGCAGATCCTCGACGCCGTGCAGTGGCTCCACCACCACCCCCACGTCGCGCAAGTCGTCACCCCACACCTTTTCGACCAGTTCGGCGTCGTGCTGACCTTCGACGTAGATTCGACTGGCCCTCGCCACTCGCGCCCGGCCCGTCGGCGCGGCAACCGAGCCGGACGCGGTGCGAGCCGGTCCAGTCCGCGTCCGCTGACCCTGCACCGGCCGTACCAGCGCCACCCGCCTGCCTTCCAGCAGGAAGGTCCCGGTCAGCGGGAACTCACGCCGTCGGCCGTGCCGGTCCTCCAGTGTGACGGCATCTTTCTCGCAGCCGACGATGGCACCGCAGAACTCGCCCGCGCTGTCCTCGACCACCAGGCCCGGCTCGGCGGCGACCGGTGGCGGCGGGGCGAGCCGGCGGGGCGGCGCAGCGAGCACATCTTCGTTGTAGCGTTTGCTGCGCACGTGCCTCCGCTTCCGTCGCCCGACCGGTCCACCAGCCAGTGTCGGCGAAACCGGTCATCCTGGCCCGCAACCACGCCGTGACTCTCTCCTGCTCGTCGAACTGCCGCGGAGCGATCGCGTGGTGAAATGGGCGGATGGGCACCCTCGACACGGCAAGCGCGGACAGCTGGGGTGAAGACGACAATGCCCGTCACTACGACGCTTATGCGCGCGACTACCCGAACTACCGCCAGACCAGCCAGGACCTGATTGCGGTGGCCCTGCCGTCGGCGGTGGCCGCCGCTGCCGACGTCGCGGTCCTCGACCTGGCCTGCGGAACCGGTGCCACCAGCCGGGAGATCCTGGCGGTGCTCGGCCCGGACGGCAGGGTGACCGGCGTGGATAGGTCGGCGGCCATGCTCGGGGTGGCCGCGAGCTCCACGCCCGACCCCCGCGCCAGCTGGATTCAGGCGCGCGCCGAGAGCGTCGATCAGCACCTGACCGAGCCCGTTGACGCGGTCCTCTGCAACTCCGCCATCTGGCAGACCGACTTCGCGGCCACCGCGGTCGCGGTGCGGACCGTGCTGAAGGCTGGCGGGTGTTTCGCGTTCAACGTGCCAGTGAGCTTCCTCGACGATGGCGACGGTGACCCGTCGGGTGACCGCTATCCGGCGCTGCTGAGCGAGATGCGGGCAATCGCCGAGCGCGACTACGGCTGGGCGCCAGCAGACGAAGCGCGGGGTCGGGTCAGACATCGGCTGACACAGGATTCGATCAGCTGCTGCCTCGGGGCCGCTGGCTTCGACGTCGAGCTGGTTACGACGGTCAGCCACCAGAACAGCGCCGAGTCTCAGCGCGCCTGGCTGTCAGTACCGATCTTCACCAGAGACGGGCTCCGCGGCCTGCCCTACGAGGACCGCATGCGCGTACTGGACAAGGCCTACGAGCGCCTTGGGCCGGGTCAAACCGAGCGAGCGCAGTGGCTCGTCGTCGCCGCGCGGGCGGCTGACTCGGCCTAACCGACCACCAGCGTGGCGTCAGCGGCCCATGAGCCCGGCGAAGATCTCCGCTATCTCCGCTGGCGTGAACTCCAGCGTGGCGTCGCCCACTGACAACTCCAGCCGCTGCACCGCCGGGTCGGCGGTCGGCACGCAGAACGGGGATACCCAGAGTCCCTCGTCTTCCGCGAGCCGCCGCACGGCCTTGCCGTAGTCGTCCGCGGCCACGCGCAGCAGCAGGTGCATCATCGGCACCTGCGGCGGATCCGGGATCACCGTGATGCCCGGCGTGGCGGATAGCGCGACCGCGGTCGCCCGGGCGTGATCGAGGTACCCGTCGAACCTCGGCAGCCGCTCGGCGAGCAGTGTCAGCGCAGAAGCCGCACTCGGCCACAGCCCGTAGAGGGTGCCGCCCATCCGCCGCCGCCACTCCCGCACCTGTTCGACGACGTCCTCGGGCCCGGCGACGCAGCAGCCGGGGAGCGCCCCGATCCCCTTGTAGAAGGACACGTAGACCGTGTCGAACAGGGCCGCGATCTCAGCCGGCGATCGTCCGTACCCGGCCGCCGACTCCCACAGCCGCGCTCCGTCGAGGTGCGCGGCGGCGCCGCGCTCGCGGGCCCACCCGGCCTGCGCCGCCAGGTCGTCCCAGGCCGGCTGCTGGCCGCCGATGTCACGCTGCGGCAACTCCAGCAGCAGCACAGCCGGCGGCTCGGCGATCGCGGTCAGATCATCCATCGTGATGAGCCGATCCCGCTGCCCGGCCGGGCGGCCGATGAGTCCGTGCAGCCGCTGGTATCCCTGCCCCTCGTGCTGCTCGAGATGGCACATCGGGTGAAAGACGACGGTCCGGCGGTTCCGGGCGTCCGCGTGCACCCGGAGAACTGCCTGCTGTGCCATCACGCCGGAGGGAAGGAACGCGGCCGCTGGCTTGTCCAGCACCCGGCAGATCTCTGCCTCTAGGTCCGTGACCACGCCGCCCTGGCCGTAGTTGTCCATCGTGGTGTCGCTCGGGATAGTGGCCAGCATCGAGGCCGCGGTGACCACCCCGTGGCCCTGGATGGACCTGGTGCACTGCTGCCGCAGTGCCATCAGCTCTTCGCGCTCAGACATCCTGTCAGCCTCACTCTGCCCGCCTCACGTCGAGATCACCGGGCGTACTCGCTAGTCGGCGGCCCAGGCGGGCCGTCTCTTCTCCCGGAAGGCCGCCATCCCCTCCGCGGCTTCGGCGGAGCCGAAGAGCCGTGCAGACAGCTCGGCGAGGACTGCCCCCCTCGCCTCGAAGTCGGCCAGCACGGCGTGCGCCAGCAGCAGCTTGGTCTCCCGCAGTCCCTGCGGCGAACCGGCACGCAGGGCGTCCAGCACCGCCAGGGTTCCCACCTCGATGTCCGCGACTGCGTCGGTAACCAGGCCGATCCTGGCCGCCGTGGCGGCGTCGAACGTCTCGCCGGTCAGGTAGTAGCGGCTGGCGGCGCGGGCATCCATCCGCGGCAGCGTGGTGAGCGAGATCGTGGCCGGCGCGAGGCCAAGCCGCACCTCGCTGAAGGCGAAACTCGACTGCGGGCCGGCCAGCACGATGTCGCAGGCACCGACGAGGCCGAGGCCGCCGGCTCGGGCGTGCCCGTCGATGCTGCCCACTACGGGCTTGGGCAGCGCGACGATGTGCCGCAACAGGGCCATGAGCTGGCCCGCCCCAGTCGCCATGCCGCCCTGGCTTGCCTCGCTGAGGTCCGCGCCGGCGCAGAACGTCGATCCGGTATGCGTGAGCGCCACGGCGCGCACGGCGTCATCCCTGGCCGCGCTCGCCAGCGCATCGGTGAGCTGACCGAGGAGCGCGGCCGACAGCGCGTTGCGGTTGCGCGGTGAGTCGAGTGCGATCCTGGCGACGCCGCGATCGACGGAGTACTGGACCAGACGGTCGGACATCGGCGTGCTCCGTTACGCGTCGTACAGCTCGGCACCGCGCAGGCATTGGTGATGCTCGGTTTTCTGCAGCAGGCTATCTCCCGTTCGGCGGGTCGAGACCCGGCTACTCGCCCAGCCCGGCCGGCCTGAGTGGCCGCGGTTTCGTCAACAGAAGTTGACACAACGGCGAGTGTCAACCTATATTGACGTCATGACGAACGAAGTCGCCCTGGCCGAGGCGGCGAGCGGACCGGATCCGGCCGCCGGGCTACGCGCCGCTCGGTCGCTGCGGGAGCTCGCGGAGCGGCTCGAGGCGCTGCAGGTACAGAACGCGCGCGAGCACGGCTGGTCCTGGCAGGAGATCGCGGTCTTCCTGGGCGTCAGCAAGCAGGCCGTGCACAAGAAGTACAGCGGGCTGCTCGCCGCGGCGAGTTCCGGTGGGCTGCACCGGAGGCGGCGGCGCACCGCGGGGGGCTCCGGCGGGTCGTCCCCCCGGCCGAGCACGGCAGAGGGTTCCGGGGGGCCGTCCCCCCGCAGCAGCACCGCGGGGAGCCCGGAGATCGCCCGCGAGGTCAGCACGGGAGGCGACGATGCTTGAGCGATTCGCGCAGACGGCGCGCCAGGCGGTCATCGACGCGCGTCAGGAAGCGGCCCGAGCAGGACAGGACCGGGTCCGCAGCGAGCATGTCCTGCTCGGCCTGCTGCAGGAGCCCGGCCCGGCCGCGGACGCGCTGACCGCCGCCGGCGTGGACGCTGACTCGCTACGGGCGCGCTTGCCGCGCGGCGACCACGAGGTCCCGGCCGACCTGGACGCCGACGCACTGTCCACGCTCGGCATCGACCTGGACGCGGTGCGCCGTGCCGCCGATGCCGCCTTCGGCCCTGGCGCGCTGGACCGGGCCAGGGTGACCGGGCGGCGCAGGCTGCCGTTCGCGCCGGACGCCAGGCAGACGCTCGCTGGCGCCGCCCGCCAGGCCGTGCAGCTCAGTCACCGCCAGATCACGTCCGGCCACCTGCTGCTCGGCATCCTGGACCAGAAGCGCAACGGCGCGCTGACCATGCTTGCCCGCGCGGGCACGGATGTGGCGGCGCTGCGCGCGGACGTGCTGCGTCGGCTGGCCTAGCCTAGCCGGACCACGTTCCGCGTATCCACGGGCGCCCGGGTGGGACCGCGGCGGCCTGACAGGATCGCACCGGCCCGGCAGGACTGCAGCCACCGTCGGCGAGGACGCGGCCGGTTACCGCAGGCCCCCGGCGAGCGCGACGACGACGCCGATGGCGGCGCCCCCGACGATCGCGGGAACGACGCCGCGTCGCAGCACCAGGAGCCAGCCAGCCGCGAGTGCCAGCACGGCGACTTGCCAGAACTGGGTGAGTCCGAGCCCGAGCGTGAGCGCCGCTCCGGCGATGGCCCCGATCGCGGCCGGGCCCGCGCCGCCGAGGAACGCCTGGGCGGCGGCGCTGCGCCGGAACGCGTCGAAGTGCCTGCCGCCCGCCAGGACGAACGCGAAGGACGGCGTGAACGCGACGAGCACCGCCAGCAGGCAGCCGCCGACGCCTGCCGCGGCGTAGCCGACCACGCCGACCGTCAGCACCACCGGGCCGGGCGTCACCTGACCGAGCGCGACGGCGCTCAGGAACTGGGCCGTGGTCATCCAGTGATAGGTGTGCACAGCGTCGTGCTGCATCAGCGGGATGATGACGAAGCCGCCGCCGAAGGACAGCGCGCCCACCTTGGCCGCAACCCACGCCAGCGAGCCGAGGCCGCCCGCCACGACCGCCTTCGCAGCCAGCGGCACGAGTATGGCGGCCGGGCCCTTCGCGGCGTCGCCGGCCTCGAGGCGCGCCTCCGTCGCCCGGAGCCGGTCGCGGGGCGGCCGCGTAACCAGCCACTCCAG
>JASHQA010000154.1 GCA_030037785.1 Streptosporangiaceae bacterium
TCGCCGCTCGCGCTGGAAGCCCGGCCCGCCAGCGCGCTGTAGCCGTGACTGCCATTGCGTGACACCCCGTCGGCTGCTTCCCCAGCACCCTGAGCGCCAGTGGCCCCTTCGGGCTTGCCGTGCTCGTCGCTCGTCATCGGCTTGAGCCTATCGCCGGCACTCGAACGACGCGGTCAGCGATCGGCTGCCCGTACCGCCGCTGCGGGTAACTAGGGGCACTGATTATCCTCACCCGGCTGGCCGGCTGTCCGCACTGGGAGTCGCCGGAACCACCGATCAGCTGTCCGCGCTCGCCCGCGGCGGCGGTTGCGCAGAGTGCGCCGGGCTCGCCGCTGGAGCCAGGTCAGCGGCACGGCGATGACGGTCCCGGCGGCCAGCGGCGCGTACGGCGTCACGGCGGCCGCCGCCCCGGACACCGCCCTGGTGAAACCGGCCTGGTCGAACGTGGCCGGGATCGGCAGGACGCGCCACTGGCTGGGCGGCCACACGATCACGAACGCGCGGCCGATCACCATGTTCTCGGGTATGGTGCCGTGTCCTGGGTCAAACTGGCGCATTCGGGAGTCGTCTGAGATCTGCCGGTTGTCGCCCATCACCCACAGCCGCCCGGCCGGAACCGTGACGCTGAACCGGATCAGCGAGGGCGCGGCGCCGGGGTACAGATACGACGACTCGTGCAACGGCACGCCGTTGACGGTCACGAGGCCCTGGGCGTTGCAGCACGCGACGTGGTCGCCGGGCAGGCCGATCACGCGCTTGATGAAGTCGGTCTGGTCAGCCGGGGTGCCGAACAGCCCGCCGATGGAACGGAACAACGGCAGCAGGGTGGCGTCGTAAGCGCGCACCAGCGGGTCTGCGGACGGCCTGGTCGGCGCCGGTGCGGGGTTCCACGACCCGGTGCCGTTGAACACCACGATGTCGCCCCGGTGGATTCCGCGGAAGTCGTAGACGAGCTTGTTGACCAGCACCTTGTCGCCCACCATCAGCGTGTCCTCCATGGAGGACGACGGGATGAAGAACGGCTGCACCACGAAGGTCTTGATCAGCAGGGCGATGGCGAGAGCCACCACGATGAGGATGGGTAGTTCGCGCCAGGCCGACCAGCGCCGGGTCCGACCCGAGGTGCCCTTCCGGTGCGCGCCGCCGTCCGGCTCGGCCGCGGTCGCGCTTGGCGGCCCCTCGCCGGGAGCACCCGCCACCAGCCGCTCCGGGCTGCCCTGCTCCTCGCTCATCACGCAGAGCCTATCCCGGCAGTGCCGCTCGCGCCGTCAGCCGCAAGTGCGGTGGAAGCCCGGTCCTGACCGCATTCACCGGCGATATGGGAACGGGCCACGATGGGGTCGGGTGCGGCGCCCGCGGCGCGGCCGCGAGCGCCGCACCCGCCGGTAGAGCCAGGTCAGCGGCACGGCTCCGACGACACCGGCGGCCGCGGGCACGGCGGCGGCCGACGCACCCGCCGCTGCGTCGATGCCGCGCTGGTCGAAGGTGGCCGGGATCGGCAGGATCCGCCACCGACTGGGGGGCCACACGATCATGAACGCGCGGCCGATCACCTTGTTCTCGGGGACCATCCCGTTGCCGGGGTCGGCCTCGTGGCCACGCGAGTCGTCGGAGATGCCGCGGTGGTCACCGAGGACCCACAGGTAACCGGGCGGCACCCGGACGTTGAAGTGGCCGGGGATACCCGGCGGAGCGCTACCAGGCTCGTTGCCCGGGTACAGGTACGACTGCTCGTGCAGCGGCACGCCGTTGACCGTGATGAGGCCGCGGGAGTTGCAGCACACCACGTGATCGCCCGGCACTCCGATCACGCGCTTGACGAAGTCTGTCTGATCCAGGGGCGACCCGAAGAGGCTGCCGACGGTGTCGAACAGCTTGCGCAGGGTGTCGTCGTAGGCCCTTGCTATCGGGTTGTCGTCCGGTGACGTCGGCGCGGCCGGCTCCCAGCTGCCCGCCCCGTTGAAGACCACGATGTCGCCCGGCTGGATCGCGCGGAAGTGGTAGACGAGCTTGTTGACGAGGATCTTGTCGCCGATCTCCAGCGTGTCCTGCATGGAGCCGGTCGGGATGACAAAGGCCTGCACCACGAACGTCTTGACCAGCATCGCGATCACGAGCGCGATCAGCACGAGGATCGGCAGCTCGCGCAGCAACGAACGCTGGCGCGAACGGGCACCGCTCTGCGGACTCGCCGCGTCCTCGTCCGCCGACTTGGCCGTCATCCGGCGCCGACCCGTGCCAGTTCGACCGCAGCGCGGACGCTACCTGGCGGGGGTGGCCTCGCGGCGCTCCCGGATCCTGGCCGCCTTGCCGCGGAGCGAGCGCAGGTAGTACAGCTTCGCGCGGCGGACCCGGCCCCGGGTCACGATCTCGATCTTGTCGATCGCGGGAGTGTGCACCGGAAACGTCCGCTCGACGCCGACGCCATAACTGATCTTGCGAACGGTGAACGTCTCCCGCGCTCCGCCGCCCTGGCGGCGGATGACCACGCCCTGGAAGATCTGGATCCGTGACCGGTTGCCCTCGGTGACCTTGACGTGCACCTTCAGGGTGTCTCCAGGCCGGAAGCTCGGGATGTCGGAGCGGATCTGCGCCTGCTCTAGCTCGGCAATCGCGGTGTGCATCGCTGCGGTTCCTCGGTCATCATCAGCGCACGCTGCGAACGCGCTGGATCGGTCGTGTGTCTGAGCTGGGCTCTCGCCCGGCAGCCCCCAGGCAGCTGAACGGCAGGAGCAGGCCAGCGGCTGGGCAGGGTTTCAGTGTGCCACATCTTCGGCGTTAACCGGAAAACCGGCCTCGGACAGCACCTCCCGGTCGCGACGGTCGAGCGCACCCGGTGCCTGCGCCGCGAGCCTCGCGACCAGGTCGGGACGGTTCCGCGCGGTCCGCCGCAGCGCGCCGTCCCGGCGCCAGCGGGCGATCGCGGCGTGGTCGCCCGACAGCAGTACCGGCGGCACCTCGCGGTCGCGCCACACCCGCGGCCTGGTGTAGCTCGGTCCCTCGACCAGCCCGGCCATCGGGCCGCCCGACTCGATGCCGCCGAAGCCGAACGAATCGTCCGTGGCCGACTCGGCATTGCCCAGCACGCCAGGCAGCAGACGACAGATCGCCTCGGTCATCACCAGCACGGCCGGCTCCCCGCCGGCCAGCACGTAGTCGCCGATGCTCACCTCCTCGACAGCCAGCACGGACCGCGCCTCGTCGGCGACCCGCCCGTCGATGCCCTCGTACCGCCCGCACGCGAAGATCAGCCACGGCTGGGCCGCGTACCTGGCCGCGTGCTGCTGCGTGAACGGGACGCCGGCCGGCGTGGGGATGACCAGCAGCGCGTCGGCGCCGGCACCTCCCCCGGCCGCCACCACCGCGTCCAGCGCCTCGCCCCAAGGCTCCGGCTTCATCACCATCCCTGGCCCGCCGCCGAACGGGGTGTCGTCCACCGTGCGGTGCGCGTCGTGGGTCCAGTGCCGCAGGTCGTGGACGCCGAACGTGATGTCCCCGCGCGCGGCTGCCTTGCCGATGAGCGAGACGCTGAGCGGACCGAAGTACTCGGGAAAGATCGTGATGACGTCGATGCGCACCCCTGCCTCCGATCTCCGCGCTAGATCGCGGCCTCCGGGTCGAGCAGTCCCGGCGGCGGGTCGACCCGGAGCAGGCCCGCGGCGAGGTCCACCTCGCTGACGATGGCGGACACGAACGGCACGAGGATCTCCGCGCCAGCGCGCTCGCCGCTGCCGGCCACCACCAGCAGGTCCTGCCCGTGGTGCAGCACGTCAGCGACGGTGCCGACCTGCTCCCCGCCGGGCGCGATCACGCTAAGACCGATGAGCTGGTGGTCGCGGAACTCGTCCGGGTCGGGCAGCTCGCCAAGGTCTGCCGAGTCGACAACGAGCAGCGTGCCGCGCAGGTCCTGCGCGGCGGTCCGGTCGCCGACGCCGGCGAAGGTGAGCAGCAGCAGCCCGGCGTGCCAGCGGCTGCCAGCCACAGTGAGCGGCCCGGCCGCCGCGGGCTCGGTCGCCAGCACGGCGCCCACGGCCAGCCGCAGCTCCGGGTCGTCGGTGCGGACCTCGACGGCTAGCTCACCGTGGACGCCGTGCGGCCTCCCGATGCGGCCGACCACCAGCTGCATGGCGGCTAGCGAACCTCGTCGGCATCCAGCAGGTCGACGCGAACGTAGTTGTTGCCGGCCAGCGACCCGATGACTGTCCGCAGCGCCCTGGCGGTGCGACCGCCCCGGCCGATGACCTTGCCCAGGTCATCTGGATGCACTCGGACCTCGAGCACCCGCCCGCGCCGCAGTCCGCGGCTGCCGACGCGCACGTCATCCGGATGCTCGACGATGCCCCGCACCAGGTGCTCCAGGGCCTCCTCGAGCATGTCAGGCGCCGCCATCTGCCTCTGCGACGCCGTCTGAAGCCGACTCCGCGCGGCTGGTCTCCTCGGCGGGGGCCTGGTCGGCTGCGGTGTCGCCGGGCTGCTCGGACTTACGCGTCCTGCCAGCCGTCTTTCCGGCCTTGGCCGCAGGCTTGCTGTCGGCCTTGACCTCAGGCTTGCTGTCGACCTTGGCGCTCGCCTTCGGCTCGGACCTGGCCCTGGTCTTGGGCTTGGCCTCGGTGCCTGCGAGCGTCTCTGCCACGGCGGCCGCGAAGACGGCCTTGCGGTCAGTCCTGGGCTCGGCGGTACGCAGCGTCCCCTCGGAACCGGGCAGGCCATGGAACTTCTGCCAGTCGCCGGTGATCTCCAGGATCTTGCGCACCGGGTCGGTCGGCTGGGCGCCGACGGACAGCCAGTGCTGGGCGCGCTCGGAGTCAACCTCGATGAGCGACGGCTCGGCCTTGGGGTGGTACTTGCCGATCTCCTCGATCGCACGACCGTCCCGCTTGGTGCGGGCGTCTGCGACGACGATGCGGTAATAGGGCGCGCGGATTTTGCCCAGGCGCTTGAGCTTGATCTTGACAGCCACGGCTGCGGTCTACTCCCGATGCAGGTCGAGCAGGTCGCGGCCCAGGTGAGGTGCCGGGCGCGGGCTGCCCCGATGGTGCCGGCTGCGGCGAGTGAGAGAGGGCCCCGCGCAACCGTGCGTAGTCACCACATTGTGCCAGACGATCGCTGCGGCAGCGTAATCAGCTGCGCCGAGCCGCGCTAGCGGCCCTTCTTGCCCGGCCGACCGCGGAACGCCGGCGGCGGGCTGCCCTGCCCCGTGCCCTGGCCACCCGCGGGGCCGGGCAGCCGGAACGCTCCGTTGTCGCCGCCGAGACCGGGCAGCGAGCCGAAGCCGGGCAGTGCCGCCGGCCCCGCGCCTCCCGGCCGGCCCAGCCCGGT
>JASHQA010000155.1 GCA_030037785.1 Streptosporangiaceae bacterium
CCCGGCCCCGCGCAGCATGCCGTCCGCGCCAGGCCGGGTGGCACCCGCAGATCCAGTGTCCGGAGGTGCGCTGGCGGCAGCAGCCGGTGGGCAGGACACGCCCGGCTCGGCGGTGCCGGTCGGCCAGCCGGGGAATGCACCGGTCGGCGAAGACGTTGCATCGGAACAGATGAAACCAGGCGCTGCGGGTCTGATTCCGACCGCTTCGTCCGATGGGCGGCGGGTCCGGCGCGGCACTGTTAGCGGCCGGGTCGGCCGTGGCGGTCTCGGCGGTCGGGAGAGTGCGCGGCCGGGATTCGCGCCGCAGCCGCGGCGCTCCGATCCCGTGCCCTTCTCGTCAGCGGTCAGCGGGTTGCTGGACGCGGAGGGCTGGGCGCTGTCGGTGGCGACGGGGTCAGTGTTCGGACGGTGGGCGGAGATAGTCGGCGCAGACCTCGCCGGACACACGAGCCCGGAGCGGCTAGCGGCCGGGGAACTGACCGTGGTGGCCGACTCGACCGCCTGGGCGACCCAGGTCCGGCTGCTGGCGGCCCAGCTGGTGCTGCGCCTGAACCGGGAGCTCGGGGACGGCACGGTGCTGCGGGTACAGGTCCGTGGTCCGGTCCCGCCCGGCAGGCCAGGTCGGTGGCGGGTGCGCGGCGGCCGGGGACCCCGTGACACGTACGGCTGAGTACGGCTGAGGCGCGACGTCTGGCCAGGTAAAATGAACATGGCACATGGGCGTGCCGGGTGGGGGATATATCGGCCGCCCGCGTGTCCGCCCTGTCCAGAGGAGCTTCAGCATTGTCCTATGACGCACGTTCGATTACGGTCCTGGAAGGCCTGGAGGCCGTCCGCAAGCGTCCCGGGATGTACATCGGTTCTACCGGTGAGCGCGGCCTGCACCACCTGGTCCAGGAGGTCGTCGACAACGCGGTCGATGAGGCCCTAGCCGGGTTCGCCGACCGGATCGACGTGGTCCTGCTCGCCGACGGCGGGGTGCAGGTCACCGACAACGGCCGCGGCATTCCGGTCGACGAGCATCCGGTCGAGAAGCGGCCAGCGGTCGAGGTCGTGCTCACCACGCTCCACGCGGGCGGCAAGTTTGACAGTCAGGCCTACGCGGTGTCCGGCGGCCTGCACGGCGTCGGCGTGTCGGTGGTGAACGCCCTGTCCGCGAGGCTGAGCGTGGAGATCCGCAAGGATGGCTACGTCTGGCGGCAGTCGTACGAGAACTCGCAGCCGGTAGCGCCGCTCCGGCGCGGCGAGCGGACGGACGAGACCGGCACGATCGTCACCTTCTGGCCCGACGGGTCGATCTTCGAGACCACCGAGTGGTCGTTCGAGACGCTCTCGCGCCGGCTTCAGGAGATGGCCTTCCTCAACCAGGGCCTGACCATCACGCTGATCGACGAGCGACCTCAGCACGCGACCGCCGACACGTCCGACGATATGAGGGCCGGCGACGCGCCGACGGTGGTCAGTTACCACTACGACGGCGGCATCGCGGACTTCGTCCGGTACATGAACAGGACGAAGGAGCCGGTGCACGACAGCGTCGTTCACTTCGGTGACGAGGCCGCCGGCATCTCCGCAGAGGTCGCGATGCAGTGGACTGGCTCGTACTCCGAGTCGGTGTACACGTTCGCCAACACCATCAACACAGCCGAGGGCGGCACGCACGAGGAGGGCTTCCGTTCCGCGCTCACCTCGATCGTCAACCGGTACGCCCGCGACCAGAAGCTCATCAGGGACCGCGACGACAACCTGACCGGCGAGGACGTCCGGGAGGGCCTGACGGCCATCATCCACGTCAAGCTGTCCGAGCCGCAGTTCGAGGGCCAGACCAAGCAGAAGCTCGGCAACACCGAGGCGAAGTCCTTCGTCCAGAAGGTGTGTAACGACCACCTGAAGGACTGGCTCGAACGCAACCCCGGCGAAGCCAAGGCCATCGTGCTCAAGGCCAGCCAGGCGGCCCGGGCACGGATCGCCGCCCGGCAGGCGAGGGACCTGACGCGCAAGAGCCTGATGGGCGGCTCGGGCCTGCCCGGCAAGCTGGCGGACTGCCAGTCCGGCGACCCGGCCCGGTGCGAGATCTACGTCGTCGAGGGTGACTCGGCTGGTGGCTCGGCGAAGGGCGGTCGCGATCCGCACTTCCAGGCGATCCTGCCGATCCGCGGCAAGATCCTCAACGTGGAGAAGGCCAGGATCGACCGGGTGCTGAAGAACACCGAGGTCCAGGCGATGATCACCGCGCTCGGCACGGGAATCCACGACGAGTTCGACGTGGCCAAGCTGCGGTACTACAAGATCATCCTGATGGCTGATGCCGACGTCGACGGCCAGCACATCACGACGCTGCTGCTGACGCTGCTGTTCCGGTTCATGAAACCGCTGATCGAGGCCGGGCACGTCTACCTCGCGCAGCCGCCGCTGTACAAGATCAAGTGGGAGGGCCGCAACGTCGAGCCCGGCTACGCGTACTCCGACAAGGAGCGAGACGTCATCATCGAGGCCGGGATCGCCGACGGTCGCCGCGACCCGCGACCGGCCGGCCGGGTGCAGCGGTTCAAGGGTCTCGGTGAGATGAACGCCACCGAGCTGTGGGAGACCACGATGGATCCGGCTCGCCGGGTGTTGCGCCAGGTGACGCTCGACGACGCGGCGCAGGCCGACGAGCTGTTCAGCGTCCTGATGGGCGAGGACGTCGAAGCCCGGCGCGCGTTCATCCAGCGCAACGCCAAGGACGTGCGGTTCCTGGATATCTAAGGGAACGGGCCCGGCCCGGCTCTCAGCCCGTGCGCCTGTTCTCGGCAGCAGCGGGCCGGCGAGACAGGCGAGACAGGACCAGGCGACAAGCCTGAGGGAAGGATTGTGCAGTGTCTGACGTGACCACGCCAGAGGCCGACGCCGCCGGTCACGACCGGACGGAGCCCATCGACATCCAGGTCGAGATGCAGCGGAGCTTCCTCGACTACGCGATGTCGGTCATCGTCGGGCGCGCACTGCCGGACGTCCGAGACGGCCTGAAGCCGGTGCACACCCGGATCCTCTGGGCGATGTATGACGGCCAGTACCGGCCGGACCGCGGTTACAACAAGTGCGCCAGGGTCGTCGGCGACGTCATGGGCAACTACCACCCGCACGGTGACTCGGCCATCTACGACACGCTCGTCCGGCTCGCGCAGCCGTGGGCGATGCGGATGCCGCTGGTCGACGGCCAGGGCAACTTCGGCTCGCCGGGCAACGACCCGCCCGCGGCGATGCGGTACACCGAGTGCCGCCTGGCGCCCCTGGCGATGGAGATGCTCCGGGACATCGACAAGGACACCGTCGATTTCCGGCCCAACTACGACGGCCAGGCGGCCGAGCCCATCGTGCTGCCGGCCCGGTTCCCCAATCTGCTCGTCAACGGGTCCGAGGGCATCGCCGTCGGCATGGCCACCAAGATTCCGCCCCACAACCTGCGTGAAGTCGCGGCCGGGGCGCAGTGGTATCTCGAGCACTTCGACGCCAGCGACGAGGAGCTACTGGCGGCGCTCGCGGAGCGCATCCCCGGCCCGGACTTCCCGACCGCGGCGCAGATCGTCGGGCGCCGCGGTATCCGCGACGCGTACCAGACCGGGCGCGGCTCGATCACGATGCGCGCGGTCGTCAACGTCGAGGAGGACCAGCGAGGGCGCACCACTCTGGTCGCGACTGAGCTGCCGTTCCAGGTCAACCCCGACAACCTCGCCAGCAAGATCGCTGAGCTGGTGCGGGACGGCCGGATCGGGGGCATCGCGGACGTCCAGGACCAGAGCAGCGGCCGGACCGGTCAGCGCCTCGTCATCATCCTGAAGCGCGATGCGGTCGCCAAGGTCGTGCTCAACAACCTGTACAAGCACACGCAGCTGCAGGACACCTTCGGTGTCAACGTGGTCGCGCTGGTCGACGGCGTGCCCCGGACGCTGCGCCTGGATCAGGTAATCCGGCACTGGGTTACGCACCAGATCGAGGTGATCGTCCGGCGCACCCGGTACCTGCTGGACCAGGCGCGCAAGCGGGCTCACATTCTGGTTGCGTACATCAAGGCCATCGACCGGATCGACGAGGTCATCGCGCTGATCCGGGCCAGCGAGTCGGCGGCGGTCGCCCGGCAGGGCCTGATGGACCTGCTCGAGATCGACGAGGTCCAGGCCACGGCCATCCTCGACATGCAGCTGCGCAAGCTAGCGGCGCTGGAGCGTCAGGAAATCATCGACGAGTACAACGAGAAGATGGCGCAGATCGCCGAGTACGAGGCCATCCTCGCCTCGCCGGAGCGACAGCGGGAAATCGTCAGCACCGAACTCGGTGAGATCGCCGCGAAGTACGGCGACGCCCGCCGCACCGAGATTGTCGCCTATGACGGCGACATGTCGGCAGAGGATCTCATCGCGGAGGAAGACGTCGTCGTCACGATCACGCACGGCGGTTACGCGAAGCGAACCAGGGCGGACCTGTACCGGGCGCAGCGGCGCGGGGGCAAGGGGGTACGCGGCGCTCAGCTGCGCACCGACGACATCGTCGACCACTTCTTCGTGACGTCCACGCACCACTGGATCCTGTTCTTCACCAACAAGGGTCGGGTCTATCGCGCGAAGGCTTACGAGTTGCCGGACACCGCGCGGGACGCGCGCGGCCAGCACGTCGCGAACCTGCTGGCGTTCCAGCCAGACGAGCACATCGCCGAGGTGCTGGCGCTGCGTGACTACCATGTCGCGCCGTACCTCGTGCTGGCCACCTCGTCCGGCCTGGTGAAGAAGTCGCGGCTGACGGAGTTCGACTCGCCGCGTTCGGGCGGCATCATCGCGATCAACCTCCGCGAGGACGACGAGGTGATCGCGGCCCGGCTGGTTTCGCCGGACCAGGACCTGCTGCTCATCAGCAAGCACGCGCAGGCGATCCGATTCCGGGCCAGCGACGAGGCGCTGCGGCCGATGGGCCGCGCCACATCGGGTGTCATCGGGATGCGGTTCACCGATGGCGACGAACTGCTCGGCATGTACGTGGTAAGGGAGGGCGCCGACGTGCTCGTTGCCACCGGCGGCGGCTACGCCAAGCGCACCCCGGCCGATCAGTACCCGGTTCAGGGCCGTGGCGGCCTCGGCGTGGTGACCGCGCGGATCGTCGATGCACGGGGTGAGCTGATCGGCGCTCTCATGGTGCACCCGGACGACGAGGTCTTCGCGATCACGTCTGCGGGTGGCGTGATCAGGACCGCGGCATCCGAGATCAAGCTCTCCGGACGCCAGACCATGGGCGTGCGGCTGGTGAATCTCGGCGATGGCCAGACCCTGGTGGCGATCGCGCGGAATGCCGAAGCCACCGGGAACGGCGCCGGCGTGCAGGTTGATGCCGAGGATGCCGCTGAGCTAACGGACACTGAGCCGACCGCCGCAGATCCGGCGGACGCTGAGCCGGTGGACGCTGAGCCGGCGGACGCTGAGCCGGCCACCGCAGATCCGGCAGACGCCGAGCCGGGCGCTGGCTCCGACGCAGAGTAAGCCCACCAGCGCGCCGTGGGTGCGGCTGGTGATCGTTCGCTCGTATGTGGCCGGATCACAGGCTGACCGGGTATCGTGCCGTGAGATAACGCAATTAAGGGGTAAAGCCGGACGCACAGCAGCGTCATCGGCCGCCTGCCTGGCCGGGCAGGCTAGCTGGGGGCAACGCACCGGCCGGTCTAAGCGTCATAGACATGTCGAGCTGTCGAGGGCATCTGACTGTGGCGAGTCAGATTGCGCTGGCTTGGGGATAACCTCGTGACAGTGAACGGTGCTGAGGAGGACGGGGTGGATAACCGCGCGGAGCCGTTGCTAGCGCACGGCGAGACCGTGCTGGATGACACGCCGGCCGGAACCGAGGACGGCGGCACCGCGTCACACGCCGAGACAGCCGGTGCTGCGTCGCCTGTCGAGACAGCCGGGGCGGCGGCTGACGTGCCGCCGGTCACGCCAGCCGACCAAGCGGGCACGAAACCGGCACCGACATCGGCAACGCCGGCTAGCGCAGCGAGCGCTCCTGCCGCGGGTCCGGCACACCCGAGCCAGAACGGATCGTCGGCGTCCTCACAGGCTGCTGCGCCGCCAGCCGCCGCAGCGGAGCAGCACGTCACGTCGCTGATGGCTCCGCCGCCGGTCGCGCCTAGCGGCGGATCGTCCATTCAGGATTCCGCCATCGCGGCAATGGCCAGCGCGGCAAGCGGCGCACGAGGGATGGCGTCGAGGATCGGAGCGTCGTTCGCCAGCCTCACCAAGCCCAAGCCGCAGCCGTCCAGGCCGACCGTACGGCCCGAGATGCCACCTCGAGCACCGGGGCAGGCGCCTGGGCCGTGGCCGCAGTCACAGCCAGCACGCGGCCGGCCAGGTACTCGGCCCGAGCCACCACCAGGGCCACCGGCCCGGACCGCGCTGCTGAGCCTCCAGCGCATCGAACCGCTCTCGGTGATGAAATTCAGTTCCCTGGTTTCTTTTGCGGGGTTCATTGTCTTGTTCGTGGCGGTAGCAGTTATCTGGTACGCGCTGTCCAGGCTCGGCGTATTCGCCAAAATCGAGCAGACTGTCGGCCTGGTCACCTACTCCAAGAATCATCCGGGGACAAACGCGGCGGCCTGGTTCAGCGCGCGGCGCTGGCTCGGTTACGCGGCTCTGATCGGTGCCATCAACGCGGTCCTGTTCACGGCGCTGTCAACGATCGGTGCAGCCCTGTACAACCTGATCACAAGCCTCACCGGGGGCATAGAGGTCACGCTGAAGGAGACTGACTGACCGGGACCTCCCGGCTTGCGGTAGCCTAAGCCGGCGTGGTGGACGCACCGGCTAGCCGGTGCCACTGCGGGCCTGTGGCTCAGACGGTTAGAGCGCTTCCCTGATAAGGAAGAGGTCGGAGGTTCAAGTCCTCCCAGGCCCACCGGATCAGACATGTTCGCACCAGAGACACCAACGAGCTGCTTGGTGTCTCTTGCTTCCCAGGGGAGGCGACCCGCCGGTCGCTCCGCCGTAATCCGTTCGATGGTTCTGGCGCTGTCAGCCGGCACAGGCTGCCGGGTCCGGCTTGGTGCACGCCGGTAATGGACGTGAGGAGAGCTTGGCTCGTCGGCCTCAGCTTCACCTGGTCGCCCGGCCTGCCGTTCCAGTTCGGCGACTAGGTCTTCGTCGAGGAGGGCCATGTAGCCGGGCTTGAGGTCGCAGCCGGCTATCTCTGCGCGTCGGAGAAGCTTCGCGCTTGTGGCAGGCTGAAGTATGCCCAGTGATATGTCGGATGAGGTCCTGTTCACTGTCTCCGGCGCGCAAGCCGAGCTTGCCAAGGTGGTGAAGATCGAAGACCTCGGTATGACCGAGCCATACCACCTGGAGAAGTGGGTAACGACCTTTCCGCAGGCCCTCGGCCCAGGCGTTCTGATCGTTGCCTCGCAGTACGACCGCTGGATATCGCCGACTGGCGTGGAGTCTCATGACCGGCTGGATCTGCTGGGCCTGGGTTCGGACGGGCGGCTGCTTGTCGCGGAGTTGAAGCGCGGCAAGGCTCCGGACACCGTCTACCTACAAGCCATCAAGTACGCCGCCATGTCGAGCCGGTTCTCATTGGACCAGCTGGCCACGCTCCACGCGGAGTTCTTGTCCCGCACCACGGGGCAGAAGCTGACCAGCGAGGAAGCCGGGGAGAAACTCCAGGCTCATGCCTCCGATGTCGAGTTGTCGCCGGACGTATTCCTGAAGCCGCGGATCGTCCTCCTCGCTGAGAGCTACTCCGAACCGGTCACGACCTCAGTCGTCTGGTTGGTCGAGCAGGGCGTGGACATCACAATGCGCCGCTACCAGGCCTACCAGACAGTCGGCGACGAGACGATCTTGACCGTCTCGCAGATCTACCCGGTAGCGGACATCGCCTCGTTCCTGATGGGACCCCGCCACGGTCAGGCCAAGCCCCAAGAGGGTGTGGAGCTGCCCGAAGTCGAGTGGTCGGCAGAGGACTTCGCCACCCTGATCGGCCTGGGGTTCCCAGTGCCGACTGCGGTGCTGAACACCTGCGCCGAACATCCCGGTGAGTGGGTCCCCTCCACGGCGATCTACCAGCGCGCGGGCGTGACGCAACCATCCGGGTCTGGCCAGCTGGCGGGTTTCGGCTACTCCGTGCGCACTCGGTTCAAACGGCGTAACCATCCGTGGGAGACGGAATGGAAGGCCGGGGGCGAGAACGTGAACTACTACCGCCTCGATAGCGCCACCGCCGCTAAGTGGCACGCGGCGCTCGGCGGGCAGGAACCGGGAGAGGGGCCTCAGAACCCCGATAGCCAGATCGCAGCCGACCCATCGGCTGTTCCGGCCGTGTCGTGACCGCAGATTTCGTTTGGCCGGCGAACGATCCTCAGGCACCCGACTGGGGCGGCCTGTCGTGGTCGCCGTGGCATGACTTCGACTTGGCGCGCGACAACCGGCTGATCCCGGCATCTCCTGGCCTTTACCGCTTCAGGGCCAGTGGCGAAAGTGGTCTGCTCTACATCGGCGAAAGCGGCGCTGCCGCGGGCGGCCGGTGGGCACGCCTGGACGACCTGGCCCGCGGCCGCAAGCGCCACCCGGCCGGGTACTACCTCAACTGGCGAGCGGCAGGCCTCGCTAAGCGACCGCATCGCGGGCACTATGCAGCCCCGTACTTCCGGCTTTGCGAGGACGCGGGCTGCCATATCGAGGTCTCGTGGGCGCTGGAGGAACATCCTGACCAAGCTGACCGGCGCAGGATCGAGGAACGCTTGATCCGGTTGCACCGGCAGACCATTGGCTCAGACCCGCCTATCCAGCATGGCGGCGAGGGCGTTGAGGCCTACCTCAGAGATCGCCGGGCGCAGCGTTGACAGCGGGATGCACGGTGGGCCACCGAGATCACCGGTGCGGGACGCATCGACTACAAGTTCAACCCGGCTGCGACCGACGGCGCCCGCGGTGATCGGCATGGCGTTGTGAAGATCATGTCCATCGACCTCGGCAGCCACTAGCAGCGGGCTCAACACGACGCACGACTCCGCGTCGATAGCGGCCAAGGCACGGCGAGCGCGCCGAGGCTACCCGGCAGGGCAGGTGGCCCAGCTATCTGCTAATCTGACGAATATTAGCAGCTAATTAGCAGCTAGTTCGACAGGACTACACGCCTTGCGGAAGCCAGTCAGGCCACCACGCCTCTCCGACCTCCTTGCAGCCAAGGTCAGGGCGGACCCAGAGTTCTTCACGCGAGCCCTCAGCAGAACAGCTGCCGCAGGTGGAGAGCGCTATCTGCCATGGGATCACGTCCGTGTCCGTCGCCCGCCCGATGGCCTTACTCACGAAGACTGGTGGCTGATCAGCAAGTTCTCAAGACAGGCAATGAAGCGACCACTTCCGCTGACTGATACCGATGGCCATCCGTTCACCTACGCGCTACCGGACGAGGTGCTCCGCGGCATCGAGGTGGTGGACAAGCACCTAAGCGGGCGTATAGAAGTTCCGGAGCCGGTAACGCACGATGCTCCTAGCCGGGCGCGCTATGTCGTCACTTCGCTCATCGAAGAAGCGATCACCTCAAGCCAACTCGAAGGCGCATCTACAGCGCACCAGGTTGCGAAAGAAATGCTACGGACTGGCCGGGCTCCCCGCACCAGAGACGAGCGGATGATCCTCAACAATTACAACGCGATGCAACGTGTGGGCGAGATCAGACACGAGGAGCTGACGCCGGCACTGATCTGCGATTTGCATCGCGTAGTTACCGAAGAAACGCTAGATGACGAAAGTGCTGTAGGGCGGCCCCAGCTACCAGGGGAGAATCGAATCCTCGTCGAGGACATGACCGACGGCACGGTTCTGCACATCCCTCCACCGGCAGAAGAGCTACCCGCGCGACTCGAAGCACTTTGCGGCTTTGCCAATAGCTCAGCAACGGAGGGCGTTTATGTACCGCCGGTAGTCCGCGCTATCATCCTTCATTTCATGCTTGCATACGATCATCCGTTTGTTGACGGAAACGGGCGCACCGCACGGGTGCTTTTCTACTGGTCGATGCTCCACGAGGACTACTGGCTGGCAGAGTTCCTGCCGATCTCGCGGCTGCTGAGGCAGGCGCCTGCGAAGTATGCCCGCAGCTTCCTTTATTGCGAGCGGGACGACGGTGACCTGACCTACTTTATTATCTTTCAGCTCGAGATCATTCAGCGGGCGATAAACGACCTGCAGACATACTTGGAACGCAAGGTCACCGAGTCCAGACGCATTCAGGAATCTCTGACATTGCTGTCAAGGCACCTTAATTATCGCCAGGTCGCTCTCCTGGGTCACGCGGTGAAGAACGCTCATGCCCACTACACCGTCCAGTCCCATTCGAGGAGTCACAACGTGGTCCAGCAGACTGCCCGTACCGATCTGCAGGAACTCGAAAGTCAGGGATTCCTGGTGCGGGCGAAGCGGAAGCGCGGCTACGCATGGACACCTGCTCTGGATCTTTCGGAGCTGCTTGATCCGGCATTGGGTTCTGTTGGGCGGCACCGACGGCTCACCCATGACGGGCGCTAGGGGCAGACGCGCCCGGTCCGCTCGAAGGCGGCGTGGGTCAGCGGCATCAGTTCCGCCCACAGCGCCTCCATCTGCTCGGCCACCATCTCGATCTCGCGCTGCGGGAACGAGGGGAAGGCGGCGTCGGGGTGCTTCACCCGCAGCGACAGGAAGTTCATGAGCGCGCGGGCGTTGCAGGTGGCGTACATCGACGAGTAGAGGCCGACCGGCAGGACTGTGCGCGCCACCTCCCGCGCGACACCGGCCTTGAGCATCTCCAGGTACGCCGCGTACGCCTGCCTGCAGGCGGCCTGGACGGTGTCGGTCGTCAGGGCGTGCTGCTCGGCGGTGCCAGCGGTGAACTCGTACGCGCCGGGCTTGCCCGACTGGACGAGCTTGCGGTCCGGCCCGGGTACGTAGAAGACAGGCTCCAGCTTGCGGTACCGCCCGCTTTCCTCGTTGTAGCTGAACGTGCGATGCCGCATGAACTCGCGGAAGACAAAGATGGGGGCGCTGACGTAGAACGTCATGGACGAGTGCTCGAACGGGGTGCCGTGCCGGTCGCGCATCAGGTAGTTGATCAGGCCGGCCGAGCGGTCCGGATCAGCGTGGACGTCGGCCAGCGACTGCTCACCCTTGGTCGACACCCGGGCGGCCCAGATGACGTCGGCGTCCGAGGCAGCCTGCTTGACCAACTCCACGGTCATGTCGCTGCGGAAGGTGATATCCGGCACGGTCGTCATTCTGCTCGGTGCTACGGCGAGGTCCATCGGCACGTCTCCCTGAGCCCGGAAAAGGGTCGAGACCATCATGTCGGCCCGGACCGACAAGACACACGGCCGACACGGCCGCGGGCGAGAAGATCACTTCAGCCTGGCTCGCGACCGGGCTGCGTCGGGGGTTACAGTCGAAGGAACATGGGGCAGGGCGGAAAGGATGTCCGACATGGGCGCAGAGCCTGCTGAGGCGCTGGACGTGCTGCGGGAAGTATGGCGCAGTCAGGGTCAGAGTGTCACAGACCTGGACGACTCGTGCGGGCAGAAGTCCTGCAAGAGGATGGACGACGCCGGGGTCGGATTTGACGGCTTCGCTGACGGCGAGGAGGACCTGACTACCGCGTGGCGGGCCCGGCTGGCACGCGAGGGGAAGCTCGACCGCGACGGGGGGACCATTCGTGACCTCGTGCTGGGGTCGGCCGAGGAGCGCTGACCGCGCGCCAAGGCACCAGACGGCGAGGAGATCGCTCAGTGGAGTATCCCGCAACCGTCGGTGAGTTGACCCGGAGCCTGCGGCAGGGTGGTTACCTGGCCGACCGGGGGCTGGCCACCGCGCTGCTGGTTTCGTTGTCGTTGCGCAGGCCGGTGCTGCTCGAGGGCGAGGTAGGCGTCGGCAAGACCGAGGTGGCTAAGGTCCTGGCTGCGACTTTCGGCCGCAAGCTGATCCGGCTGCAGTGCTATGAGGGCATCGACACCAACCAGGCCCTCTATGAGTGGGATTACGCCCGTCAGATGCTGCAGATCCGAGCCCTCTCGGAACACCAGGCGACCGACGAGCAGGCGGTCGACCGGCTATTCGGCCCGAAGTTCCTGCTGGAGCGGCCGCTGCTGGAGGCGGTCCGGTCTGGTGACCAGGCTGTCTTGCTGATCGACGAGGTCGACCGCGCGGACGACGAATTCGAGGCATTCCTGCTCGAGGTGCTGTCCGACTTCCAGATCAGCATTCCGGAGATCGGGACCATCAAGGCAGAGTCGGCGCCCGCGGTGATCCTCACCTCCAATCGGACCAGAGAACTCCACGACGCCCTGCGCCGTCGCTGCCTGTATCACTGGATCGGATACCCGACGCAGCAGCGTGAGGTGGAGATCGTGCTCGTCCGCGAGCCCGCGGCCGTCGAGGACCTTACCCGGAAGGTGGTGCGCGCCGTCCACCGGCTACGCGAGCTTGACCTTGCCAAGCCGCCGGGCGTCGCCGAGACCATCGACTGGGTTCGCACGCTCGGCTTCCTGGGCGAGACGGATCTGACGCCGGAGACGGCGGGAGACACCCTGGGCGCTGTCATCAAGGACCGCGACGACCTCGACCTGGTCCGCGACAACCTGGAAGAGATCACCTCTGGTGCCTGAGAGCGCGCCGTTCACCGGGGTGCTGGTCGGATTCGCGCGCGAGTTGCGCGCCGACGGCCTGACGGTGGGTACCGGCGACGTGCTGACCTACTGCTCGGCGATGGCGCCGCTCGACGCGACTGATCTGCTCGACCTGTACTGGGCCGGGCGGACAACGCTGGTGAGCCGGGCGGACGACATACCCGCCTACGACCGCGCGTTCCGTCGATATTTCCTGGCGGATGGTGGGCCTGCCGCAGGTCTGCTCACGTTGCGCGTCAGCGCCGCCGCTGCGGTTGAGGCCGCGGCTCTTGTCATGCCCGGCACCGAGCCCGACGCCGAGGAGAAGGAGGAAGAGCCGGCGCTCCTCGGCTGGATGGCTTCCGACGTTGACGCGCTGAAGCACCGTTCGTTCGCGGCGTGCACGCCCGCCGAACTGGCAGCGCTGCGCAGGATCATGACGCGGCTCCGGCTGACGCCGCCGCGGCGGCGCACCCGCCGGACCCGGCCCGCGCCTTCCGGCCGCAGGCCTGACCTGCGCAAGACGATCCGGGACTCCATGCGAATGCACGGCGAGCCCGGTGAGCTGTTCTTCCGTCAGCGCAAGACGCGACTCCGGCCGCTGATCCTGATCCTCGACGTGTCCGGGTCGATGGCCGACTACTCGCGGCACCTGCTGCAGTTCGCTCACACGGCCAAGCACGCTGCCGCGAAGGTCGAGGTGTTCTGCTTCGGTACCAGGCTCACCCGGATCACCAGAGTGCTGGAGCACCGACGGCCCGACAGCGCGCTGGAACTCGCGTCCCGTGCGGTGGTCGACTGGGATGGCGGCACCCGGATCGGGCAGTCGCTCGACACCTTCGTCCGGCGCTGGGGTCGTGGTGGCCTGTGCCGCGGTGCTGTCGTGGTGATCTGCTCCGACGGCCTGGACCGCGGTGACCCGGCGCAACTCGCCGCCGTCATGGAGCGGCTGTCCAGGCTCTGCTACCGCCTCGTGTGGCTGAACCCGCACAAGGGAGACGACCCGAACTTCCGGCCCAGCACTGTGGGCATGATGGTGGCAGCACCGCACATCGACCTGCTGCTGTCGGGCCACGACTTGGCTAGCCTGGAGCAGCTCGCCGCGCTCCTGCCGGTGCTGAGCTAACCGGACCGCACCGAAGGGAGTGCCGCAGATGCGGTGGAGTGTCGGCATCGAGGCCGAGGGTGAGCGCATCCTGAGCCGTGAGCAGATCGTGGAGCTTGCCGACGCAGTCGCCGGGCACAACGGCATCGCCACCGGCATCGGCACGAACCGCTATGGTGCGCGGCTCATAGTCCAGGCGGAGACGCGCGAGGACGCCATCGCACGAGCGACGCAGACCTTTCTCCAGGCGGCTGCGGCCGCCGGGCTCCCTGGCGCCCCGGTGGTGCGCACCGAGGCCATCAGCGAGGCCGAGGACGAGCAGGAGGACAACCGGTGATCAGGCTCGGCTCGCTGGCCGGCTATCCGTTCGAAGGGCCGCGACTGCTCGGCGGGTGGACGCCGCCGCAAGCCGCGGCGGTCTACGCGATCTTGTACAAGCCCGACCCTGACGCCAAGCCCGAACGCTACGCGGTGAGCTACGCGGGCCACTCCGACGACCTGTCCGCCGAGCGGTTCCCGTTCCAGCACCCGCGAGCAGCCTGCTGGGTACGCAGGGCCGGCTCGAAGTGGAAGGTGTACATCTGCACCTACGAGGTGCCGGGCGGCAGCCGGGCGCACCGCGAGCAGATCACCCGCGAGCTGATCGCGATCTACCGGCCGAGCTGCAACGAGCAGCAGTTCGACAACGCGTGGCAGGACCACTGGATCGGCGAGTACTCCGCGCCCACGACCGGCCCGGTCGCCCGCCGGGGGCCCGACCAGTCCGGCCACCAGTCCTAGACGGCGCCGACCCCCCCGCCCGGCGATCCGGGCCGCAGCGGGCCGCAGCCGGCCGGCTGCTGGCTACGGCCGCGACGCGAACCCGACCGCGTCGAGCAGCCTGGAGCGACGGGTGCCGGAGGCCGGTCGCGCCGGCTCGGGCACCTCCGGCGCCTCCGGTCGCGGCGTCACGTCCGCCACGATCTGCTCTGCCATCCCGTACAGCAGCGGCAGCGCGCCCGCCACGACGCCCCCGGTCTCGTTGATGTGCTCGACGCCGGGAACGATGGGCGCGGCGTTGCGGCCGATGGCGCGCACCAGGTCGGCGCTGTCCTCCAGGTTCCCGGCGATCCTGTTCAGTAGAGTCCCGGCCCAGAACAGGTACACCGCGAGACCAGCGATCAGTAGCGCGATCGCGATGACCGTGAGAACCACCAGCGTCGTCATGACTTCACCTTCCCGAGCACCCGGCCGAGGAACAGATGGTGCTGCAGGCCCTCGGCGAGGACGAGCTCGACGCCGTCCGCGACCTGCGGGATGAGCGCAGCGTCGGCCGTGTTGGCCTCGGCGGCCTTGAGCGTCTCCCGTACCGTGACGACCCGGCTGTCGATCCGCTTCACCAGGTAGATGAGCAGGCTCAATAGCGCGGCCACGGCGACGACCACGATGAAGCCGAGGATCACCGCGACGGTCCACGCGGTCTGCTCGCCCGCGGACATGGCCAGAGTGCGCGTAGCTATCTGCACGGAATCAGCCTCCAAGCCGGGCGCGACCGCGCTGCAGTCCGCCGATGATCGTGACCGCGTAGTCGATGGTCGTGCGCAGCGCGCCGAGCGGCGCGGTGTTCTGCACCGCATCAGTCAGCCCGGCGTTAATCTTCGGCGCCTCGTCGCCGATCGACCGAGCGAGAAGCAGGATCGGCACGACGAGTGCGACGACGACCACCACGAGCACGCCGCCGATGACAAAGCCGAGGGTCCAGCCAAAGTGGCTAGCGCCGGCGGCGGCGACAAAGTGTGCAGTACTCATCTCAGGGCCTCCAGGTTCCGGGCCAGATCAGACCGTCTCGCAGAAGTCCCTGACGGGCTTCAGGCTCGCGTTGACCGACGTGAGTCGGGCGGGCACCGTGCTGGTGAGCTGTGCGATCGCCTGCACGCCGCCGGTCGTCGCGACCAGGGTCGAGCGGATCGCGCGCAGGTGGAAGATCACCCGGAGCAGGCCGACAGCGGTAATCGCGACGATCACCGCCGAGACGATCAAGGTGAACCAGGCAGCTGCTGGCATGTGGGGGGTTCCTTTCGCTCAGCCGGGGGGACGCCGGCAGGCCGTGATCAAAACGAAGGACTGAGTCATCCGAGCAGCTTGGCGACCGAGCCCGCGTAGCGGACGGCGCCGACCGATATTTCCCGCACCGTCGTGTCCGTCGTCGCCAGCGCGTCCGGCACCGGTGTCAGCCCGCCCACCAGTGCGACGCCGCCAGCGAGGATCTCGTCCGTCGCGTGCCGGATGCGCTCGAGCGCGGCGAGCACCCGGTTGACCAGGAAGATCACCACCGGCAGCACGACGACCAGCAGTATCACGTTGCCAATCCACCACAAGACCATGACGCTGCCTCTCTTAGCTGGCCGGCTGGTAGGGAAGGAAGAACCGACGGAAGACGCGCAGCAGCGCCATCCGGGCGGCCCGCAGCCCCAGGGCGAAGCCGCTCGCCGGGGTCGCACGCGCAGCCGCGATCTGCTCGGCGGACTCGCCGCGCTCGACCCGCTCGATGCGGTCCTGCAGGTTGACCGCGAAGTCGTGCATGAGCACCGACGTGACGTCGGAGATCATGCCGCGGCCGTACTGCGCGGCCGCGCCGGACAGCTGCAAGTCCTGGGTCACGTCCACCTTCGTGCCCTGTCCGGCCCTGGCCAGGGTCGCGGTGACGGTCATGCTGGCCTGGCCGCGGCCCTTCTCTTCCGCGCCGGCGGCGTGCACGACGATGCGCTTGGCCGCCTCGTCCCGCTCGGTGATATCGGCGGTGCCAGCGAACTGCAGCCGGACTGGACCCATCCGGACCGCAACGCGCCCGGCGTACTTGTCCTCGCCCAGACTTTC
>JASHQA010000156.1 GCA_030037785.1 Streptosporangiaceae bacterium
AAGTTGATGATCCGGTTCTGCGCGTCCTCCTCCCGCAGCGACCGCCAGTGCGCCGCGGCGAACTTCGAGGTATTGAACGTGCCCTTCAGGTGCACCCGGATCACGTCGTCCCACTCCCGCTCGGACATGTTGAAGATCATCCGATCCCGCAGGATGCCCGCGACGTTGACCAGCACGTCCAGCCGGCCGAACTCGCCAATCGCGGTCTTGATCAGGTCCTCGGCCGCCGCGTGGTCCGACACGTCCGCGCCGCTGGCGACCGCCTTGCCGCCCGCGCCCGTGATCTCGGCAACGACGTCACTCGCGGGGCCGCTGTCATGCCCTGAGCCGTCCACGGCTGAGCCCAGGTCGTTGACGACTACGGATGCGCCTTCGCGGGCGAGCAGCATGGCGACAGACCTGCCGATACCGCGACCGGCGCCGGTCACGATCACCACCCGGCCATCCAGCAACGTCATGCCGCTCACCTGTTCCCTCCACGACGGACCGACCCAACGGAATTTTCTGGAATCAGTTTCTGGAATTAGCGTTGTGTAGCGGACAGGCGGTGTCAAGGTTGCGGGTGCAGGCGGCCCGCTGCGGAGCCCCTGGGTCCGGCACCGCGCCGGGGGATTGATCGACGAAGCGGCGGCTCTTAGAATCAAATTCTAGTATTTCATGAAACTGTCCGGCCACGACAGACGTCGGAAGGCGGCTGAGATGCCTCCAGCTGAGGAGCGATCGGATGCGTACGAGGCAGCCAGGACAGGGGCGCTGGAGTGGCTGACCGCCAGCTGGAATCCGCAGCTAACCGTGCGCGACTGGTGGTCCCGGCTCGCCGACTCCGGCTGGGGCTTCCCGACCTGGCCGGAAGCGTGGTTCGGAAAGGGAATGTCCGCCGCTGAGGGCGCCGCCGTGCGGACGGCGTACGTCGCCTCGGGCGTGCTGCCGCCGCCCACCGGCCTCGGCCAGCTGCTCGGTGCTCCGATGCTCCTGCTGCACGGATCCGAGGAGCAGAAAACCAGGTTCCTGCCCGCGCTGGCGCGAGGTGAGGAGTCGTGGTGCCAGTTCTTCTCCGAGCCCGGAGCCGGATCGGATCTCGCCGGGGTCCAGACCAGGGCGGTGCCGGACGGAGACGAGTGGGTGGTCGATGGCCAGAAGGTGTGGACGTCAGGAGCCCAGTGGGCCGACCGCGGGATGCTGCTCGCCCGCACCAATCGCGACGTACCCAAGCACCACGGCCTGAGCTTCTTCATCGTTGACGTGGGCCAGCCAGGCATCGAGGTCCGCCCCCTGCATCAGATGAACGGGGCGCACGGTTTCAACGAGGTGTTCTTCACCGGTGCCAGGGTGACCGACGACCGCCGCATCGGTGCGGCGGGCGGCGGCTGGTCGGTCGCCGTGACGGTGCTCATGTACGAGCGGACCATGGCGTCGGTGGCCTCAGTTATGCCTGGCCGCAAGGCCGGCCAGCTCGATGAGCTGGCTGGCCCCGCAGCCGAGCGCGCGGCCAGCGCCCGCACGCTGGGCCGGACGGGCGTCAGCGAGCTGGTGATCGACGCCGCGGGGACCCTGGGCCGGACCAGCGATCCGGTGTACCGGCAGCGGCTCGCGGCGCTGTGGGCGCTGGACACCACCAACGGCTACCTGGCACGTGGCGGGCAGAGCGGCCGGGACGGCAAGCGGCCGAGCGCCCAGGGGTCGCTGACCAAGCTCTCCCGCTCGCAGCTGACCAGAGCCGGCCGGGACGCGGGCATGGCCGTCCTCGGCGCTGAGGGCTTGCTCGACTCGCCGAACACCACCGGGGGTGGCGAGATCCAGTACCGCGCGCTGTCCAGTCCGGGCGCCTCCATCGCTGGCGGCACGGACGAGATTCAGCGCGGCATCGTGGCCGAGCGTGTCCTGGGCCTGCCTAAGGAGCCCCGCGCCGACCGCGACGTTCCCTTCAAGGACCTCACCATCGGAACCCAGCGGTCAGCCGACTGACACCGACCGCTCCGCACGCCCCAGACGCCAGGAGGCTCGCATGGAACTCGACCTTGGACCCGAGATCGCGCAGTTCCGCGCGGAGCTATGCGACTGGATCGCCGCCGAGGCGCCGGCCGGGCTGGCCGAGCTGGCCGATTGGCGCACGGCCATGACGGCGGGCGGCCGGCGCGGCGCGCGGCTGACCGAGGCACAGGCGGATCCCGCCTACGCCGAATGGGCGGAGAAGCTGCTCGCTAGGCGCCTGATCTGCCCGCAGTGGCCAGAGGAATTCGGCGGCCAGGGCATGGACGCGGTGCGCGTCGCCGTGCTCAACGAGGAATTCGACCGGGCCGGCGTACCCCGGGTGCACCGCGGCATGGGGGAAAGCCTGGTCGGGCCCTCGATCATCGTGCACGGCACGCCCGAGCAGCAGGCCCATTTCCTGCCCCGGATCATCGCCGGAACGGACGTGTATTGCCAGGGCTTCTCCGAGCCCGGACACGGCTCGGACCTGGCGGCAGTCGAGACGCGTGGCGTGGTGGACGGCAGCGAGATCGTCATCACCGGCCAGAAGGTCTGGACGTCCGGAGCTGCCCAGGCCAACCGGATGTTCGTGCTGTGCCGGACCGACCCCACGGTGCCCAAGCACGCCGGGCTGTCCTACGTGCTCATTGACTTCACCGACCCGGCGGTCCAGTACCGGCCCATCAGCCAGATGTCGGGAGCCAGCGGGTTCTGCGAGGACTTCCTGGACGGCGTGCGGGCCCCGTTGTTCAACGTGATCGGCGGCCTGGGCAACGGCTGGCGGGTGGCGATGACGACGCTCGGGCATGAGCGCGGCGGCCGCGCGACAGTCCAGTACCTCGGCTACGAGCGGGAGTTCTGGGAGCTCGCCGACACCGCCCGCAAGCGCGGCAAGGACGCCGCCCCGCTTGTTCGCCAGCAGCTCGCCTGGGCCTACACGCACGTCGAGTTGATGCGCTATAGCGGACTGCGAACGCTCGCGCAGGTGGCGACCGGGCGTCCGCCAGGACCGGAGGCCTCGGTGGCCAAGCTCTTCTGGAGCGAGTACCACAAGCGGCTCGGCGAAGTCGCGATGGACATCGAGGGTCCGGACGGCCTGCTGCGGCCGGAGGGCGACGGCTACCCCACCGGGCGCTGGCAGAACGTGTTCCTCAGCAGCCGGGCCGGCACCATCTACTCCGGCACCAGCGAGATCCAGCGCAACATCATCGGCGAGCGCGCCCTAGGGCTGCCGAAGGAGCCACGGGTGACGGGCTGACGACCAGCGAGCCAGCGCCGACCTGGTGAACTCAGCGACGAGAGGAAGGAGCGGCCTGGGAGTGCTGAACCAGACCGAGGCCCTGACCCCTGCCAGCCAGCCTGAACCGGGCGGACTGCGGGCAGCCAATCACCGCGCATCGCGCGGGCTTGTCACGCCGGACCGGTTGCGCGAGTTCTTCGCGCCGCGCAGCATCGCCATGGTCGGCGCCTCCGACAACTCCGGATGGGCCCGGTTCATCGTGGCGAGCTGCGCGACGACCGGCTTCACGGGTCGGCTCATTCCGGTGCACCCCAGCGCTGCAACGGCGTTCGGCATGCCCACGGTGCCGAGCCTGCGGACCCTGACCGAACCGGTAGACCTGGCCTTCATCCTCGCTCCCATCCAGGCGGTCGAAGATGTGCTGGACGACATGGGCGCGGCTGGTATTCCGAACGCGATCGTGCTCGCCTCCGGCTACCGCGAAGTCGGCGAGGAGGGCCGCGCGCTCGAGGACGCGATGACCGCCCGCGCGATCGCCAACGGCGTCACCGTGCTCGGGCCGAACTGCCTCGGCTTCCTCAATGCGCACACGGCATCGGCGCCCTTTGCGCTCACGCTGCCGCCCCCGCTGACAGCGGGCCCGGTCGGCATCGCGCTGCAGAGCGGCGCGCTGGCGAGCGTCGTGCTGGCCTTCGCCCGCGCCCACGGCATCGGAGTCAGCACGCTCACTTCGCTGGGCAACGAGTGCATGATGAGCACCGTCGACGTGCTCAATTACCTGGTAGAAGACGACGCCACCAAGGTCATCTGCCTGTTCCTGGAGGAGATCAGCGACCCAGCGGCGTTCGCCGGGGCGGCACAGCGTGCCGACGAGGCCGGGAAGCCGATCGTGGCGCTGAAGGTCGGCTCGAGCGACGTCGGTCAGCAGGCGGCGCTCGCCCACACCGGCTCGGTCGCCGGTGACGACAGGGTCGTCGATGCAGCGCTGCGTCAGCTCAACGTGATCCGCGTGACGACTATCGAGGAGCTGCTCAGCACCGGAGCCCTGCTCGGCTATGACCGCTGGCCGCGCGGGCGCCGGATGGGCGTGCTCACTGCCTCCGGCGGTGCCTGCGACATCATCGCCGACCTGGCCAGCGCCCGGGGGCTGGAGATTCCCGCCTTCGACGAGCGAACGGCGGAGGCTATCGCCGCGCACCTCCCGCCGTTCGCGGCTGCGCGCAACCCGCTCGACGTGACCGGCTACGGTCTCGCCAACACCAGGAGCCGGGGCCCGAGGACCGCGATCGATCACGCGCTCGACATCGCGGTGGATGACCCGAACCTTGACTTCGTGCTGTTCTCCGGCGTGAATCTGCCGGACACGAGACCGCCCGACGAGGCGATGGCCGGCCTTCTGGAGAACCGGATCGACTGGCTGGCCGAGCGGATGGCGTCCGCGCCCATCCCGGTCATCCCGATCGGCCATACCTGCGTGGACATGAGCGGTTACGGCCGGCAGGTGCTGACGACAAAGGGGCTGCACGTCCTGGGCGGAATCGACATCGGAATCACGGCCCTGAGCAACGCTCTTGGCTGGCTCGAAAACCGCGGCCGCGTCCAGCCCGTCAGCCAGAACCCGGCCGTGCCGGTCCGGGCTGAGTCCGTTTCCGGCCCATGGTCCGAGGAAGCGGCGCGGACGCTGCTGACATCGGCCGGTCTTCCGGTTGTGCCTGGCGGGCTCGCTCGATCGGCCGACGAGGCCATCGAGATCGCGCACCGGGTAGGCCCGCCGGTGGCGATGAAGATCTGCTCGCCGCAGATCACCCACAAGTCAGACATCGGCGGCGTGGTACTGGGCCTGACTTCTGAATCGGACATCCGGGCGGCCTATGACAAGGTGCGGGCCGCGGCCGACTCCGTGCCATCGGCGATCGTCGACGGGGTGCTGGTGACCGCGATGCGCTCGGGCGGGGCGGAGCTGCTCGCCGGCATTACCGTTGACCCCACCTTCGGGCCGGTGCTGGCGGTCGGCCTGGGCGGGATCTGGGTCGAGGTTCTTCACGACACCAGCCTGCGTGTCCTGCCCGTAGACGCGGCGGAGATCAAGCGCATGATCGGCGAGCTGCGCGGACGTGCCGTGCTGCAGGGCGGCCGGGGCAGGCGGCCTGCCGATCTGGACGCCGCCGCCGCAGCGATCGCCGGGCTGTGCACGACCGCCTTGTCGCTGGGCGGCTCGCTCCGCGCGCTGGAGGTCAACCCGCTGTGGGTGGACGGTGACCAGGTCGAGGCGCTCGACGTTCTCGTCGTCACGGAAGCTGAAGCAGGGCCGGAGGCACAGCAGACCAGCTGAGACGGCGCCCTCCTGCCAAGTGGCCGGCGGCTTCGCAGCTCGCCGCGATGGCGCAGTCGTCAGTCGAGCCGGACCGGCTTGCTGAGGCGCCCCTGGTCGGTCAGGTAGCGTAGGTGGGCGCGCACGGTTGCCTCGATTGGCCGCCAGATGCGCTCGTCGAACGGGCTGTAGACGCGGTCGGCGATAGCCGCCACGGTGTCGTAGCCGTCGCGGACCGTGTCGGCCATCTGCGCGAGCCGGGCCTCGCGCGCGGACAGGGCGAGCTCGAGCTGCCCGGCAGGATCGGTGACGAGCGGTCCGTGACCAGGCAGCATGACTGGCTCGCCGCCATCCAGCATGGATCTGAGCAGCTCGAGCGAGCCGATCATCTGATCGACCCTGCCATCCGGGTCGAGGATCGCGGGCGCACTGCGGCCGAGCACGGTATCGCCGGTCAGTATTGCGTCATCGGCGGGCAGCCGGAACGACAGCGAGTCGCTGCTGTGACCGGGAGTCCCGATCACGCTGATGCTGAGTCCGGCGATATCGAGATCACCGGGCCCGATGACCCGGTCGCCGCGCTGCGGGCTCGCCGCGAGCACCGGAGCACCGACCTGGCGGGCGAGCGTGTTCGCCCCGGCGAAGTGATCGGGATGCCCGTGGGTCAGCACGATCACCTCGACGTGTCCGCCGAGATCGCTCGCGAGATCAGCCAGCGCGGAGAGGTGGCCGGGGTCGTCGGGTCCCGGGTCAACGATGACGCTGCCGCGCCGGCCCGGCTCGTGCAGCACCCAGGAATTCGTGCCATCGAACGTCATCGGGCCGGGATTCGGCGCGAGCAGCCAGACTGCCCGCGGCGTGACCTGACGCGGCTCACCGGCCAGGGGCAGCGCCGACGGGCTGGCCTGTTCCCCGGTCATCACAGCGCAGACCCCTGGCGGGTGGTCTCCGCGACCAGCAGTCCGCGGTCCGCGGGTTTCGACAGGTCGGCCCGGATCGCCACTGCTGTCCCGCCCGCCGCGCGGATCTGCTCGGCTGTCTCACCGATCGTGCCGGGCAGCGGTGACGTGCCTGCCTCAGTCGTGCGGGCGGCGACCGCTACCGCAGCGCCTTCCTGACCGAAGCGGCGGGCTATCTCAGCCCCGATGCCCCGGCTCGCACCGGTGACGATTGCGATCCTGCCATCCAGAATGCCCATGCACAGATCCCTCGGTCAGAACTGGATACTAGAAGACGATTCTAATAATCCACCGGGCCAGGCGCGCGGTGTCAAGGCCGCGCGGCCGCCCTCGGCGGCTCCGGTCCGTCGCGGGAATGTCGCTCGCGCTGGCCGGACCAGAGGATCGCCGACCCTTCCCGAGCTGACCACCGCCGTCGTCGCGCTCGGCCGGCCGCTGGTAGACGCGCAGTCGGAGGTGTGGTCCTCCGGTTTTTGAGCGCGCCCGATCTGCCGCGAGTGCCGGGCTGCCGGGCTTGACAGCACCCCGTTACTCAAAAAGAATGTTTTTAGAACGAAATTCTAGTATTCGGCCGCGACCCAGCCTCGCGGGAGCCCGGAGGATCTCGCGGTCGCGCACGGCAACGGCGGAGTGCTCGGCACCCGGCCCGCGGCCGGGACGATCGTCCTCGGACGGGAGTGAGTGACCTCATGAGCACCGATGCGGCGGCCGCAGTGCCGCAGCGCCCGCTGCCGACGCTGGCCGAGCCCGACACCGCGCCGTTCTGGGCTGCCACGATGGCGGTTCCGGTTTTCCGGCTGGCGGAGGCGGGATGACCGCCGAGTACACCGTGCTGGGCATCAGCAGGCTCGATGATCACGTGCTGCTGGCCGACGCCGGGCTCGCGATGGCGATGGTCGCGGCCGGGGCGGAACGCCTGGTCGACCTCCGCGGCGAGACGAAGCCGCCGCGCCTGCCGGTGCCCGTCGATCACTTCCCGATCATGGACCTGGAGCCGGGCCAGGATGAGCTGATCATGGCGGCCGGACGGCACGTGCGATCGCTCACCGGCGCCGGGACAGCGGTTGGCCTGTATTGCCAGGCTGGGTTGTCCCGGACGTCCACGGTGGCGATCGCCTACCTGCTGCTGGGTGGCACGTCGCTACAGGCAGCGTGCGATCTGGTCCGGGAGGTGCGACCGCAGGCGATGCCAGCGCTCGAGTTGTGGCACTCGCTGGAGAGCATTGCGGCTGGGCTGGCCAGGCCAGTGACGTAGTGACAGCGTGCTTGCCCTGCCGGGTCCACCGTGCCACCGCTGCTGCGGTGGCGACTGGCTGCCCCACGTGCCAAGCGCACTGGCCCGCGCCAGCTCGTTCCCCTCAGAATCTGGTACAACTCGGCCTGCAGCACCAGACTGATAGCGCTGGTGCTGACGCGCTGATCGAGGGAGGCCCCCATGCCGTGGGCGCAGGTAGGCGCGAGCGACCTCTACTACCAGGAGGCGGGCGAAGGCCAGCCGCTGGTGTTCCTGCACGGCATGAGCTCCTGCGCCGAGGCCTGGTTCCAGCAGTTCGAGGCGTTCTCGCCGTTCTTCCGGGTGATCGCGTACGACAGCGTGAACCATGGCCACTCCGCCAACTCGCCGCGTGCCGAGCCCGAGCCCGATCGCGCCGATGAGCTTGAGGGATTTCTGCAGGCACTCGGACTGACCCGGCCGGTCGTCGCGGGGAACTCGATGGGCGCGCTCACGCTCCTGCGCTGGGCCGTCCGGCACCCCGACGCCGCGGCCGCGCTGGTGCCGTCCGGGATGGGCATCGGCCCGTTCCCCGCCGGCGTGGCGCGGTCTCGCCTGGAACCGCTGGACGAGCAAACACTCTTCCTGCCGGTCGGGGATTCGCTGACCGACGGCCTGCGCACGCGCGATCCGCTGCTTTACGAGCGCTACCTGCGGATCCGATCGACGGCGACCCGCCTGGAGGCGCTGCGGCATCCGCGGGCGCGATCGGTGGCCGGGCCCAGCCGGGAGGATCTTGTGCAGGGCGTGACAGCGATCCGGTCACCGATGCTGGTCGTCGTCGGGGAGCTGGACCGGCTGGCGCCCAATGCCCGCGCGCTCGCCGCCACCGTGCCGGGTGCCAGGCTCCATGTGGTCAGGGATTCGCCGCATAACGTCTATTACGAGACGGCGGCCGAGTACAACCAGGTCGTCTGTGAGTTCCTGGCCGAACTCCAGCTCATGCCCGCCCGCCAGCGCATCGCTGGTCAGGTCGCGGCCCCGTGACGGCGGCCGGGCCAGCGCAGGTTCCGCGACTTCCCGGACGGAAGGAGAGAGATGGCCGAGCCTGTCGCAGCCCCGTGAGCCGAGCACTCATCGATCGACCGGCCCCCGGTTTGGGTCGTCGGTAACAGGATCGAGCACGGTAAAGCCGAGGTTCCTTGCGGCGCTGGCGATCTGCCGGTCGTGAGTCACGATTGTCAGGGCGGCCGGGCCGAGTCGCAGGGCGGAGGCGACGTGGATCGAGTCCGCGCCGCCCAATGGCTCGTCCAGGGCGATGGCCTCGGCGAGCAGTTCGTCGTTGACCGACATCAGGAAAAACTCGTCGACGTACTCGGACACGATGTCCTGGTCAATGCCGACATTCTTGGTGACGCGCCGGACTTCGGCCTCCATTAGCCGTGACGCGATGAACCGGTCTTTCGCCGCGGAGGCCCCCTCGAACCAGGTCCTGGCTGCGCGCGACTGCTCGACGATCGCCCGCAGCAGCACCGAGGAGTCGATGTACCAGGTGGGTGGCGTCTCAGTAGCCGAGGCGCTCACGGTCAGCCTCGAGCATCGCTCCCAGGTCGTAGGAGGCGGACGCGGTGCGGCGGGCAGTCTTGCGGGTAGCCGCGCTCGGTGGCGTCAGGATCCCGGTCTGCACGAGCGCTGCGACAGGGTCGGCCTGGTTGTCATGAACTCGGCTGAGGCGGTACGCCGCTGTGCCGCGGCGCAGGATGAGAACGTCGTCGTCATCGGCGAGTCGCGTGGCACGAGAGGGATTCTGGTTGAAGTCCGTCAGTGTGATCGTCTTCATGAAATGATTCTAGCATTTATTCTAGATCGGGGAGAGGGGCGGGTCGAAGCGCGGATATTGCACGCTGACGACGTCGTAACCGCCCGACATGAGCTCGTCAGCGCCGCGCCCGCAACGATCTGAACAGCAGCACCACCGAGCCGCTGGCCGATGCAGCCATGCCAGTGCCGGTATCCGGCAAACGAGCAGACATCGAGCAACCATCGGGCCGGAACCGCACCACAAGATCACGTCACCAGCAAGAAAGACCAGGTCAGGGTCCCATAATCGGGTCAGGTCCTCACGTTCGGCCGTGACCTGCGGGAACAGCGGGTGATGGCGGGGCTGCCTGCAGGTTAAGCGGGTCGTGGCCGCGGAGTTACGGGCTGGTTTGCCGGGGGCCGCGTGCGCTGGCCCTGGCGTCGCGCTGCCATCGAGGGTCGGTGTCGAGGGCGGCGGCACCGAGTTCCTCGAGCCGGGCGAGCAGGTCGCGCAGCCGCCGGTCGTTGTGGATCCAGGCCTGGTAGTCCTCGCGCTGGCCGGGGCTGAGCCAGCGGCAGACGCTGCGGGCGGCGACCTTGCGGGTCCACTGCCAGTACGGGCCGTGCAGCCCAGGCGGGTCGGCGCGGCAGGCGCAGCCGTCCCGGCCGCAGCGGGTGCGCCGCTCGGTGATGGAGCCGGGCAGCACCATGCCGGTGCTGGCGATGGCGGCCAGTTCGGCGGCGATCTGGCGGGCTTGGGCCTAGCGAGGTCGAGCACGTCGGGGCACCTAGATCTTGAAGCCTCGCTCGATCGGTATCCGCTTGCCGGACATACTGCGCCCGCTAGGGCTTGCCGATTGTGCGGCGTGCGGCAGTCTTGGTCGTGGGGCCGCGCCGGCCGCGGAACGAGTATCCTTAACGATATGGACACTTACTCGGCGTCGGCCGCGGCGCGGCTGCTGGGTACCAGCGCGCCGCGGGTGCTGCGCGCGGCCGCGCAGCTCGGCATCGGGCTGCCGGGCCAGGGCCGGAAGTTGCGCCTGAGCCAGGCTGAGTTCGCTCAGGTGGCCGCCAGGCTGGGTCAGGCGCAGGAGGTCGCGGGCCTGACACGTTCCCAGGCCAGGGTTCTGGCGGCTCTGGCCCGTGCTCCTCGTGGCCTGGCTTCGGTCCGCGCGGTGGCGCGCCGCGCCGGGGTCAGCCCGACCACGGCCGGGCGCAGCATCGCAGCGCTCACCGCGCTGGGGCTGGTCCGGGCCGACCGCGAGGTGATTGCCGCCGGAAGCGCGCGAGAGGTGACCGTGTACCGAGCCGAGGTTACTTCCTCGCGATGGCCGGAGCTGGCCCGGCAGCTCGCAGGCGTAGCCTCGCCGCAACCCGTTGTCCCACGAGGTAGCCGGGCCCGGGTCGTGCCGGGCTACCTGCGGCACCTGTTCTGGAATACCTCGCCAGAGCAGCTCAGCCTTGCCACCAGCAGCGGCTACATAGCGCGGCGCATTCTGACTACCGGCGATCCTGACGGCATTGCCTGGGGCGTTGCCAACCTGCCGGCCGAGGCGTGGGAGCATGCGGCGCGCACGCGCGGCATCAGCCCGCAGGACCGCGCGCTGGCCCGCAATGTGGCGGGGCGGCTGCATGGCGCTGCCTGAGCAGGTCCGCCGCGTCCTGCCGACAGATGCGGCCAGGACATGGGAAACAGTTGCCGCGCTGGTGCCAGCCGCCGCCTACCTGGGCGGGGGGACCGCTGTTGCGATCCACTTCGGTCACCGGGTCAGCCGTGACCTCGATTTCTTCTACCACCACGACAGCATCGACCTTGACGAGCTGGCCAGGGAACTCGCCCGCCGCGGACGGTTCGCCGTGACCCAGCGGGCACCGGGGACGCTCAATGGGCTGTTCTCCGGCACCAGGCTGCAGTTTCTGCACGCCGATGAAGGACGCCCGCAGCGGCTGCTGGAGCCGCCGCAGATGGTCGCGGGCGTCAGCGTCGCTGGCGTGTCAGACCTGATGGCGATGAAACTTAAGGTCATCGGCGACCGCGGCGAGCTGCGGGACTACTACGACCTGATGATCATCGAGCGGGAAACCGGCCGCACCGCGGAGGAGGGCCTGTCGCTGTTCCTGGCACGGTATTCGCCGCAGAGCCCGGATGCCGCCGTCGCGCACATCGTGCGTGGCCTCGGCTACTTCGGTGACGTGGACGAGGACAAGGCGCTGCCGCTGCCGCGCGAAGAGATCATGGCCTACTGGGTCGCAAGACAGCCCGCAATCGCGTCCTCGG
>JASHQA010000157.1 GCA_030037785.1 Streptosporangiaceae bacterium
CCGAGCGGCCCGGCGGCCCAGCCGGCGACCGCAGCCAGGTCCGGAGCGCCGACCGTGGACGCCGTCGCAGGAGCGGCTCGCGCTCCTCTACAACGAGCAGGGCCTGCGCCCGGACGAGATAGCCCGCAAGCTCGGAGTGAGCCGCCACCTGGCGACCCAGATCATCCTGGCGGCCAGGAACCGGCGCAGGTCCTAACCGGCGGCCAGGTCCGGGCCGCACGTCCCTACCGGGCCGAGTCACCGAGCCGGTAGGAGTGGGTGACTTCGTCCAGCTTCGCCTTGAGGCCCTCGTCCAGCGCGTAGTCGACCGCCGCCAGGCTGGCGTCGAGCTGATGCGGGCTGCTGGCCCCGACGATCGGCGCGGTGATGGCCTTGTTCGCCAGCACCCAGGCGACCGACAGGGTTACGAGGCTGACCCCGGCCTCCTCGGCGAGCTTGCGCAGCTCCTCGACGGTGTCGAACTGCCGGTCGTGCCAGTAGCGGTCCTGATAGGCAGGGCCCGCCCAGCCGAGGGTGAACCGGCCCGCCGGCGGCGGGCTGGTCCGGACGTGCTTGCCGGACAGCAGGCCGCCCGCGATCGGGTTGTAGGGAATGACGCCGATGCCCTCCTCGGCGCAGTACGGCAGCATCTCCCGTTCGATCTCCCGGAACAGCAGGTTGTACCGGGGCTGCACGGAGTCGAGGCGGGTGAGCCCGAGCGTCTCGGTCCGGCCCACGGCGCGGACAAGCTGATAGGTGCGGAAGTTCGAGCAGCCTACGTACCTGACCTTGCCCTGGTGCACGAGGTCGTCCAGCGCGCACAGGGTCTCGTCGATCGGCGTGTTCTGGTCGTAGCCGTGCAGCTGATACAGGTCGATGTAGTCGGTCTGCAGCCGCCGCAGCGACGCGTCGACGGCGTCCAGGATGTGCTTGCGTGAATTGCCAGCGTCGAAGGGGGCAGGGCCGGTCGGCGCGAAGCACTTGGTGGCGACAATCCATCTGTCGCGCTTGCCGCGCAGCCAGCGGCCCAGGATCTCCTCGGTGCGCCCCCTGGTGCTGAGTTCTCCGCCCAGCGGGTAGGCGTCCGAGCTGTCGAGGAAGTCGATGCCGCCCTCGGCGGCGCGGTCGAGGATGGCGCCGGCGGTGGACTCATCGCACTGCAGTCCGAAGGTCATCGTGCCCAGGCACAGCCTGGACACCTGCAGGCCGGTATGGCCCAGTCGAGTGTGTTCCACATCGGGCACGCTACCCTGCCGCCCCGATCGGTGCCGGGGTGTGGTCAGCAGAAGCATGGCGGCCTGGTGTGCGGCTCCCGCACGCGGGGGAGGTTGTAGCCGTCGGCGAGCAACGGGAGCATCATGCAAGCGATCATGGTCAGCGAGCCCGGCGGCCCTGAGGTGCTGGCGGTCAGCGGCACCCAGATGCCGGTGCCGGGGCCCGAAGACGTCCTTGTCCGGGTGCTGGCGGCGGGCGTAGGACCATGGGACGCCGCCACGCGCAGCGGGAGCCTGGGCGTGGACCTGCCGTTCATTCCCGGTGCCGAGTTCGCGGGCACGGTGGTCGGCGACACCGGGGCCCAGGCGGCCTTCGAAGACGGTGAGCCGGTCTACGGCTATCCGGGCCTGACCGGCTGCTACGCCGAGTACGTGACGTGCCCGGCCGAACAGCTCGCGCCGATCCCGGCGGGTCTGGACGGGCTGGAGGCGGCCGCGGTACCGGTCGACGGGCTCACGGCCCTGCAGGGGCTGACCGATGTCCTCGACGTCGGCGGCGGTGACGACGTGCTGATCACTGCGGGGGCCGGCGGCCTGGGCCACCTCGCGGTGCAGATCGCGAGGGTGCTCGGCGCCAACGTCATCGCGACCGCCAGCCCGCGCAATCACGGTTTCCTGCACGAACTCGGCGCGGCCGAGGTAGTGGACCATACCCGGGCCGACTGGCCCGACCAGGTTCGCGCGCTCACCGGCGGCGGCGTCGGCCGCGTGCTCGCCTGCGCGGCGCCCACGCTGGTCGGCGCGGCCAGCGCCGCCCGCGACGGTGCAGTCGTGGCGACGCCGGTACACGCAGACGGCGGCACGCCCGATGGCGACCGCGTCAGCTGGCAGCAGTACAACGGCCAGCCCCGCGGCAGCAGCCTGATCCGGATGGCGCCGTGGTTCGATGACGGATCGCTGGAAGTCCACATCGCGCGCCGCTACTTCTGGACGGACGCCGGAGCAGCGCACCGCGAGGTCGAGAACGGTCACACGCGCGGCAAGCTGCTGCTGATCGTGGACGAGGACCGCGCCGCCGAGTCCGGCGTATGACGGCCCAGTCAGCTCGTGGTTACCGGAAAGTCGGTGCGGTAGCGCCGCTACAGCGGAATGTTGCCGTGCTGGCCGCGGTGGGTCGGCCCGGCGGAGATCGCGTCGAGGATCGTCTGCCGGGTCTTGTCCGGCTCGATGACCTCGTCGACGACACCAGCCGACACGGCCCGGTTCAGGCCGCCGACGATCTCCTCGTGCTCGGCCGCGAGCCGCGCCTCGACCTGCTGCCGCTCGTCCGCAGGCGCGCCGGCCAGCGTGCGGCGGTGCAGGATGCGCACGGCGGGAACGGCGCCCATCACCGCGATCTCGGCTCCCGGCCAGGCGAGCACCTTCGTCGCGCCGAGCGCGCGGGAGTTCATCGCGATGTACGCGCCGCCGATCGCCTTGCGGGTCACCAGCGTCACCCGCGGCACGACTGCCTCGGTGAACGCGTGCAGCAGCTTGGCGCCGCGGCGGACCACCCCGTCCCACTCCTGGCCGACGCCGGGCAGGTAGCCGGGCACGTCGACCAGCACGACCAGCGGGACGCCGAACGCGTCACACATCCGGACGAACCTAGCCGCCTTCTCCGCCGACGTGGAGTCCAGACAGCCGCCGAGGCGCAGCGGGTTGTTCGCGATCACCCCGACGGTTCGGCCGCCCAGCCGCCCGAGGGTGGTGACGATGTTCGGTGCCCAGCGGGGATGCAGCTCCACGCCCGGCTCGTCCAGCAGGCCCCCGATCAGCGGGTGCACGTCGTAGGCGCGGCGGGGCGAGTCGGGCAGTAGCGCGGCGAGGTCGGTGTCGGGCAGCGCCACCTCGGCACCGGTGACCTGACGGCCAAGCAGCAGCGCCAGGTCCCTGGCCGTCGCGATGGCAGCCGCGTCGGTCGCGGTCACCACGTGCACCACGCCGGACCGGCGGCTGTGCGGTTCCGGCCCGCCCAGCCGCTCGGAGTCCACGTCCTCGCCGGTGACGCTGCGGACCACGTCCGGCCCGGTGACGAAGATCCGGCCCTGCTCGGACAGGATGACCAGATCGGTGAGCGCCGGGCCGTAGGCGGCTCCGCCGGCCGCCGCGCCGAGCACCACCGAGATCTGCGGCACCTTGCCGGACGCCCTGGTCATCGCCGCGAACACGGTGCCGACCCCGTGCAGGCTCTCGACACCTTCGAGGATCCGGGCGCCGCCCGAGTGCCACAGGCCGATGATCGGCGCGCCGGCCTGCACCGCGTGCTCGTAGGCGGCGACGATGAGCTGGCAGCCCGCAGCGCCCATGGCGCCGCCCTGGACGCGCGGGTCGCTGGCGAACGCGACCGCGTGCACGCCGCCGATGCTGCCGGTCCCGGCGAGCGTGCCACTGTGGTCAGCGGGCTGCAGCAGTTCCAGCGAGCCAGCGTCGAAGAGCGCCTCGAGCCGGGACAGCGGGTCGCGGCCCGGCCCGGCGAGCCGCGACAGCCCGTTCCCCTCCGAACCAGTGGAGCGGACAGTCGGCGGGCTTTGCAGCATCGTCACGTCAGACTCCTTCGGCGGCACGGGACCTGCTGGCAGTGACTCACGCTTCGGTGAAGGCGAGCGCCACGTTCGCGCCGCCGAAGCCGAAGGAATTGTTGAGCACGGCCATCGGCCGGTCACCACGCGGCTTGAGCTCGTGTGCCGACGTCGCGATCGTGAGACCGGCGTCGTCGTCCGGGTCCTCGAGGTTCAGCGTCGGCGGGGCGATGCGATCGCGGAGGGCCAGGATCGCCGCGACCGACTCGACCGCTCCGGCACCGCCGAGCAGGTGACCGGTCATCGACTTGGTAGCCGACACCACGACCCCCGGCGCGGCTTCGCCGAGCGCCGCGGCGATCGCCTGCGCCTCGACGACGTCTCCGGCCGGGGTGGAAGTGGCGTGCGCGTTGACGTGCACGACCTGGCTCGGATCGAGTTCGGCGTCGGCGAGCACCCGGCCGATGACCAGCCTGAGGCCGATCCCGTCAGGCTCGGGCTGGGCGATGTGATGAGCGTCTGAGGAGTAGCCCACGCCCGCCGCGACGGCGTGCACAGCAGCCCCGCGGGCGGTCGCGTGCTGCGCGGACTCCAGCACCACCATGCCCGCGCCCTCGCCGAGCACGAACCCGTCCCGGCCCTTGTCGAACGGCCTGGACGCGCGCTGCGGCTCGCCGTTGCGGGTCGACAGCGCCCGCATTGCTGCGAACGCGGCAATGTTGAGCGGGATGATCGCGGCTTCCGTCCCGCCGGCCAGCACCACGTCGGCCCGGCCGGACCGGATCATCTGCAGCCCGTACCCGATCGCCTCGGCCCCAGACGCGCACGCGCTCACCGTGGTGTGCACGCC
>JASHQA010000158.1 GCA_030037785.1 Streptosporangiaceae bacterium
GACGCGCTCATGGACCGGTCCGAAGGCCTGACCAAGGCCGAGCGCGAGCTCGTGGTGGTCGCGACCTCGGCGGCGAACAACTGCACCTACTGCATCGTGGCCCACGGCGCTATCCTGCGGATCCGCGCCAGGGATCCGTACGTGGCCGACCAGGTGGCCAGCAATCCGTGGCAGGCCACGCTCGACCAGCGTGGGCGGGCGATCGTGGACCTTGCGCTCGCGTTGTGCCGCACGCCCGAGCAGTTTGGCGAGACGGATCTCGGTGCCGCCAGGTCCGCCGGGCTGACCGACGACGAGATCTGGGACGTCGGCGCGATCACCGCGCTGTTCGCTGCCTCGAACCGGCTCGCTCACCTCATGGCGCTGCAGCCCAACCCGGAGTACTACCTCATGGGCCGCAGTCCCCGCTGAGCCAGGACACCGGCGCTCGCTGATCGCCGCGCCCGCCCTATCCCGGCGGACGGCCGAACTCGGCTGCGAGGGCGCGGGGCGCCTGGCACCGCCAGGCGTCGGTGATCAGCTCCGCGAGTTCGGCTGCCTCGATGGCGGGGAGCCGGACGAGCACCGCCGGGAAGCCGTTGTAGTGCGGCTCGGTAAAGAACTTCGCCGGATCGGCGGCGAGCAGTTCCTCCTTCTCTGCCAGGTTGGCGACGCGTACCGCGAGCACCTCAGGGTTGGGCACCCTCGGCTTCTTCGGTTCGATCCGCTCGTTCCAGGCCCAGGCGAACCCCCGCATCTTTCCCTTGCTGAGCACTCCGAAGCCGAAGCTGTCCGCGGCCTCGCTCGTCTCCGGCAGCGACAGCGCGATGCGGCGGACGTCGTCCTGGGTGGCCATCGACCCTCCTCAGCGCGCGGCGCCGCGGCGTCCGCTCGAGCTCACTGAGAACGCCCCTCTCCGACCGCGTAGCCAGCTCGAGGCTGACCCGCCTGCCGGCCCGTTCCCCTCCCTCATGATGACGCAAGCCGCGGCTGCGGACCGTCGACGGCGGTTCCCGGGCAGCACGCCGGGCAGGGGCGGGCGGCCGGGCGTTTGCCTTCGGTGCCGAGCCGTAACGTTTCCGGAACGATCCGGGCGTAGCGTCAGCGCCGTGGGGGAATCGCAGCCGGCCGGGCGCCGGTGACAACGGAGGTTGCTTCGCGCCGTGCTCGGTCGGCGTGGTGCAAGATGTGTTCTTCCCGCTGCTGGCGGCCTGCTGGCTGGCAGCGCTGGCCGCCCAGGCGGTCAGCTACCGCCGTTCGTCGGGTGAGCGCCGCCAGCAACTGAAGTGGCTGCTGTTCGGCGCCGTAGCCGGCGCCATCGCGCTGCCCCTCGCGCTCTCGCTGAGCGCAAGTCACGGGCTCACCGAACTGGAGGCCGGCATCGCGGCCACCGCGGGCTTGCTGCTGGCGACCAGGGTCCTGCCGTTGTCGTCACCGGTGGCAGTGGCGGCCTCCACGCTGGCTGCGGCCGCGCTGTTCAATCCACTGCGCCGACGGGTCCAGCGGGTGGTGGATCGGCGCTTCAACCGAGCCCGTTACGACGCTGACCGGATCGTCGCGGCGTTCGCTGCCCGGCTGACGGACGCCGTGGACCTGCACACGGTGCGAGACGAGCTGACCGAGGCTGTCTGCCGTGCCCTCGAGCCCGCAGCGGTGTCGGTGTGGATCAGCGCCCCGGCCGAAGACGGCATGCAGCGCGACCGCGTGCACTTATCGATTGGGATTCTCAGTCATAGTTACTGAGAAGCCCAATCGATAAGCTCCGCAGGTCTCCCGGTAGCTCCCTGGCCGCCTGCCTGGCGGCGTCGAGCACGTCGGCGATCGGGATGCCGAGCCTGCTGGCGGCGGCGCGGACGTCAGCGAACTCGGGTTGCACGGTCACCGGAGCACCGTCGAGCCAGCCGCGCTTGACGTGCACGGGCTGGCCACCGACCTGGACCTCGACCTGGTCACGCGGCAGCGCGAGCCGGTTGACCCCGGTGACCCGTACGCCGAGCGTGGTGGTCACCCGGAGCAGCGTGTGCACGACCGAGTCCAGCGTGTCTGCCTGCGTGAGGGCCGTCACCACGTGCCCTGGCCTGCCGGTGCGCATCAGCACGGGGGTAAGCCAGCAGTCGATGGCGCCCGCGGTCTGCAGCGCATCGAGCGCGTCCGGCCAGAGCCGCGGATCCAGGTCGTCGACGGTCGACTCCACCAGCCGCAGCGCCGAGGACGCCAAGGCCGGCGCCCCGCCGACTGGCACGCCGACGAGCACCCGGACGATGTTGGCGTGGCTGGCTGGGTCGCGGCTGCCCGCGCCGCTCCCGGCAGATCGCACGATCATGGGCGGCAGTGGTCCCCACTCCGCTGCCAGCGCGGCCAGCAGCGCAGCGCCGGTCGGCGTGCACAACTCGGCCTCGCCCGGTCCAGGGCCAGCGCTCACGGGCGCCCCGGCGTCGGACAGCAGCCGGACAACCGCGGGCACCGGCACGGGCAGCGGCCCGTGGGCTGCGACGACCGATCCGCCACCCAGCCCGACACTGCTGACCGTGACCGCTGCATCCGCCGCGAGCAGCCCCAGGGAGTCGAGAGCCACGGCGCTGCCGATGACGTCAGCGAGCGAGTCGAGCGCCCCGACTTCGTGGAAGGTGACGCGCTCGGCCGGGACGCCGTGCACCTGTGCCTCGGCGGCGGCCAGCAGGCTGAACACCCGGACCGAGAACTCAGCGGCGGCGCCGGGCAGGCTCGCCGCGCTGATCAGATCGAGCACCTCAGCCAGGCCGCGGTGGACCTGGCTCGGTCCGGCCTGGATCGCTGCCCGCGCGGCGCGCAAGCCGTGTCGGCGGACGCTCGTCACGTGCACGGTGAGCTGTTCGCCAGTCGCGGCCGAGAGCCGGCCAACGGCAGAGGTGACCGCTGCCTGGTCGGCGCCGGCGTCGACGAGCGCGGCCAGCAGCATGTCACCCGCGGCGCCGGCGCTGGCGTCGATCCAGGCCGCCGTGCTCACCTGGCCCGGCTGCCCAGCGGTGCTCATTGGGCCCGGCTGCCCAGCGGTGCTCACCTGGCCCTGCCGACCCGGCGGGCGATCCGGGCCGCTGCCACCGCGGCGCCGAAGCCGTTGTCGATGTTGACGACGGTCAACCCGGGGGCGCAGGCGTTCAGCATGGTCAGCAGCGCGGCCAGGCCGCCGAGCGAGGCGCCGTAGCCCACGCTCGTCGGTACCGCGATCACCGGCGTGCCGACTAGGCCGGCCAGCACTCCGGGCAGTGCCCCGTCGGTGCCGGCGATGGCGACGATGGCATCGGCGGCGGCGAGCCTGTCCACCTCGGCCAGCAGTCGGTGCAGGCCGGCCACTCCGACGTCAGGGATCAGCGTCGCTGTGGTGCCGAACACCTCCGCCGTTGCCATCGCCTCGCGTGCCACCGGCAGATCCGAGGTACCGGCGGTAACAACCGCCACCGTGCCGCTCGGGACGGGCACCGGGCCGAGCACGACCGTCCGGCCCTCGTCGTCGACCCTGGCGGCCTCGAACTCGCGCCGGCACGTCGCCCGGGTCGGTTCGTCGCAGCGCGTGGCCAGCACCGCCCGGCCGGGGTGGGCCGCTGCCAGGGCGCGCAGCGAGGCGATCGTCTGCTCTGGTGTCTTGTGCGCGGCGAGCACGACTTCCGGGTCGCCGGTGCGGGCTAGCCGGTCGGTGTCCAGCCGGGCAAACCCGAGGTCACGGGGCGGCAGGCTGTTCATGACCTCATCGTGTCATGATGCCTCATGCAGGTTCGGCGCTGCGTGCGCGCACATGCTGGCGATGCCGCTGCCCTGCTGGACTGGTTCAGCCGTACTCGCGAGGTCACGGTCGCGTTCTCGGGCGGCGTCGACTCCGCGCTCGTCGTGGCGGCGGCGGCGAGGTCGCTGGGGCCGTCGCGGGTGCACGCGGTGACCGCAGTTTCCGATGCCCTGCCCAGCGGAATGCTGGACGTCGCGCGCAGGGTCGCGGACATGGTCGGCGTCCGCCACTCTGAAATCCAGACGCGGGAAATCGACAATCCGGGCTACGCCGCGAACGGACCGGACCGGTGTTACTTCTGCAAGGCCACGCTGATCGACACGGTCGCGGCACGCGGCCATCTCGGCGCCGGCAACCTGCTCGTCACCGGAACCAACGCCGACGACGTCGCGGCGGGCTGGCGGCCAGGGATCAGGGCAGCCGCCGAGCGCGGCGCGGGCACCCCGCTCGCCGACACCGGGATGGGAAAGCAGGCCGTGCGCGAACTGAGCCGCCACTGGCGGCTGCCCACCTCAGATCAGCCCGCCAGCCCGTGCCTGTCCAGCCGGGTTGCCTACGGGATACCCATCACCCCGGCCCGGCTGGCGCGGATCGATGCCGCCGAGCAGGCGGTGCGCCGACTACTCGCCCAGGCTGGGATCACCAGCCGCGACCTGCGGGTGCGCGATCTCGGCAGCCAGGTGCGCGTCGAGGTCGACGCCGACGTGGTCGTCGTTATCGCCCGCTCGCCCGTGGTCCGCGATGCGGTCAGCCGCGCCGTCGCCGCCGCGGGCTTTACCGATTCCCCGGTGGACGTCGCGGTCTTCGCGTCGGGAGCGCTGAACTCGGCCCTGCCCGCAGAGCTGCGATTCCGCTGATCCGCGCTCCTCATCCGCCCCGCGTTAGCCGCCTCGCGCTAGCCGCCTCGCGCTAGCCGCCCCCGCTAGCCGCCCCGCGTTAGCCGCCCCTCGCCAGGTACGGGATCGTCTGCGGACCCTCCGGCAGCACGCAGACTCGTGCGGCGGGCCCCAGCCGGCTCAGTTGCGCCGCGATGGTCTCGCTGATGTCAGCGGTCTGCTGCAGGTGTGCATCGGCCAGGTCAGCGTCCGACAGATACGACGTATGCATCACCACCGTGCTGCGTACCTGAATCTGCGCCTGGATCTGCACCTGCCACTGGTCGGGAACGGTGACGGCGCGCCCGGTGATCTCCGCCAGCAGCGCACGCGGAGACGCCGCGGAGCGCAGCACATCGCGGTAGGAACCGTGGTCGGGATAGCCGTCGCGGCACTCAGCCGCGCAGATGATCATTCCGCCGTCGCGCACCACACGGCTGGCAGCCGACATGCCCTTGACCGACTGATACAGGTTCTGATCGAGGGGGAAACCCGAGCCCGTCGTGACCACGATGTCGCACGGCGCCGCCAGCTCCCGCATCGCGAGCCGCCTCGCCAGCCGGGTCGCGTGCGCGTGCATCGGCAGGATGTCACCGCCGAACGCGGCCACGATCTGCTTGTCGGAGTTGAGCACGACGTCGAAGGCAAACGTGACACCCGTAGCGGTCGCGATCGCGCGGACATCGTCGTGCACCGGGTTGCCCTCGGTGATGCCCCAGGTAGCGGACGGGTGGCCGATCCTCGCCGCGTCGTGCAGGACCAGCACGGTATCCAGGCCCGCGAGGCCCGGCGCCACCATCTTCGGCCCGCCGGAAAACCCGGCGAAGAAGTGCGGCTCCACGAACCCCGTCGTGATCTTCACGTCCGCCGCGGCCCACTCCGAGTTCAGCCACACCGGGACGTCAGCGCCGAACGTGCCCATCCAGCTGAGCCGGGACGAGTCCCTGGCGTCGTGGTTGACGACCCGGACCGAGTCGACCACGACGTCGCCGAGCATGGCCCGAAGCTCTGCTTCGGTGTTCGCCCGGTGCGTCCCGGTGGCCACGAGCACGACGATGTCCTCGAAGTCGACCACGCCGTCCAGCTCGGCCAGCACGGCCGGCAGCATCGCCCTGCTCGGCTGCGCCCGGGTGCCGTCACAGACTGAAATCGCCACGGTCTGTCCACGCCGGACCCGCGCCGCCAGCGGCGGCCCGCTCACCGGCGCGCGCAACGCCGCCGTCAGCGCCGCGGCAGGATCCGGCACCGCCGAGGCCGGCCGCGGATACACCACCTCCGCGTGCTGGGGCACCTCGATGTCCAGACCGGATTCGCCATAGGCGAGGCGCACGCGCATGGCCATATCCAACCCGACGCGCACCGCGCCGTCACCTGTGCACCGGTAGCTGCGCCAGATGGGCGGCGACCGCTGCGCCGCACCGCGGCTACTTCCAGAGCTGCCTGCTCGCGAGCTCGGCGCCCTTGACGATGTTCTCGTACTTCGTCCACGCTGCCTGGGCATGCCAGCGCATACCGCAGTCCGTGCCCGCGATCACGTTCTCGCGGCCGCAGACGCTCGCGAAGTTGACGAGCGTGTCCGCGACCACCTCGGGCGGCTCGACCACCGGTGTGGTGTGATCGACCACGCCGGGAATGATGATCTTGTCCTCGGGCCACGCGAGCTCGTCGCGCCAGATCCGCCACTCAAGCCGGTGGGTGGACTTCGCCGACTCGATCGAGAACGCCTGGGCCTTCACCGTCAGCATCATCTCGGCGAACTGCCGAAGCGGCACCTCGCCCGTGTGCATGCCGGGCCAGCTGCCCCAGCACACGTGGAAGCGGATCATCTCCGCTGGAATGCCATCGAGCGCCGCGTTCAGCGCGTCGAGGCGCAGCCTGATGAAGCGCTCGTACTCAGCGTCCGACATCGGCGGGCGGCGCGCCTCTTCCCAGTCGTGGCTGATGGCTGGGTCGTCGATCTGGAGGATCAGGCCGTTGTCCGTGACCGTCTTGAAGATCGGCGCCATGACCTCGGTCAACGCGACCACGAAGTCGTCGTCGGTCTTGTAGTACTCGTTCCAGACGAACTCCTCGAGCCACTCCGGCGCGATGACGCAGTAGAACGCTTCGGAGTCCGGCGCGTGCACCGCGAGAGCCTTCTTGAACAACTGGATGTCGCGCTCGAACGGCTCGAGCGACTTCAGCCGGAGCGGTCCGCTGACCACGGTCCGCATCGACATCACGGGGTTGTCCGTGTTGTCACCCATCATGGTGGCGAACATGTCCGCGTAAAAGTCGTCGTACTTGAAGAAGTCACGGCCGAGCCAGCGGACACGCTCGAGACTCACTGGCGGCTCATCGGCCGGGATCTCAGGCGCGATCGTCTCGAAGCCCTCAACCAGCTCAAACACGGTGCCGGGGCCGATGCCGGCAGGCTCACCGTTCGAGATGACATCCATCCCGATCTGGACCTGCTTCTTGACCAGCTCATTGACCTCGTACTCGACCCGCTCCGGCGGGGTGGCCGGCGGACCCATTGCCGCGTTGCCCGCGTCTGGCATGAAGAGCTTGCCCGTGTGCGTGGCAAGGATACGGTCAGTGCTGCGCTGCATTGTCGTCTCCGCGAGGTCTGGATGGCCGGGCCGGGGTTCGTGTCCGCAAGCTAACCACGCGACCGGTGCGCGCTCCAGCCCGTCCCTGGCGATGGCTACCCGGCAGATGGGCCGACGACCGGGTGGGTAGGAGGCAAATCACTAGCATCGGTTTCAGCTGGCAACCAGAGGGACGGACGTGATGAGCTTCCAGAAAACTCCTGCCGGTACTCGCGGCGCCCGCGGCGCGGGCTCCAATGCCATGACGCGCACCCTGATGCGGGTCATGACGAGCTGGCACAAGCGGTCCGGCGACAAGTTCCAAGGCATGGACCTGCTGTACCTGACCACGATCGGGGCCAAAACCGGGCAGAAACGGCAGTCCACCGTGGCCCGGTTCCCGGACGGCGAGAACGCCTGGCTGGTGGTCGCGTCGGCCGGCGGATCGGCTCGGAACCCGGCCTGGTACCACAACCTCGCCGCGCATCCCGACCAGGTCTGGGTCGAGTTCGGCGGCGAGCAGATGCGGGTGACTCCGACGCAACTCGACGGCGACGCACGCGCGCAAGCGTGGCAGCAGATCACCAAGAGCCAGCCGCGGTACGCGGGCTACCAGCAGAAAACCGACCGGACTATCCCGGTGGTCCGGCTCGCCCGCACCACCTGAGCTGCCGCGCGCTAGCGCCCGCTCACCTCAACGATTGGGATTTTCAGTCATAGTTACTGAGAAGCCCAATCGATAACAGCAGAGCCCGGAGGAGAGATGACCGAGCCTGTCGCAGCCGGCCAGATCCAGGAGACGCAGATCAGCCGCTACCGGTCAACGCGTGGTCTCGACTACGACTCGGTGCCGTGGAAGCTGTGGGAGAAGTCCAAGAAGCTCTTCTGGGACCCGGCCGACCTCGACTTCACGCAGGACGCCACCGACTGGCAGGCGATGCCAGACGACGAGCGGCTGCTCGTTGCCCTGTCCGCCCGCGGATTCATGGTCGGCGAGGAAGCCGTGACGCTGGACATCGTCCCGCTGTTGCGCTGCATGTCCGACCTCGGACGCCTCGAGGACACGATGTACCTGTCGATGTTCGCGATGGAAGAAGCCAAGCACACCGACATGTTCCGGCGGTGGTTCGATGCCGTCGGCCTCGACCCGTCGTCGCTCGACGACATCGTCCGGGCCCGGCAGGCCGCGCTCGGGCAGGGCGACCGCCCAGGCCTGTTCGACGGGGCCCTCACCCGGGTGATGCGCAGACTGGACACCGACAGGTCACCCAGGGCCATCCTGGACGCGACCCTCATCTACAACCAGCTCGTCGAGGGCGTCGCGGCGATCGCGGGGTACCGCCGCTGGGAACTGACGTTCCGCAGGCTCGGCAAGCTCCCCGGTCTGCAGGCCGGCATCAAGCTCACGCAGCGCGACGAGCGGCGTCACATCGCCTACGGCACCTATCTCGGCCGGCAGATCATCGCGGCGAACCCCGAGCTATGGGAGTGGGTCGAGCAGCGGTGGGCGAGACTCACCGCGGGCTTCGGCGGCGGTTACGGAGCCGCGGAGCCGGAGCTGCGAGACCGCAGGGCGGCCCTCGGCTTCGATGACGAGTACGAGCAGGGACTGATCAGGCGCCGGCTCGAGGCGCTGGCCGTGGCCCGCACGATGAACATCGCCGAGGTCAACGCCAGCGCGGTCGAGACGTTCGAGCCCGAGGAGCTCCAGCACGTGGTCTGAGCTCCCAGGGGGCTCCGCTCCTGGCACGCCGGCCTAGCCAGCCTGAGGTCCTGAACTGGCCGCCCGCAGCAGCCAGGTGGGGTCCAGGTCGTGAACGGATGAGCAGCCCATGAGCTGCATCGAGCGCGTCATCTCGGCGCGCAGCATCTCCAGCATGTACGAGACGCCGTCCTGACCGCCGAGTGCCAGACCCCACACGTACGGCCGCCCGACCAGCACGGCCTTCGCGCCGAGGGCCAGCGCCTTGAGCACGTCGCCGCCGCGACGCACGCCGCTGTCGAGGAGGACCGCCACCGTGTCCCCCACGGCCGCGACGATCTCGGGCAGGACCTCAATGGTCGCGGGTGCCCCGTCGAGCTGCCGGCCGCCGTGGTTGGAAACCACCACGCCATCGCAGCCGAGATCGCGCGCCCTGCGACTGTCCTCGGCGGTGAGCACGCCCTTGACGAGCACCGGGCCGTCGAAGTTCTGCCGCACCCAGGCGATGTCCGCCCACGTCGGCGAGTTCGACTCCCTGCGGCCCATCTCCGGCAGCGCCAGCGGCGCGCCGTCGCGCGTCATCGCCGCGGTGTTCGCCAGCTGAAACGGCATCCCGTCCCGGACGTAGCGGGCGAGCCAGAACGGCCGCGGCGCGAGCTGCGGACTGAGCTTGAGGGCATTTGCGGCGTTGACGCGCATCGAGAAGCTGAAGCCGTTGCGGAAGTTCCGCTCCCGCTTGGATCCCACCTGAGTGTCGACGGTGACGACGATGGCCTGGTAGCCGGCCGCTTTCGCGCGGTTCACGAGACTCTCCATCCCGGCGCGGCCCAGGTACCGATACAGCTGGAACCAGTGGCGGTCCGGGGAACTCGCGGCGATCGCCTCGAGCGAGAAGCCCGACGCCGAGCTGGCGACGCTGATCGTGCCCAAAGACGCGGCCGCGCACGCCACGGCGATGTCAGCCGCGGGATGGATCAGCCGCAGGCCGCCGCAGGGCGCGGTGAGCACCGGGACGGAAAGCCGCTGCCCGAACAGCGTCGTCGACAGCTCCGGCTCCTCGACCCAGATGCCCATCCGGGGACGGAAGCGCAGGTCGCGGAAGCCCTGCGTGTTGCGGCGCATCGTCACCTCATCCTCACTGCCGCCGTCGACGTAGTCGAAGACAGCGCGGGGCAGCGTTCGCTTCGCGAGGCGCCGTGCGTCCTGGTAGTTGAGAACCCTGGCGAGCCGAGTTCGTTGGAACGTGTTCAGTGCCATCTGCTGCTCCCAGCGACTCGAAGCCCCCCGGGTCACCAGTTATGCTGCCACTCCGGCCCTGAACTTCCAGGAGCGCTGTGACCAGTTTCGACCTCGTGCTGCGCGGCGGCCGCGTGATCGACCCCGAGTCCGGCCTTGACGCCGTCTCAGACGTGGCGGTTTCGCGCGGGCGGATCGCCCAGATAGGGAACGGGCCAGTTACGGCGCCGGTCGACCTGGACGTGACAGGTCACATCGTCACGGCCGGGTTCGTCGATGTGCACAGTCACGTGACCGACGTCGCGGGCATGCGGCTGCGGGCACTCGACGGCGTCACCACGGCCTTCGAGCTTGAGGGTGGCGTGACGCCGGTCGAACCCGCCTACCGGCGGGCAGCCGCCGAAGGCCGGCCGATCAACTACGGGTTCGCCGCGTCCTGGGCACTGGCCAGGATGGCGACGGTTGGCGGTGTCGATCTGGACGCCGGCCTCGGCACCTTCATGGCGAACATCGCCACCCCGGCCTGGCAGGGCCCGGCCACGCCGGTCCAGATCAGCCAGCTGCTCGACCGGCTGTCAGCAGACCTCGCCGACGGGGCGCTCGGCATCGGGATGCTGGTCGGGTACGCGCCGGGCGTCGACCCGGCCGAGTATCTCCGCGTGGCGCGGCTGGCCTCAGGCGCCGGAGTGCCCACGTTCACGCACGCCAGGGATCTGATCGAGATCGTGCCAGCGACCCTCATCGACGGCGCCGAGGAGATCGTCCGGGCGGCCGCAGAAACCGGCGCGCACATGCACTACTGCCACCTGAACAGCACATCGCTTCGGCATGTCGACCGGGTGCTCGACGTCGTCGGCCGGGCGCAGGCGGCGGGTTCGCGGGTGACGACCGAGGCCTACCCGTACGGCTCGGGGATGACGGGCATCGGGGCGGCTTTCCTCGCGCCTGAGCGGCTGCCCGAGCGCGGCCTCACGCCGGCCGACCTCACGTACGCGCCGACGGGCGAGCAGGTCGCAACCGAGGAACGGCTGCGACAGCTACGCGCCGACGATCCCGGCGGCCTGGTCATCATCAGGCATCTCGACGAGGACAGCCCGGCCGACCGGGACGTGATGCTCCGGTCACTGGTCTTCCCTGACGCCGTCGTGGCCAGCGATGCAATGCCGCTGACGTGGTCCGGCGTCGTTCCGGACCAGATGGCCTGGCCGCTACCCGGCACCGCTTTCACCCACCCGCGCACGGCGGGAACGTTCTCGCGGGCGCTGCGGCTGCTGGGCACCGGCGACGGGCCGCTCGGGCTGACCGAGACGCTGCGGCGGTGCAGCCTGCGGCCCGCCCAGCTTCTGGAGGACCGCGTGCCCGCGATGCGGCGCAAGGGCCGCGTGCGGGCAGGCGCCGACGCCGACATCGTGGTGTTCGACCCGGCGAGCGTGCGTGACCGGGCGACCTACGCCGACAGCACCCGGCCATCGGCCGGCATCAGGCATGTGCTGGTGAACGGCGAGCTGCTGGTACGCGACGGCGCGATCGTGACCACGGCGCTGCCGGGCCAGCCGGTTCGCGCGTCGGCACGATAGCCGCATCCGCCCGTCGGCGCCACTGGCGGCTAGCGGCCGGTCGGCGTCACTCCCGGCGCGAGATCAGGGTAGCGCGAGTGGCGGCGCCAGCCACCGGACCGTCAGCGTCGGCTGGTCACCGACGCTGGCCCGGATCTGAAGCCGGTGCGGCGTCTGGCGCGAGACGATGTCAGCGTGGAACTCGCCGTCGGCCACCCAGCCGGCGGAGACCGACACCGCAGGAAACGGCGAGTGCAGTCCGGGCAGCGCGCCGTCACACCACTGCCCGTCCGGCACGTCGAAAGCGTGCTCGTCGCCGCGCACCGTCAGGACCAGGCGGTTACCGCCCGGCAGCGGCTCGATGCGAACGCGTTCTATCCGGTCGGTGAACGGCCCGTCAGCGCTCGTGGGCGACAGCTCCACCGGCTGATCGGGCCCGTGCGCGGCGGCCGTGACGGCCGGGGTCGACAGCCGCTGTAGCCTGTCGGCGAGCTGCTGCTCGGCTGCCGCGGCAGGTCGTGCGTCGCGGAACGCCGGCAGCAGGTGCGCCCAGACGAGATCGAGCTCGGCCTGCATGTCGATCACCTGGGCCGTGCACACGATGACGGCGTCGGCGTCCGGCAGCACGACCGCGAGCTGCCCGAAGGCTCCGTCGGCCCGCTGGGCTCCGTGCCGGCACATCCACATCTGGTAGCCGTAGCCCTGCCGCCAGTCCTCGTTCGCCTGCTGGCGGGAGTTGCCGATCTGCGGCCTGCGGCACTCGGCCACGAACTCGGCCGGCACCAGCTGAGCGTCGTCCCAGCGGCCGTCCTGAAGCACCAGCTGGCCGAGCTTGGCAACCGATTCCGTCGTCACGTGCAGACCGGAGAAACCCTGGTCGATCCCGGTTGGCGTCGACAGCCACTCCGCTCGGTCGATGCCCAGCGGATCAAGCAACCTGGGGCGCAGGTAGTCGACCACCCGCTGACCGGTCGTCGACGTGATGATCTGCGACAAGGTAAGAGAGTTGCCCTGGTTGTAGGCGAACACGCTGCCGGGCGGCTCGTCTGGCGGCAGCGCCAGGAAATTGCGGACCGGGTCCGGCCCCATGGTCACGATCCGCGGCAGCGTCTCCTGCCGGTGCCCGCTCGCCATCGACAGCAGATGGCGAACCCGAAGCTGCCGCAGGTGCTCGGGCAGCGGCTGCGGTGCAAGGGCAGGGAGCACGTCAGCGACCAGATCCTCCGCAGCGAAGCGCCCCTCCCCGATCGCTATCCCGACCGCCATGGCCAGGAACGTCTTCGAGAGCGAGTAGAGCAGCTGGATGTCGCCACTGCGATAGGGGGCCCACCAGCCTTCCGCCACTACTGCCCCGTGCCTGAGGATCATGAGCGAGTGCAGGTCCATCCCGGCGGTGTCGACCGCAGCCAGGAAGCCGACTATCCGCGCGGCGTCCACGCCCAGCTCGGATGGCGCCGACCTGGGTAGCTGCGCCGTCACGAATCGCCCCGCAGCGCCTCAGCCGTCGCGGCGAGTTCGGTGGCGTCAGCGGCGTACGGGGTGTAGAGCGAGACCCTCGTGACGACGTCGCCGAGCCGCTGCCGGATCGCGGCGGCGACCTCGGCCGGGGTACCGGTCACGGCGAACGCGGCCAGGACGTCATCGCCGATCAGATCGCCCATCTGGGCCCACTCCTGGCGCCGCGACAGCAGGTTGAGTTGCTGACCGAGCTCACCCCAGCCGTGCAACTCGAGCACCGGGCGGTATGCCGGCGTCGATCCGTAGAACGCGATCTGGCGGCGAACGCCCGCCTCGGCTGCCGCGCGCGCCTCCGGGTCCGATCCCAGCACGGCGAACACCGGCTGGCACAGCGTGAAGCCGTCAAGATTGCCGCGAGCGGCGCGCAGCGCCGGGATGGTGCGCTCACGCAGGTAGGCCTCAGTCGTGAAGCCATGGCAGAGCATGCCGTCGGCAACCCGGCCGGCGACTGCCGTCATGCCCTCGCCCACGGCCGCCAGCATGACCGCCGGATTGCCGTGCGGGTTCGGTCCCGGATTGAAGAAGTCAGTCATGAGCGTGTGCTGGTAGAAGCGACCGCGGTAGGCCAGCTTCCCGCCGGTCGCCCAGCTCTGCCAGATGGCTCTGATCGCGGCGATGAACTCTTCCATGCGCGGCGCCGGGTGGCTCCACGGCATGCTGAACCGGCGCTCGATGTGCGGCCGCACCTGGGAGCCGAGCCCGAGCTGGAATCGTCCGCCGGAGATGAGCTGGAGGTCGTTGCCGAGCATCGCGAGACTCATCGGGTTGCGGGCGAAGGCGACGGCGATCTCCGACCGCAGCGTGATCGCGCGGGTCGCGCGCGCGGCCAGCGCCAGCGACACAAAGGGGTCGTGCCTCGTCTCCGAGGCGCTGAAGCCGTCATAGCCGTCGGCCTCGGCAGCCACCGCGGCTGTCTCTGCCGCGACCGGGTCGCCAGCTAGGTGAGTTGCGGCGTCGACCAGCATCCGGTCCCCTCTCAGCGTCGATGGCGGCCAGCCTCGGGCCCGTCCGTGCTAGTTTGCCGCGCCGCCGGCAGGTGGCACAGCCGGTGCGCCGGTCAGTTCTCGCGCCGCCCGCAGCGGATCCAGGCCGGCGAAGGCACGCACGTTGCGGAGGGCGAGCGCGACGATCGTCAGGGTAGGTCCGTACCCGGAGATCGTCGGAAACACCGCGGAGTCGGCGACCAGGACGTTGGGTGCTTCCCAGAGCCGACCCCACTCGTCGCAGACGCTCGTGCTCGGGTTCCTGCCCATCCGGGCCGTCCCCGCCACGTGCCGGGATACGGGTACCACCGAGATGTCGGCGTGGGCGGACTGGAGTTCGCCCGTGGTGGTGGGCGAGGTGGCGACGATGGTGTACTTCGCGCCTGCCTCGGTGAGGATCGCCGCCAGCCGCTCGCCGTGGTACTGCGACGCGGCGATCTCGTGGGGGTGGGGCTCGTAGGTCGTCCTGGCCACGGGAAGGCCGCGGAAGTCGCGGATGGACGGATCGAGATCGACCCGGTTCCTTGTCTGCGGCAGATCCTCGCCCTGCATCACGAAACCGAGGAAATGGTCTCGCATCGGCGACCGCCGCATATGGCTCCGGTGCTCGGCACCCCACGGGTACAGCTTCGCCTCGGCGATCACGCTGGCCGGCGTGCAGTGTTCGACGACACCGCCCTTGAGCCAGGGCAGCCCGGCGGCACTGGCGGCATTCCGGGCGAGCTCGTCCACGATGACGTGGTCGTCGTGAACGTGGGTGACCGATCGGCCAATGTGACCGTGCACCCGGAACGGCACTTCTCCGAAGACAAAGGTCTGCATGTGGAACATCAGGTTGCGGCCGATGTTTGGGTTGGCGAAGCCGGACAGCAAGAGCAGGCGCGGCGTTTCCATGGCGCCAGCGGCCACGACGACTTCATCGGCCAGTTCCACGTGGGTCCCGCCGTCGGCGTCGATCCACTCCACTCCGGTCGCCCGTCCGTCCCGGACCAGGATCCTGGACACGAAGGCGTCAGCCCGCAGGTCGGCCCGGCCGGTCAGCAGGGCGCGGCGCAGCGCCGGGCCAGGTCCCCCCTTGGCGTGAATCGGGCAGCCGAAGTCGGCGCAGAAGCCGCAGTTGTTGCACGCCGGCCGTCCGTCGTAGGGGACCGAGTTGACGCCGGTCGGTGCCGGGTAGGAGTGATACCCGAGGCGGTCGGCGGCCGCCGAGGTCAGCAGGGATGCATACATCGGGGGCCCTGGCGGCATCGGATACGGGCTCGATCGCCATGCCGCGAACGGGTTGGCTCCGGCCAGCCCCGCCACGCCGATGAGCCGCTCGGCGGTGTCGTAGTACGGCTCCAGGTCGTCATAGGTGAGCGGCCAGTCGGCGATGTTGGCGCCCTCCGCCGGGCCGAGTTCGGTCAGCATCCGGAAGTCGTCTTCGCGGAGCCGGACCAGCTTCGCGTCGGCGTGCACGCTTCCGCCGCCGACAGTCGCGGGCACGTTGTTGACTTCGCCGGTCAGTATCCGGTCGCCGTCTGACTCGTTCCGGCGGAACGTCCGGGGCTCGAGCCACGGGTCGGGACCGAGGAAGTGCCGGATCGTGTACTTGAGCTCGTCGTTGGAGAACACCTGCATGAGGTCGTAAGGGCGGGCCGGCTGAATGAGGTAGTTGTGACCGCGCTCGAACACGACGACCGACCGTCCAGCCCGGGTGAGTTCGTCAGCTGCGGTCGCGCCGCCCGGCCCGGAGCCGACAATGATCGTGTCGAAATCCCGAGCCGTCATTCGTGGCTCACTTCGTCATCGCTGTAGCCGCGAGGCTGCACGTCCCCGAGGTAGCCAATGGAGCGCCAGCCGATCAAATCGCGGTTGCCGCCATATTCGGGTGCCGAATAGAGCCCCTCGCAGACATGCTCGTAGAGCAGATCCAGAAACGAACCCGCCGCCCTGAGCCGCTCATCCTGTTCTCCTGCGGAAAGAGCGGGGAAATCCTCGCCGAGAGCCGCAAGGCCCTCGGCGTACTGCTCCTGCAGCCCGACCACGGGACCGAGGCGTTCGCGCTCGGAAACGCCTCTCGACCCTTCGATGCGAGTGCGCCAGGCAAGCTCGTCCTGGGCAGTCAGCCGATGAAAGCTGGCAAACGACGGGCCGCCACCGAACCGCCCGGAAAACGGACCCCCGGCCCAGATGCGGGGCGGATCAACGAGGAACGCGCCGAGTAGGCCGTCGATGTAGTCGGCAGCGCCAGCCTCAGCAGCGTCCGGATCGTCGTCGGCGGGCACCAGCCGAGCGCAGGCAGCCGCCAGTATGCGCCGCTGACCCTCGCTCAGGAACCGGGACATGCGCCCTCCGTTCGCGTCATCGGGCGCAGTAGTCCCGGCGGCTCATGGGGTGGGTCCATAAAGAGCTTTGCTGAAGCATATGACGCTAAACAGGCGAATAGGCAGCCGGTAGCTGGCACTGCGGCACGGGACCTAGGCGGTTGTGCCGCGCTCGCCGACGCCTAGCAGGGTCCACCAGGCGTCGCCGAAGTAGCGGCGCGGAACCGGGGGTTGGCCGGGGACCGTCAGACCGTGGCGGCTGAGGTAGTCAGCGAACCAGGGCGGGTCGGCGAGGATCTGCTCGTAGACCCAGGAGTAGACGAAATGCTGGGCCAGCTCTGCCGTGGCAGCGGCCGTGCCGATGATCTCACTGAGACTCTGGTACTCAAGCGCGCAGATGCTCATATGCAGCCAGGTGGACTGCGCGCTGTGGCAGCCCGCCGGGGGCGGCGGCGGATCGGGCCATCGCTGGCTTGCCTCGGCGGTCGCGCCCTTGACCCCTGCCACTTCTTCCGTCCAGTGGAGTTGCTCGTGGATGAAGGTAGTGAGCGCCATGGCGGGACGGTGGGTCAGCCGGCCCGGACTGACCGTCAGCGGATGGCTGAACGCGCCGCGGATCGATTCGTCCACGGTCACAACGTCCGTGAACATCCAGCGCCGCAGGTCGTAGCTGGCCAGCACCGCGGCCAGGGCGGCCGCCGCGGTGGTCTCTGACTCGGTGTCGTGCGCCGTGCGGATGTCTATTTCGGTCGCAGACGCAGCCGGGTCGGCGCGTCCTGGTTCATGCTTTCCCGCATCCAGTTCGCCGCTGCCAGCTGTCACGCAGGCTTGGCACCTCGGCAGGTGCGGCGAGTACTCGGCGCTCCATGGCCGGGCGATCGGTGTCAGCTGGTCGCGATCGTGGCCGCACAACGGACGCTCGTCACTGTCGAGGGCGTGCAGCAGCACGCGGCCGGTGACCACGTGGATTTGGTGGCCATCGAGCACGTCGGTTCGTTCTTTCCGGTCGATGCACTGCTCTGCGATGGTTAGTTTGGGCGTCATTTCTGCCTCGCCTGTCTAGATCCGCTCCAGTTCCGTGCCGTCGAACAGCGGCTCGATGTCGTGCCGCCTGACGTCGGTGGCCATCTCCTCGTCGGCTGGAACTGGGCCACCGGCATCCGCTGCCTCGAGGGTCGGCCGCAGCAGCCGGACGTCGCTTGACGAATTGAGGAAGAGACCAGGGCGGCCCAGCACGTAGTGCACCGCCCGGGCCAGCGCGTCGCCACCGGGCAGCGGCTCATACCAGCTGAATCGCGGCGCCGGGACCTCTTGCCAGCGTCGGCGCGCGACCGATTTGATCGTCTGCACCGCCACGCCCCGCTGCTCGCACACGCCCAGCAGTGCTTCCATGTCAGCTCTGTACCGGTCAATGGACATCAGCGCGTAGTTGTACGGGAGGAGCACCGAACTGAAGTCGAACCGCTCGAGGCTCCGCAGGTGCATGCCCGCAATCCGCAGCCCGTGCCCGGTCACACCGATGAACCTGGCGAGCCCCTCGTCCCTGGCACGCGCCAGCGCCTCGACCGCGCCACCGGGGCCGTGGGCCGTCTCCCACTCGTCGGGCTCGACGAGATTGTGCAACTGAATGAGATCGACGGAGTCGACGCCGAGGCGGGTCAGCGAGCGTTCGAGGCTGGCACGCGCGCCATCGCCCGAGCGCTCCCCCGTCTTGGTGGCGAGGAAGAACCGCCCCCTGTGCTCGGCCAGCCAGGGCGCGATCCGAAGCTCTGAGTCGCCGTAAGACGCCGCCGTGTCGATGTGGTTGACGCCAGACTCCAGCAGGATCGCAAGGACCTCGTCGGCGCGCTCCTGCCGCATTGCCCCCAGCGCCGCCGCGCCAAAGATGACACGGCTGCTCTCATGTCCAGTCCGGCCGAACGGTGCGCGATCAGTCATAGTCGGAGATTACCCACGCCTCTGGGCATGTACCGCTGCCTGCCGCGCGCCGAAATACGGCCAATTGACCGGCGCGCGATGCAGAATGGTCAGTACCTGCACGCGAACGCTGAAGGGCCCCTCGTGGTAAGAAAGATCGTCATATGGGCGCTCATCGTCTTTGTCGTCTGGTACCTGCTCACCGATCCTGACGGCGCCGCGGCTTTCGGCTCCCACGTACTGAACGGCCTCAAATCGGCCGGCAAGTCACTGTCGACGTTCGTCAGCAACCTGTAGGCAGCAAGCAGTCGCGCGGGCTGGGTGGGCCGGATCTATCCTTAACCCAGCGGTCCCTGGCGATGAACCTGATGTGGTACGTGATTGCTGCTGACCTTGTACTCGTCGTCCACGTGCTGTTCATCGGCTTCGTGGTCGTCGGCTCGTTCCTGACCTGGCGGTGGCCGCGACTCATCTGGGTGCAGCTCCCAGCGACGGTGTATGGCGCTCTGGTGGAGTTCGTCGGGTTTGCGTGCCCGCTCACCGCCCTGCAGAACTATCTGCTCCGCAGTGGCGGCCGGGCCGGATACCGTGGTGGATTCATCTCGCACTACCTGATCCAGGTGATCTACCCGGCCGGCCTGACCCGCGGGATCCAGATCGGGCTTGGGCTCTTCGTGGTGCTCGTTGCGATGGTCGGATACGGCGGTTACCTGCGCCGGAACCCGCCAGCCTGGGCCGGGCGAGCTAGTCGCTGACTCGCGGGCCACGACGCCCTAAGCTGGTGCCTGCCGGGAGGGGCCCCAAATGTACATAACTGACCGCTGTAAGCCGCGCTGGCCAGCCATCCGGTCGTGGTCGCCTGAGATCGGGACTGGCGCGCGCTGATGGAGCAGTGCGGCAAGTGCGGGGCGCGCCTGGAGGCGGGCAGTAAGTTCTGCGGGCAGTGCGGAGCGGCACTGGGCGGCTGCCCGTCGTGTGGTGCGGCAGTCGTTGCGGGCAACCGGTTCTGCATTTCGTGCGGACAGCCGCTGACGGACGCAGCACCGGCTCGGCGGCCTGCCGGTCCCCTGGTGCTGTCGGCGCCCGGCTCGCTGACCCCTGCCGACGGTCGAGAGCCGGTCGCCGAGCGACGGGTGTGCTCGGTGCTGTTCTGCGACTTCGTCGGGTTCACGCCGCTGGCGGAGGCGCGCGACCCGGAGGCGGTCCGGGAGCTGCTGTCGCGGTACTTCGAGGTGGCACGCACGGTCGTCAGCCGGTACGGCGGGGTGGTGGAGAAGTTCATCGGCGACGCGGTGATGGCCGTGTGGGGCACGCCGGTCGCGGATGAGGGCGACGCCGAGCGGGCGGTGCGCGCGGGGCTCGACCTCGTGGCGGCCGTCAGGCAACTGGGCGAGGAGGCCGGCGTTCCCGGACTAGCCGCGCGCGCCGGGGTTGTCACCGGGGAGGTGGCGGTCACCTTCAGCGCGCCCGGCGAGGGCATGGTCGCCGGAGACACGGTGAACACCGCGTCTCGCGTGCAGGCCATGGCTGAGCCAGAGCACGTGTTCGTGGACGCCGCGACGCAGCGGCTAGCCGGCGGCGGCGTGGGGTTCGAAGAGGCTGGCGAGCATGCGCTGAAGGGCAAGGCCGGGCCGGTGGCGCTGTGGCGGGCGACCCGGGTGCTGTCGTCGGTCGGCGGGGCGCAGCGGCTCGACGGGCTGGAGGCGCCGCTGACGGGCCGGGACGCGGAGCTGCGCACGGTGCGGGAGTTGTTCCACGCCGCCAGCGAGCGCCGACTGCCGCGGCTGGTGCTGGTGTCCGGGCCGGCCGGGGTGGGCAAGTCGCGGCTGGGCTGGGAGTTCGAGAAGTACACCGACGGGCTGGCCGAGACGGTGCTGTGGCACCGCGGCCGGTGCCTGTCGTACGGCGACGCGGCCGCGTTCTGGGCGCTGGCCGAGATCGTCCGCCGGCGGCTTTCCATCGCCGAGGACGAGCCGGCCGGCCCGGCGGCGGGCAAGCTCGCGGCCGGGCTGGACCGGTTCATCGCCAGCCCGGCCGAGCGGGCCTACATCGGCCCTCGGCTGGGCCGGCTCCTCGGCGTCACGGTCACGGGCGACAGCGGCGGTCCGCTGTCGCGGGAGGAGCTGTTCGCCGGGTGGCGGCTGTTCTTCGAGCGGCTCGCCGCGCACGCCCCGGTGGTGCTGGTGATCGAGGACGCCCAGCACGCCGACGCCGGGCTGCTGGACTTCCTCGACCACCTCATCGACTGGGCGAAAGACCTGCCCGTCTACGCGCTCGTGCTGGCCCGCCCCGAACTCGACCTGGCCCGGCCCGGCTTCGGCACCGGCCGCAACCGCACCACCCTCACCCTCGACCCCCTCGACGCCGCGTCGATGGACCAGCTCGTCGACGCGCTGGTGCCCGGCATGCCCCAGGCCGCCCGGGCGAAGGTCACCGCCCAGGCCCAGGGCATCCCGCTGTTCGCCGTCGAAACGATCCGCTCGCTCATCGACCGCGACGTCGTCCAGCCCTCCGGCGGGGTGTACCGGCTGGCCGGCGACGTCGGCGAGCTCACCGTGCCCGGCAGCCTGCACGCCCTGCTCGCCGCCCGCCTCGACGCCCTCGATCCGCCAGTGCGGCGGCTTGTCACCGACGCCGCCGTGCTCGGCACGTCGTTCTCCGCCGAGGCACTGATCGCAGTGACGCGCCGGGACGAGCCGACTGTCCGGTCGGCGCTGGCCGAGCTGGTTCGCCGGGAGGTGCTGAGCGTGTCGGCCGACCCGCTGTCCCCCGAACGCGGCTCCTACCGGTTCGCCCAGAACATGCTGCGCCAGGTCGCCTACGACACGCTATCGAGGCGCGACCGCAAGGCCCGGCACCTGTCCGTCGCCGCCCACCTGCGCGCCGCCTACGCCGGCGACGGCGAGGAAGTCGCCGACGTCATCGCCCGGCACTACCTCGACGCCCTCGACGCCGTCCCCGAAGACCCCGACGCCGGCCAGATCCGGGCGCTGGCCGCCGCCGCCCTGGTCCGCGCCGCCCAGCGAGCCACCCGCACCGGCGCACCCGCGCTAGCCGCGGCCAGCTACGCCGCCGCCGCGAAACTCCACGCGGACGGGGTAGCGGACACCGATGAAGCTGACGGCGTACCGGGGGACGGAACGTTGTGGGAGCACGCCGCTGAGGCAGCGCGGGACAGCGGCGACTTCGCCGCTGCGATCGACTACGCCCGGCAGGCCGGTGACTGTTACACGCGCGACCGCCAGCCGCGGGCCGCGGCTGGCGCCAAGCTGGTGGCCGGGCACAGCCTGTACCGGCTGGGTCGCCACGCTGAAGCGCGTGACGAACTCACTGCCGCGCTGGAGGTTCTGCGCGCCGAGCCTGACGTGCGCACTGTGCAGGCGCTGGCCGAGCTAGCCATCCTGGATGCCTTCGCGGGCTCGGCCGAGGCCGATCGCCTCTCAACCGAGGCGCTCGTCCTCGGCCAGGCCCTCGACGTCGATGTCAGCACGCTCGTGACGTTGTTCCTCGCCAGGGTCATCTATCTGATGAGCGAGGACCGGACCGCCCAGGCGGTGGCGTACCTGCGGGAGACCGTGCGGCTGGCAACCCGCGCCGGGGACAGCCTCGTCCTGGGCCGGGCGCTCTTGAATCTGGCCGACGCAGAGGCACGGACAGAACCGGCGGCTGCCGCCGCGGATGCCCGTGCCGCTATCGATCACCTGCGCCGGGTCGGCGCCAGCTACCTGCTCGGAGCCGCGGTTGCGAACACCGTCCACGCGCTGCTCATGCTGGGTGACTGGGAGAGCGCCGACGCCGAACTCCGAGCCGCGGACGCCGAGGGTCTGGACCAGCCCTACATCATCGTCATGCGCGGGTTGCTCGCCGCGCTGCGCGGCAGTCCAGCGACCGCGCATGCCTGCCTGGACTCGGTCGGAGAGCTACGGGCGAGCGACGACTTGCAGGACAAGGGCTCGGTTGGCGTCCTGGCGGCGTTCACCGCGGCCGCGGAGGATCAGCCCGAGCAGGCGCTCAAGCACGCCATGGCGACGATCGCGCATGTCAGCGCTCTCGGCATGACCAATGAACACGTGCGCTGGGCGTGGCCCCTCGCCACTCGCAGTGCGTGGCAGGTCGGCGACGGCGCGGCTACCACGGAGCTGCTGCGCCTCGCCGACGAGCGTCAGGCTGGCCAGCTCGGCCCGCTGCTCCGAGCCGAGCGAGACCTCGCCCGCGCTCGCCTCGCAGCACGAGACGACGGCGCAGCCGCCGACGACGCATTCGCGATCGCGATCGCGAACCTGCGGGAGGGCGGTACGCCCTACCACCTCGCCCACGGGCTGCTCGACCACGCGGAGTATCTGACCAAGCAGAATGCCGGAGACGCTGCCGCGGCAGCGATCAGCGAGGCGCGGGAGATCGCGACCGCGTTGCGCTGCCAGCCGCTGCTGGACCGGGCGACCGCTCTGACCCGCGTCGGTCCGCGCGTCTCCGCCTGACGCTCCGCATAGCGCCGAGGCCCGGCCTCGGCCGGTGCGAGCCGCCAACGAAGCACGGCGGGATGCAGCGGCCATAACGTCGGACAACCTCGGACGGTGTGCAAGGCCGCTCACTAGCAGTCCGTTCTGTAGTGTTCGGCCGGGTGATCGCTGGCTGGTGTCAATTGGCCACCGGCCTTCCCCAGGTGCGGGGCAGCCCGCCGAGCTGACGACGATCGTGCGCCCGCACCGATTCGGGCTCTGACTGGCGCCAGCCAGCCCGCCGTACCTAGAGGAGACGACCGATGGGACTAAGAACTGCCCGGCTCACGATTGACCGCGGTTCGCTGCCCCAGCAGCACAGGGGTCTCGGCATTCGATTCGAGCGCCAGAGCGTGGCGAAGATCAAGGGTGATGGCCCGCCCATTGACATGGTGGTCATCAGGCCCGCTGGTGCACTACTGACCGGGGAAGACGCCATCGGACCCGAGCCGCGCTGGAACCACGTTGTCTGCGGGCTGCGCCTGAAGGCGCTCGATGGCACGGACGTGCAGGGCGGCGGGCAGCTGCTGATCACCGGTCGCCGGTTCATCGGGATGATCGAGAACGGAACGCAAGGCGGCGCTCCGCCACTGGCTCTGCAGAAGACCGGCAGCGTCTTCTGCTTTACGCTGCAGCGAGACGACGCGTACCTGCCCGAGATGAAGAAACACCGCCTTACCCCGTCGGACTTTGCTTTTCGTAGCAAGGAGGAACTGGGCCTGGGATTCGTGTTCGTCGTCTTCTCCGCCGCGGCCTCCATTGCCAATGGAAAGATGAGCTACTGGTACGACAAGAACATGCTCTACGCAATGTCGAAGGAGGGTCGAGACCATCTTCTGCAGCAGGGCTGAGATCCCGCTAGAGAGCAAAGGAATGGGTCTATGCCATTGCGAGAGGCGTCCCGACTCGATGTCCCTCACGATGGCACTGGTGGCCGCGTACGCGTCAGGTGATCAGGCTGCGATCGACCAGGTGCGCCAGGACCTGGCGCCGGTGTCGACCGTAGATCTGCTGCAGAGCTTGTACCGGTTCGGGCAGCTACTGGATTTTGACGCTGGCTGCAATTGCTGGCACGGTGTGCCGCCGACTGGACGTGAAGTTCAACTGGAGCTAGTGGCGAGCGCGGGCCGGCCGGTGAACCGGGCCTTGTCACCGGACCGTGACTCGATCTCGATCAGCCGGTTCCACCTGGCAGCGGCGAATCATGGCAGCAAGCAAGGCGGTCGCGAACTCGTCCAGGCGCTTGCCAGGCGGTGCAACCGGCGCTGTCCGAAGTTGTCCGGGCATTGCCGACAAGACCCCAGGGCCGGCGTACACCGTGTGACAATCCGCGCTGGAGGGGAAGCCGCGCGGTCCCGCACCCGTCCGGCGGGACCGCGCGGCCTGACGACCGGGCGCCGTCGACACCCACCGGACCAGCGGCCGGCTCTCAGCAAGTAAGGCGTGCGCGCGCACGACTCCCGGCCCGGCGCCGGACTCGACCGCGGCCCGCAAGCCGAGGCCGGCCAGCAGTCCGTAGATGAGGCCGGACGCAAAGCTGTCACCGCCGCCCACCCGGTCGAGGTGAAGTTCAGTCCGTTCCCTACTGACCGGTCCACGCCGTCATGGTCAGCGTCATCGCCGCGCCTCCCACTTGCCGGTGGGCACGAGAAGGCGGCTCCGGCAAGCAACCCGTCGTTCCCGGCAAAACGGGTGGTCGCGCTCACCGCAGCGGGGGGTGCGAAGCGTTACCTCCGCACACCGCAGCCCCGCTGCGACGAGCGCATCGGCGAGCGTGCGGGCTACGGCGGCGTCGGTGACGGCAACCGGCACGACGCGCTCACGCCCCCGGTCAATGCGTCACACTCGCGACGGAGCGGATCTCGCGGCAGCGGTGGCGTACTGCCTCGTAACCCCCTGGATACCCGGCCCCCGCACGGGGAGTCCGCGCCTCGGGGCCTCGGTCGGCCACCGCAGCCAGGGGCAACCCGAGATTGCCGGCCGCGGCTGCGGGGCATCCTGCAAGTGGGCGCGGGGAGCCCGGGCGAGCTGGCCGATCGGGGGTATCACTGTGTCTGACCTCGCAACTGGCGACGCGCATCCCACATCCGCCGGCAGCCCGTTCCCGCCGATCGCGGACTACGCGTTCTTGTCCGACTGCGAGGTGTCCGCGCTGGTCGCCGGCAGCGGGAATGTCGAGTGGATGTGCCTGCCCCGGATGGACGGGCCGAGCATTTTCGCCGCCATGCTGGACCGGGACGCCGGGTGGTTCCGGCTTGGTCCGGCTGACCTCGTGGTGCCCTCGGGGCGCCGGTACCTGCCGGGAACGCTGGTGCTCGAGACCACCTGGGGCACGCCAACCGGCTGGGCGGTCGCGCGCGATGCCCTGCTGATCGGTCCGTGGCGACACCAGACCCGGCGCTCGGAAACCCACCGGCGGGTGCCGACTGATCACAGTGCCGAGCGGGTGCTGCTGCGAACCGTCCGGTGCCTGCAGGGATCCATCGACGTCGTGCTCGAGTGCGAGCCCGCCTTCGACTACGGCCGACGGCGCGGCACCTGGCGGCACGCCGGGCCCGGCTACGCGCAGGCAGACGCGCTGCTCGACGGCGAGCCGCAGTTCCGGCTGAGCACCGACCTCAACCTGGGCTTCGAGGGACCGCGGGCGATCGCCCGGCGGCGGCTGACCGCCGGAGATCGGGTGTTCTGCGCCATGTCCTGGGGCGACGCAACTCCGCCGCAGGGCTTCGGCGAGGCACACGACCAGCTGTCCCGCACCTGCGACTTCTGGCACCAGTGGCTCGGCCGTGGCCGGTTCCCCGACCATCCGTGGCGCGAGCACCTGCAGCGGTCGGCCCTCACGCTCAAGGGCCTGATCTACGCGCCCACCGGGGCGCTGCTGGCCGCGGCGACGACCTCGCTGCCGGAGACACCGGGCGGCGAGCGCAACTACGACTACCGCTACACCTGGCTGCGCGACTCGACCTTCATGCTCTGGGGCCTATACACCCTCGGCCTAGACGGCGAGGCGAACGACTTCTACTACTTTCTCGCCGACCTCGCCGGGCAGCAGTCCGATCTGCAGATCATGTACGGGATCGGGGGCGAGCGCGAGCTGACCGAGCAGGTCCTCGACCACCTCTCCGGATACGAGGGCGCGCGGCCGGTGCGGATCGGCAACGCCGCCTGGGACCAGCGCCAGCACGACGTCTGGGGCGTGCTGCTCGACTCCGTGTGGCTGCACACCCGGTCCAGGGACCGGCTCGACGAGCGCCGCTGGCCGATGGTCAAGCGGCAGGTGGAGGCCGCGCTGCAGCACTGGCGCGAGCCCGACCAGGGGATCTGGGAAGTGCGCGGGCCAGCCCGGCACTTCACCGCCTCCAAGGTGCTGTGCTGGGTGGCCGCCGACCGCGGCGCCAAGCTGGCTGAGCTGCGCGGCGACAGTGGCCTCGCGGCCTCGTGGCGCGCGGCGGCCGAACAGATCCATGCCGACGTTCTCGAGCACGGCATCGACAAGCGAGGCGTGTTCACCCAGCACTATGACACCACCGCCCTCGACGCCTCGGCGCTGCTCATACCGCTGCTCGGGTTCCTGCCGCCCAGCGATGACCGGGTCCGGGCCACCGTGCTGGCCATCGCCGACGAGCTGACCGAAGACGAGCTGGTGCTGCGCTACCGCGTCGAGGAAACCGACGACGGTTTCAGCGGCGAGGAGGGCACCTTCACCATCTGCTCGTTCTGGCTGGTCTCCGCCCTGACCGAGATCGGCGAGGTGCGCCGGGCCCGGGCGCTCTGCGAGAAGCTGCTCTCCTACGCCAGCCCGCTGCTGCTGTACGCGGAGGAAATCGACGCGCACACCGGCCGGCAGCTCGGCAACTTCCCGCAGGCGTTCTCCCATCTGGCTCTTATCAACGCGATCATGCACCTGATCCGCGAGGACGAGCGGCTTGCCGCGAGGACCGCAATGACCACCGACCTCGACCCGGAACAGGTCGCGGGCAGCCTGGACTTACTGACTGGTCCCGCCCCCGCCCGCCCCGGTGCCCCCGCCCGCGAGCCCTCCCCCGCCCGCGAGCCCTCCCCCGCCCGGCGAGCCCCAGCCCGGTCAGCGCGCCAGTGGCCAGCGCGCCAGTGGCCAGCGCGCCAGTGGCCGGCGTCGCCGTCCGGCCGGACCGCGACGCTTCGCGGCGTGGTCGGCCCCCGAGTGGCCCGTGGGAGTGGATTTGCTATGGGTCCAGGCATGCAAATCTCACAACGATCAAGGTCGGACCGCAACCGACATCGGACAGATCGGACACTAACCGCACGACCGCGGACTGATCGGATCGCAACCGCGCCACCGCGGACTGATCGGATCGCAACCGCGCCACCGCGGACTGGCCTTGCCGGGGCCGAGCGCCCGGTCCGGCCAGCCACCGGGGCGGATCACTGCATGCCGCGAATGATATTATTTCGGGTAGCTAAATTTCTACAGGGCTAGGCCAGCCGACGGGCGGGCTGAGCTGCGTGTCGCCGCCGCAGCGGCGGGGATCCCGGCAACGGCGACGCGCCGGGCGGCCGATGGCCCGACCTCGGCTGCGATCCCGGCAACGGCGACAGACCAGGCGGCGGCCGATGGCCCGGCCGCAAGCAGTGGACCGCTGGGAGGTCGATGGCGATCGGTGGGTGAAGTCACCCGCAGCTCACCGATGGTTGGTCGAGATGCGGTGCGCCCCGTGGATCGGAAGGAGTCCCGCCACGGTGACCGCCACCGCTGAGGTACCGCGGGCACCCGCTCCGCATCGCGTCGCGATCTTCGCGGTCGTGGCGATGGCGCTGCTGATGAGCTCGCTAGACGGGACCATCGTGGCCACCGCGCTGCACGCAATCCAGCACGGCCTGCACGCGCCCATCAACTGGACCGGCTGGGTCATCACGGCGTACTCGATCGGCCTGGTGCTCGCGCTCTCGCTGGCCGGCAAGCTCAGCGGCCGGTTCGGCCGCAGGCGGTTCTTCCTCGCCTCGGTCGTGGTGTTCGCCACCGCCTCGCTGTGCTGCGGGCTCGCAGGCAGCATCTACGTCCTGATTGCGCTGCGGGCCATCCAGGCTGCCGGCGGCGCGGGCTTCACGCCGTCGGCGACGGCGATCATCACGGGCAACTTCGGAACGGCGCGAGACAAGGCGGTCGGGCTGTTCGGGAGCATCTTCCCGATCGGCTCGATGATCGGCCCGATCTTCGGCGGCTTGTTCGTCTCGTACTGGTCCTGGCGCGGGATCTTCTTCGTCAACGTGCCGATCGGCACGCTGTTGATCATCTGCTGCCTGCGTTACGTGCCCCCCGACCCCAACCGCGACCCAGGCCCCGACCCCGACCCAGGCCCCGACCGCGACGGCCGGGCGCGCAGCCCCCTGGACCTGACCGGCATGGTGCTACTCGGCGTCGGAGTCCTCGCGCTGATGCTGGGCGTCAGCTACCTCGGCGAGGCCGGCGCGAGCGCCTCGTCGGCATCGTTCCTCGCTCCCCTGATCGCCGGACTGCTCGGCCTGGCCTTGTTCGGCCGTCACATCCGCCGTGTCGCGGACCCGTTCATCGCACCGCGTCTCATCGCGGGCCGCGGCTTCGGGGCCGTCAACGTGATCAACATCCTCTACGGCGGCGCGGTGGCCGGAATGCTCGCGCTCGTCCCGCTGTATGCGGTCGACCGCTACCACATCAGCGTGCTGGGTTCGGGAACCCTGCTCACCGCCGAAGGCATCGCGGTCATCACGCTGTCGAGCCTGGCGGCGATGGGCCTGCGGCGCACGGGCTACCACTTGCCGCTGTACATCGGCTCGGCCATCACCGCGATCGGTGTCGCCGGCCTCGCCATCGACCCCGGTGGAGTGTCGCACTACGCATGGCTCGCGATGACCACGTGCGTGATAGGAATCGGAACGGGCTTCGCGTCGCCAGCCAGCCGCAACGCCGGCCTGCAACTCGCGCCGGACCAATCGGCGGCCCTCGCGGCGCTGCGGTCGACGGGCCGGCAGGTCGGACAGATCGCCGCGGTCTCGATCACCACCACGATCATCGCCCAGTCGGCCGCGCCCGGGCAGCTCCAGGCCAGGGTCTTCGTCGCCGTCGCCATCCTCCTCGTCGCCTGCCTGCCGGTCGTCGCGCGCGTCCCCGAACACCGAGGATCCTGGTAAGACAGTGAGCGTGATCGAGTCCGGCACCGTCGACTGCGACGTGCACGTCGAGCCGCCGTCGATGGATGCGCTGCTCGGATACATCGCGCCCTACTGGCACGAGTTCATCCGCGGTGGACGGCTCGGCATCGGCCACCGGCTCTACCCGGAGAGCGAGCCGATGTCGGCGCGACCCGAAGCCCGTGCGGCGGGGAGCTTCCCGCCCCACAGCTACGACGAACTGCGCGGTCAGCTCCTTGAGCCCTACCGGCCGATCGCCGCGATCCTGACCTGCGTGGCGACGTTCCGGGGCAGCCGGAACCCGTACTTCGAGGCGGCGCTGGCAACCGCCGTCAACGACTGGATGCGGGCCGAGTTCCTCGACCGCGACGAGCGCCTGCGCGGCAGCATCGTCGTACCCAGCTTTCATCCGGAAGCGGCCGCTGACGAGATCGACCGTCTCGGCAGCGACCGCCGCTTCGTGCAGGTGCTGCTCCCGGTTCGCAGCGAATCGCCGTGGGGGAACGTTCGCTACCGCGCGATCCACGACGCGGCCAGCCGGAACCGGCTGCCGATCACCCTGCACGCGTGGGGTGGCTGGGGCATGGCGCCGACGGCGACGGGGACCGCCTCGACCTACTACGAGGACTACCTCTACAACTCGCAGATTGTCGCGCCGAGTCAGGTGCTCAGCCTCGTCGCCGAGGGCGTCTTCGACCGCCATCCCGACCTGCGCGTGTGCCTCGCCGAGCTGGGGTTCGCCTGGCTCCCGTCACTGCTGTGGCGGTTCGACAAGGACTGGAAGGCACTGTGGCGCGAGACGCCCTGGGTGCGCGACAAGCCGTCTGTCTACGTGCGAAGGCACTTCCGCGCGACGACGAGCCCGACGCTGATCCCCGGCCGGACGCCTGCGAGGGAACTCGCCCAGCTGGCCGACATGCTCGACGCGGCGCGGCTGCTCGTCTACTCGAGCGACTACCCGCACGATCACGGCAACGACGCGCTCGGAACCCTCCTCGCCGTCCTCGGCGAGTCCGGCCGGGAGGCGGTCCTGCGAACGAACGCGGCGGCCTTCTTCGACATCGCCATCCCGGCGGCCTCCTGACCCAGGTCGGCGTAGGGCCGGGCCGGCAACCCATGCGAACCAACACCATAGGGGAACGAGCCGCAGCGGTGCCCGGTCGATCGTCAGCGGCGGCCGAGGCGCTTGGCGTACAGCGTGGCGGCGTTCGCGCCCATGATCTTCTCGCGCATTGGCCGGGGCATCGCGGCCGGGAGCGCCTTGACCGGCGAGTCGAAGTCCCAGTGCGGGTAGTCCGAGGAGAACATCACCCGGTCCGTCATCCGGCCGAACTCGATCGCCTGGACAAGGTGCTTAGGGTTGTCGGGCTCCTCGATCGGCTGGGTGCTCAGCCAGAAGTGCTCCCGGAAGTACTCCGACGGCAGCTTCTTGAGTAGCGGCGCGTCGTTGCCGGCGACCTCGTAGGCGGCGTCCATGGCCCACTGCAGCGGCCCCGACCACGACAGGCACGCCTCGACGAGCGCGACTTGCAGGCGCGGGAATTCGTCGAAGACGCCCCCGCAGATCATGCTCATAGCCAGCCGCTCGACCGGCATGTGGAGCCAGACGTGCTGCTCCAGGTAGTACGAGGGCGCTCCGCTGCCCCGGTAGCCGTTCCCGGGGTCACCGCCGACGTGGCACATGGCGACGAAGTCCGCTGCTTCGCAGGCCTGGTAGATCGGCCAGTACTTGTGGTCCCCCCACTCGCTCTGGTTGTCACCGCGCACCATCACCTGGACGAAGCGCGGATCCCCGGCGAAGCGCTCGATCTCCGCGACCGCGAGGTGCGGCGAGTCGAAGGGGACGTTGAGGCTCGCGCGCAGCCGCGGGTCGCGGTCGAGCCACTCCTCCGCCACCCAGTCGTTGATCGCGCGGCACAGTGCTGCCTGGTATTCGCTGGGGCCCTCGAGCACGAATGTCAGCGGGATGAGGACGGCGATGTCGGTGCCGTACTCGTCCAGCAACTGGGCCCGCATCACGTCAATGTCGCTGCCCGGTGCGCCGCCGGGTACAGCCGCGTCCAGGCGAAAGCCGCCGTTCCGCCACCGCGGGTAGTCGCGGACAACGCGCGCGGCGCCGCCGGCGTGCTCGTTCGCAAACCGGGTCCGCCACGGCTCGGGCAGGCGCGGCAGGATGTCGCGCGGCAGGAACAGCGGATGCACGTCGACGTCGACCAGGAGCGCGGTCGCGGCGGGCAGACCCGCGTCGCCCGGCCGGGAGGTCTCGGGGGCAGCGGTAGCCGTCACCAGAGCGCCTCGATTCTCACTCCGTGTCGCTGGCCTGGGACCAGCCCTCACCGAAATTGTAACGGCCGCAGCGGTTGCATCTTCGGCCCGACGAGCTACCCGTCGACGACCACGTAGTCCTGCTCGACCGACACGGGCACGGTCTCGGCGAGGTACGGGCCCGGCACCCTGCCGTCGGATCGCGCCTGACCCTCGGCCGGCCCGACTAGCTCGCTGCCGGGCAGCACGCTGACGTCGTACCTGCGAGCCGAGCGGTTGCCGCGGCCTGGCCCCATGAACGACTGCCCAGTCGCGATGTCGTACTCCCAGCCGTGCCACGGGCACGCGAGCAGCGGCGGGCCAGGATCCATCAGCACGGTGCCGGGTCCGTCGGAAACCGCCCGCGGCGCGAGCGACCCGAGGCACAGCGGACCGAACTGGTGCGGGCACCGGTTGCGGATCGCGTAAAACTGGTCGTCGATCCGGAAGACGCCGACCGACTTGCCGTTCACGTCGACGATCTTCCGGTCGCCGTTCTCGAAGTCCGAAACCTTGCCGACGACGACCTTCATGCGCTCACCCAGTCACCTGCCGCGAGCGCTACGGCACGACCGGCAGCAGGAGGTGCGAGGGGCGCTCGGCGTCGTGGTGGATCGTGACGTCGACGGGAACCGCGCGACCGCTGACCCCGAGGGGGTCACCCGTGTTGGGGTTGCGGTCGAAGCGCGGGTAGTTGCTGCTGCTGATGTCGAGCCGGATGCGGTGTCCGCGTTCGAACAGGTTGCTGGTCGGCGCCAGCACGACGTCGACCCGGTACAGCTCGCCCGGAGTCATCAGTTCCGGGCGCGAGCGATCGTTGCGGTACCGCAGCCGGAGGATGCCGTCCTGGAGGTTCAGCGCGTACCCGTCCGGGTAGTCGACGCTGGGCGGGTAGACGTCGAGCAGCTTCGCCGTCAGGTCGGTGTCGGGCGCGCTCGTCGTCACCCAGATGCGGACGCTGAGCGGGCCGGTGACCTCGATGGCCTGCGTCAGCGGCTCGGTCTGGAACGACAGCACGTCGTGCCGCGCGTTGAGCGGCAGCGTGTCTGCACAGCCGAAGAGGCCGGGCCGCCCGCGCTGATCGAACCCGCCGGCCGGCATCACCGCGGTCGCTGCGGAGATGCTGCCGCCGATCGTCGGCACCGGGTGCGCCGGATCGTAGCGGTAGGTCTGCGAGCTCGGTCCCGTGGGCGGCTCAGCGGTGCGGAGCGAACCGTCCGGCCACAGGTGATACGGAGTGGAACGGGCCCGGCTTAGCGGCCACTCCGCCTCGTCGCGCCAGCGGCCGCCGTGGTCAAGCCGCCCGGTCGGCAGCTTGCGACCGCTGCCCCCGCCCATCACGAAGAGGCGGACGGGAGGTCGCTCGAAGAAGCCGGTGTCGAGCCCGCGCAACGCGGCGTCAAAGAAGCCCAGGCGGTAGCCGTCGTAGTCGTCGAGCGGCGCGTCGATCCCGAAGTCGGCGTCGCCGGACCAGCTCTGGCGCAGCGTCTCGACGCCGTGCGTCCAGGGCCCGATGATCATGTGCACCGGTCCGCGGTTGCGACGTCGCAGTGCCACGAAGTTGTCGACGGTGGCGCGCGTGTAGGTGTCGTACCACCCGCTGAGGAGACAGACGGGGACGTCCGCGTACTCGTCGTAGTACTCCTCGATGTTGTAGCCGCGCTGCTTCCAGTAGTCGTCGTAGTCGCCGTGCCGCACCACGTCGAGCACCCAGCGCTCGATGGCAGGGAAGTTGCGGAGGATGGAGACGCCCGGCTTGAGCGGCGTGCGGCGCAGCCAGTCCTCCACCGCCGCGGACTCGGCCAGCGCGGCGGCTCGCAGCGCAGGGTCGCGCAGCGCCTCGGGCGACTCCGCGGCCATCCACAGCGCGTAGACGAGGAAGCGTAGCTCGGCCGCGCCGCCCTGCCGCATGGAGCCGGTGTGGTAGTTCGACATCGCCTCCGAGGCGAACACGGCCGCCAGGTGGGGCGGGGCGAGGGAGGCGAGGGCGTGCTGGTCGCTGCCCGAGTAGGAGAGGCCGGCGGTTCCCACCTTGCCGTCGGACCACTGCTGGGACGCCAGCCACTCGACGGTGTCATAGCCGTCCTCGGCCTCCAGCGCGAACGGATACCACTCACCCTCGGAGTCGTAGCGCCCGCGGACGTCCTGGATCGCGGCCGCATACCCGTGGCGGCAGAAGAACTGGGCCGCCGCCACCGCGCCCAGGCCCTGGCGGCTGTACGGGGTGCGCTCCAGGATGGCGGGGAAGCGGCCGGCGGCAGGACGCCCGTCGCGGGCCGGCCGGTACAGGTCGGTGGCGAGGCGGACGCCGTCCCGCATCGTGACCAGCACGCCGCGCTCCGCCCAGACGTCGTAGATCGCCGCCGACCCCTGCCGCTGCGTCATCGCCCCTCTTTACTCCCCGCGCGTCGTTGAGAACGCGCGCGCTGATCGGCCAGCCGACTCGGGCCGCAGCGCGCCGAAGCCTCGCGGACTTGGCCGGCACCACGGTGCGCTTCGAATGAACGGGCGCCGCCCCCATCGTCAGCGTCGCTCAGCCCGGTCGTCAAGGCGCGTTGCCGGCCCGCACCCGGCCAGGACCGGGGCCGGGCGGATCTGGGCCGGGCGGATCTGGCCCGGCCGGGCCGAGCAGGTGGACGCCACCACGCCGTGCTGACCGCTTGACAAACCCGATCTATTGCAATAATTTCCAATGAACGAAGGATGCTTCATCAACGAGTCGTTCGCAGGGCAAGAGGCCACCGCCCTGACTACCCACAACCCGACATCCCGCGACGGAGTCTTTGGTGAGCGACGCCAGCAACCATCAAGCAGGCCAGGCCATCCGCGCCTCTGACGGCGAACGCGACCAGGTGGTGGCGCAGCTACAGCGTGACTTCGCCGACGGCCGGCTAACTCAGGCCGAATTCGAGGACCGGGTTGGCGCCGCGCTCGCGGCACGGACCAGGGACCAGCTGCACGCCCTGACTGCAGACCTGCCCGGCGCGGGCATCCGGCCCGCGCGGCCGGCCATCGCGCTGGAGGTGTGGCTGCTGTGCCTGCTCGTGTTGTGCCCGCCCGCCGGAGTCGCCTGCTGGCTGCTGTCCCGCCGCGGCAGCGGCGGCGGGTGGCTGTCGCGGCGGCAACTGGCGGGGATCCCGAACTGGGCGTGGATCCTGATCATCGCCGCGGTCGCCACCGCCGCCGCCCACAGATGAGACACCGCGAGCGTTCCCTGGGGGATCCCGATGGCGAAGGAAGGTAGTGCCATCAGCGCCGGCGGCGCGCCAGGCCCGCCCCGGCCGCCCGCGACGAAGACCTGGCACAACCTGCACAAGGCGCTTGCTGACCCGCTGCGGCTGCTCTTGGTGGACCTGCTGATGGAGCAGCCCCGGTCGGCGCGGGAGCTGGCCGATCGGGCCGGCCTGCCCGCCGACCGCCTCTACTACCACCTCGGCCAGCTCGAGCAGGCCGGGCTGGTCGAGGTCACCGAGTACCGGCGGCTGGCCCGGGGCAAGGTCGAGCGAGTGTACGCCGCGGCAGAGGCCGAGCCCCCCGGCGACGACACCAGCCCGCAGGAGACTGCCGCACTCCTCGGATCGATGCTGGCAGCAACCGCGCTGGACATCACCGCGGCATTCCGGGCCAAGGAGGCGGGCCGCCGCCGCGAGGTCGACCTGACCAGGGCCGCGCTGCGGCTCACCGACGAGGGGCTGGCCGAACTTCGCGGCCACCTCACCCAGATCGCCGCCCGGTTCGCCGAACCCGACCCGGAGGGGACCTGGACGCGGCTGGTCCTGGTCGTGGCCGACCTGCAAGACCGCCCGGCCCCGGGGTCCCCGCTAGGCAGCCCGGCGTGACCAACGCAGCGGCGGCTCCGCGGCCAGCAGGCGGCTCTGCGAGCGACGGCTCGAACAACCGCCGGGCGGAGGCCCGTCAGCGTTGGCGGGTGATCACCTCGACGCTCCCGCCGAAGTCGGTGAGCCGGCAGCACTCGTTGTCCTCGGCGTACCTCAGCCCCTGCACGTTCAGCATGTCCACCCTGGGCGCACCGACCGGGAACGGCCCCCAGTGCCAGGTTCCCCGATGCAGGACAAAGACGTCGTGCGGGCGCAGCAGGAAGGCCCGCAGCTGGCCAGCGTCCTGCGGCGAGCTGAACACGGTGCCTGGCGGGGCCACCGCGACGACCGCCGGACAGTTCAGCACCAGCAGCGCCTGCGTGTGAGTGTGATGCCGGAACAGCATCTCGCAGACCAGGCCCCGCTCGGTCCGCGGCACCTCGACGGCGTCGTGGCCGATGAGGTTGAGGTGCACATCGGCCCATTCGAAGTCAAGCCGCGAGCTGCCATCTCGGGGGTCGCTGTCGGGCACAGGCACCCAGCCGTACGGGCCCCAGTCCGCCGCGTCAAACGGCTGCGCGCTGATAGCCAGCGCCGTTCCCGGCATTGGACGTCCCCTTTCAGTAATCAGTACTATCCAGCACTCGGGCTCTCAAGGAAGGCATGAGATGGACGTCCGCAACATCGCGACAGTGCCGCCTACCGTCGAACACAACGGAACGACGCCGGTCTGGTACCTGATGCCGCCCGGCACGATGCACGAAGCGACCGGAGGCGGCTCGCTGGAGCTGGTCAACGAGTTCGAGGTCGCCGGTGGCGGCGCCGTCGACCCGCACACGCATCCCACGCATGAGTTCTACTACGTGCTCTACGGGCGCGGCACGATGGTCATCGGTCAGGAGAGCCAGGAAATCTGCCAGGGCGACCTGGTGTACATTCCGCCCAACGCGGTGCACAGCCTCGTGGCCGCGAGCGACCACGCGCCCATCCGGTGCTTTTGCTTCGCGATCGCCTGCCCCGATGCGGGTGAGATCAACTACACAGCACACTAGGGAAAACGCCAGGAAGTCCGGCCGGAGGGGTCGATCCACACTGACATGTGCGTCGGTACCCGGCGCCGGACGGGGCTGAACAGGGCTGCCGCAGCAAGAGTGGAGGCGGCCACTGCCACCGGGGTATGGAACGACAGCACGTGGGTGGCCAGCAACACCAGCCCCGCGTACACGCCGACCAGCAGCCCGGTCACGATCGCATAGGCCAGGGTGCGGGAGATGATCCGGTCGAATTGCTGAACAGTTCGTTGAGTATCAGGCCAAGCGGCCCGGCGAACCACACGTCGTGGTGGCCGCGGACGTACACCAGCGTCGCCAGGCTGCCGCCAGCGATCGACACCAGCATGAACACCGACTCGCCAGCCAGCAGCCAGCCGATCGGGTTGCGCGGTTGATGACCGGCCACGACCAAGCCGACCGCCGCGGGTCACCACGATGATCGTCAGCAGGCCGGCCGCCGCCCACAGTCTGCTGAGCGTCACCGTGCCGGTCACGGCGCCCGACACCACCATGAAGGCCAGGAGCGCTACGGTCAGCCCGGCCAGCATCACCACGGTCAGCTTCGGGGTGACGCGGAACCGGTGCCGACCCGTGGTGCGCGAGGCAGCACTCGGCACGCCTGGACCCGCCGCGGCCGCCGCCTGCCCGCCCACAGGCTGCTCTGCACCCATGGCCGTAACGCTACGCACCGAACGTTCCGTAAACGTTACCGCTCGGCCCCGAACCTTCAGCCGGGCCCGAATCACCAACCACTCCCCCCGCATCCGGCCAGGATGGACCTCACAGGTCAAACGGCTTCTGCAGGTCCGGGAACATGGGAAAGTGGCGCATGTTGAGGGTGGCTAGCTCCAGGCCCTCGACGTCGGCGGTGCCAGCTATCAGGTAGTCACCCAGGCCGATTCCCTGGTGAGAGCGCCGGTACGTACGCATGAAGTTGGCGGCGCGCCAGGCGACCTGCTCGGTGACCGGGAATCGCCGCATGCTGGCCAGCAGGCGGTTAACCTCGCGCCTTTCACCCGATCGCACGCCGCCGGCGACTTCGGTCACGGTGATCGTACTGATGGCCAGCGGGCCGGTTTCGCGCCGCGCCTCCGCTAGCCAGTCCCGCGCCGCCGTCACGCCGCGCAGGTGGGCGATCACAATGTCACTGTCGACGAGCTTCACCGGGTCTGCGCCGGCTGACCGATCCGGTCGAGATGGCGGGCCCGGTCATCGTCCCTGCGCGCGAGGAGACTGCCGAAGTCGGACACAGCGCCGAACGACTCGTCGATGGCCGACAGGTCGGTTTCCAGATCGGCCGATCCGGATCCGCTCAACCCGGTGTCGATCAGCTGCCGGATCAGCTCAGCCCGGGAAATGCCCCTGGCGCGGGCAGCGTCCTCGACAGCGGCCGACTGCTCGTCGCCGAGATAGATGTTCGTCCTCCTCATACACCAGATTATACATCACAACGCCTGCGAGGAACGGCGGTCCCAGCGTCAGGCGCCCGGTAACGCTCAACCTCCGTCAGCCGGGATGAGAATCGTCACCCGTTGGAATAGTGTCCGGATCAGAATGTGACATTCTCGTCTCCGCCGGAGTTTGCCTGCAACACTGTGACGAGCGCCTGTCCCACGCTGACTGGCATGCCGAAGGATCCTGGCGGGATATAGTCTCCGCCGCCAATCCACTGCCACCCGCCCGACACTGCCTCGAATGCCATCGCAGCCTGGAAGGGCAGGCCGTCACCGTAGGCAGTGAACAGGATCTCGGCGTAGCCTTGATCACAGGCGTAGGCGTTAATCTCATTCGTCCTGCCATTCTGACCTTGAGAGACGACGTACGCATGCGCAGCGCTCGCGAGTGCCTGTACCGAGCAACTCGCGCTGGCAGTGCTGACGACTTTGACCTCGAACGTGTCGCTTCCGTCAATCGAGGTCACAAACAAGTTCAGGACGCTGCGAACCCAGCCGACGAACGAGCTCACGTCCTCGACCAGGCCGAAGATGGTGCCCCAGACGCCGCCGAACAGCAACCCGATCACGTCGGAATTCACGCACCCGCCCAGGACGGACGGGGGATCTCCGCTCATGACGCCGGCTCGGCAGCTATCAACGGTCAGGGCCTCGTTGACAGCCTCCATTGTGGCCGAAGGGTTGTCTGCGAACCCGCCTTTAGTGATGAGCACCTCAAGAGCGTCAATGCTAGCGCTCAGGTCATACATGGCGTTCGCCGCGGGAGAGGCGTCCCCAGCGACCGTGCCGGACTGTCCTGGCTGCAGGGTCGCGCCGAAGTCGACTTCGCCCTCAGGGTAGATCAGGGCGTCTCCCCGGTTGAGTAGCGAGGCTGACTCCTGGAAGACGTCGCCGCTGGAACTGCCGCTGACGACCGACAAGCTGGAGCTGTGGGCCACGATGAGCGGATATCGCCGGTTGTTGACCAACTTCAGTACCGGCTGGCCGTTTTCCAGGTCAAGGCAGCCGAGGACAACGTTCCCCTTGTTCGAGATCTGGACTCCGTACCCGGCTTGCTGGGCCGCCGAGTTGTTGGCGCAGGACGGCTGCGAAGCGTTGCTGAGCGCATTGTCGGTGACCACGTTGAAGGCCGCCTTCAGGGCGCTGATCACGGTCGGTACGTAGACCAGCATCGTGCTGAGGAACGACAGGTGGTGAACCGTCGACTCGACATAGCGCCCGCCGTCAATGACGGTTCCCGGCAGGTATTGCCAGGGTCCGTTCGGCGACTCGCTCGTGAGAACGACGACGACCTGCCCAGGCCGGGGAGGCTTGATCAGCGGAAGCTTAACGATCGCCGCCTTCGTGAGCGGCCCCGACGGCGAAATACTGACCGTCTCTGAGTCCGGCGAGGCGTACTTGAGTGCCGACGCAGGAAGCACCGGATGGACATGCGGCCGGACGGTAATGGTCGTACCTTCCAGGCTGATGCTTGCCGCCGTCGGCGACGAGCCGCCAAACGGCTTGCCGACGAGGATCGCAGCGGCAGCAACTGCCACCACCACTAGCGCCGCATACGGCCACACGCGACGAACTCGCCTACCGCCCCTGGCGCGACCGAAATCGGACACCTATGCCGCCAGCCAGCTACGGCGAGCGTTGCCTTTGACTCCGGCGTCGCCGCGCCGCCAGAACCCTCTGCGCGCGCGACTGATACCGCGCCTCATACTCCTCCACAGAGATAGATGAACTCGCAAATCACTGCTACTCCGACCAGCGGCTAAGAGTAGACGCGTTTGGACAAAGTAACGATCACAGGAAGCCCAATCTGGAAAAGGTCGGACAGCGTCGGACGACCACTTCCTGTACCTCTGAAGGCACGTGTGGCGGTGCGGATGCCGTTAGCCGTCAAATCGTCCGGGGGGAACACATGAAGAAGATCATTATGGCGATCGCAATCGAGGTGGCTGGCCTCGCTGCAGCCGGGTGTGGATCAGCCAGCAACAGCCCCGGTGCCCTTCCCGGCGTCAGTGTCGCCGGTCAGGTTGTCGGGCTCAGACTAAGCCTTCACGAGGGCTAGCTTGCTGTCGAGCGCGCTCGCGAGGCGCTTCAGGGTGTTCTCGGTCGGATTACCGGCACCTTGCTCAATTCGGCTGATCTCGGGCTGCGGAACACCGGACATCTGTGCGAGTTGCCGCTGGGTGAGTCCGCGCGTGATGCGGGCCCGCTGGAACTGAAGCCCGAGAGCAATGTCCTCACGGAAGACCTTGCGCAGGCTGGCCTCATCCGGGGAGTCAGCTTCCCTCGACTCCCGCAGGTAGTCATTGAACTGAGTGCCCATCGCAGCCTCCTGCTTCACAGCGGCCTATGCTGCAAGTATGTGCTAAAACACATCAGTAGTCAATCCCGGCGGCGGCGCTGGGCCTGCTTGTGAGCCGTCATGGCCGTGCGGGCCCTGGCTATCTCCCGACCCTGACGGCGCGAACTGTCATCACGGCCCTTGTCATAGCCGCCCAGCAGCAAGATCACCTTCTGCCCGGAGGTGCAGAAGAAGACACGCAGCAAGATCTTTCCGGCCTTCGCGGCGGCATCATCGGATACGCGGCCAGCCTTGGCTCGTACCTCGGCTGCCGTCCAGCGCAACCGAAACTCGTACAGCCCCTGGCCCAGCGCCTTGCCCCACTGGCTCTCAACTACATTGGTGCGCTGCTGCGCCAGCACCAGCCTGAGCGCCTCTTCTAACGCGATGCGCTTCTCGGCTTCGAGCTTCCCCATCCAGGCCCGACAAGGCTCGTAGCCGTTCTCGTCGGCATAGAACTCGATGCGCCACTGGTCCCCCACGACTACCGGTGTCCCGCACTCCTGTCGATCCAGGCCGGAAATGCGGGTTGCCGGTGGGGCCGCCCGGCAGTGCCGTGGCCGGGCCGGCCCGGCCAAGACCGCATGGCTGGAAGCTATCAAGGGCGGCCGAGGGTCCGTTACCGACGCGCCACGACGCCGTTATCCGCTCAGCCTGGTCGCAGGTTGCGGGGTCCAGCACTACACCGGGAAACCGCCGTCCAGGACCGGAGCGAGAGCGGCCGGTGCCTGAGCCCAGCTCGATCCGGTCCCACTCCAGGCAGTAGGGGGGACTTGGCCAGCGTCAGCTCATCGCGGGTCTCGTAACATCCCTCGCGGGCCTCGTGGTAGCGGCGGATGTGCGGGCGCAGCTCGACGGAGCAGTCGGCCAGGACCGTTTCCATGCCTTGTCAAGCGCACCACATCAAACGGCTATTCGTGTCATGTCACCGTTCCACTCACTAAACCGTTCACTTTCAGTGTAGGTGCGTGACCTCGAAAGCCAGTTGATACGTCTCGCGTATGCGCTGGTCAGAGCGTCGAATGGCGGGAAGATTGGCCCGCGAAAAGACGGCGGGCGTGACCTGAAATGTGAACTCGTGACCTTGCTCAGTTCGAAAAAATGCCTCTGAGCTACGAGCCCCCTTACGGAATCGAACCGTAGACCTTCTCCTTACCATGGACGTCCGAGAGCGGTTTAACCTGCTAAGACCTGGGGGCTAAACTGCATTCACCTGCTTGTTTGTGCCTCCCTGTGCCCGGCTGTGTTTACTCGTGCCTGCCAAATGGCTCCCGAGAATGGCTCCCGAGGTCGTATCCTGGCTCCCATGACGACGCGACGAGGCTGGGGTGGCGACGCAATGTACTTCGATCACACCGGACCGTGCACCGACGAGGCCCGGCACCGGCACTGCCCCGGCCGCTGGCGCGGCGTCATCAGCCTCGGCTCCGGCCCCGACGGAAAGCGCATCCGGCGTAAGGTCTCCGGCAAAACCAAGGCCATCGTGGTGGACACGCTCGCCCAGCTCCACTCCGAACTGGATGCCGGCAGTAAAGCAGTCCCATCGAACTACACGGTCCGCAAGGCTGCTGAGGACTGGCTGGACAACGGCCTCAACGGCCGCTCGCCGAAGACCATCCGCAAGAACAAGGACGTACTCGAGCCGATCCTCGCCGCGGTCGGCGCAGCGAGGCTGCGCGACCTGTCCGCCACAGATGTCGACATCGCACTGAAGCACATGGGCCAGACCTACAGCACCGCCGCGGTCCGCATGGGACACCTCGCCCTCAAGCGTGCAATCCGCCACGCCCAGGCCCGCCGCTACGTCACCGTGAACGTCGCCGAACTGGCCGACACACCGACCGGCCAGTCGGGCCGGCCGAGCAAGTCCTTCACCCTCGAGCAATCCGCGGCGCTGCTGCAGGTTAGCGCGGGCACGCGCATCGGCGCGTATATAGCACTCAGCCTCGGCACCGGTATTCGCACCGAGGAAGCCCGCGCCCTC
>JASHQA010000159.1 GCA_030037785.1 Streptosporangiaceae bacterium
CCAACGGCCTGCTCCGCGAGTACCTGCCCAAGGGCACCGACCTCAGCCTCCACACCCCCCGGCAGCTCCAGGCCATCGCCGCCGAGCTCAACGACCGGCCCCGCAAGCGCCTCGGCTTCCGCACCCCCGCCGAAGAATTCACTAAGCTACTCGAGCAAGACCGCGTTGCGACGACTCCCTGAATCCGCCCATAGCAACCTCACTCCCACGAACCGCTCTGCATCGACAGGTCGTACCGGAACCCGGCATACCACGACGGAAACTCCGTGAGCGAGCCGAGGACCAGCTGCGCGCCCGCCGCGATCAGCTCAGCCGGCCCGAACGATCCGGTCGGGACGCCGACCGGAACCACGCCGCTGGCCCGGCCAGCCGCCATGTCCGCCGGAGTGTCGCCGACATAGACGGCTGCGCCGAGGCGAGCCAGCACCGCAGCCTTCTCGGGCCCGTGAACGTGCGCGACGACCTCGTCCGGCTGCAGACCGACCGCCGCGAGGCTCGGCTGTACCGACACGCGATGCTTCGCGGTAACGACCACGGCCAGCTCGCCGGCCGCGCCGACGGCGCCGAGGGCCGCTGCGGCACCGGGCAGCAGGAAGGTCAGCGCTGGCGCCAGCCGCACGTAGTGCCGGCGATAACTCGCCGCAGCGTCGGCCCGGCCCGTCGCGGGGAACCAGTACGCGACCTCATCCTCGAGCTTGATGCCCATCCGCCGGTCCACCTCGGCCAGGTCGATGCTCACCCCCAGCTCGTCGGCCACCGCCTGCCACGCCGCCATGATCGCCGGCCTTGAGTTGATCAGTGTCATGTCGAGGTCGAAGCCAACCGGCCCGGCCACGCGCATACGGCTCCTCACGTCGGGGTTGCGGACTCCCACCCTAACCAGCCCGGGCGCCGCTGCCCGATCTTCAGAGCCAGCCGTTGCCGTCCGCGATCGCGACGGCTTCCGCTCGGTTGCGCGTTCCGGTCTTGGCGATCGCCGACGACAGGTAGTTGCGCACGGTCCCCTCGGACAAGAACAGCCGTGCCGCGATCTCCGCCACCGTCGCGCCCGGCCGCGCGGCGGCAAGCACGTCCCGTTCCCGCGCAGTGAGCGGAGAGACGCCACTGGCGAGCGTCGCGGCGGCCAGCGCGGGGTCGACGACACGCTCGCCGGCCGCCACCCGGCGGATCGCGTCGGCGAGCCGTTCCGGCGGCGCATCCTTGACCACGAACCCGAACGCGCCGGACTCCATCGCACGGCGCAGGTAACCGGGCCTGCCGAAGGTGGTCAGGATGAGCGACCGGCAGGCGGGCACCTCCTGCGCGAGGACCCCGGCGGCCGCCAGGCCGTCGATGCCCGGCATCTCGATGTCGAGCAGCGCGACGTCGGGGCGGTGCTCTCGTGCCGCGGCGACCACCTCGTCGCCGCGGCCGACCGTGGCGACGACCACGAAGTCGTCCTCGAGGTCGAGCATCACGGCCAGCGCGCTGCGGATCAGCTCCTGGTCGTCGGCGAGCAGCAGCCGGACCGTCACGTGCCCCCGCCGTGGCCCGCCAGCGACACTCGCAGCCGCCAGCCGCTCGGTTGCAGTGGCCCGGCGTCGACCGAGCCGCCGGCCGCGAGCACCCGCTCGCGCAGGCCGCTCAGGCCGTTGCCGGGAGGCGCGGCGGAGCCGATGCCATCGTCGGTGATCTCGAGGCCTTCGGGGGACAGCCGGACAGCGCACGTCGTCGCGTGGGCGTGCCGTACCACGTTGGTGAATCCCTCCCGAAGTGCCCAGCCGAGCAACTCCGAGTGAGCGGGGTCGACCACGTCGGTCGCGGTCGGCAGGTCGGCGGCAATCCCCGTCGCCCGCAGCAATTCGCGGCCGCGAGCCAGCTCCCCGACCAGCGTCACATCCCGATAGCTCGACACCGCGGCGCGGACGTCGGCCAGCGCTTGCCGGGACAGCTCCTCGACCTCGGTGATCTGCTCGACAGCCCGGGCCGGGTCGGCGGCGCCGAGCCGCCGTGCCAGCCCGGCCTTGACGGTGATCGTCGTCAGCGAGTGGCCGAGCAGGTCATGCAAGTCACGGGCGATCCGGATCCGCTCGTTCTCCGCCGCCAGCCGGGCAACCTCCGCTCGCGCCTCCGCGAGCGCTTGATTGCCGCGCACGATCTCGATCGTGACGAACGTGATCAGCCCGGCAATCGGAATCCCGATCGGTGTCACGTCGTCGAACGAGGCGCGCAGGCTGACATGCCACGAGGTAATCGCGACCGGAACCAGCAACGCTGCGACGGCAAATCCGGCTACGACCGGCGCGGACCTGACGCGGAGACGGCCCACGGTCAGGATGGTCAGGAATATGCACAGCACGAAGCCAGCCGCGTGCGCGAACGGCAGCTCGGCGAGGAACAGCCCCGCCAGCACCGCGTAGTACAGCCAGAACCCGCGCAGGGGTCGCACGGGCGAGAAGAGCATCGGGGCAGCCAGCCAGCACACGGCGAACACGGCGAGGATGGCGTACCCGGTGACCTGGCCAGCACCGCGCGCGTTCTGCCCCACCGAGGCGGCCACGAAGATCAGGTAGACCAGCGGGGTTGCTGCCAGGAGGCTCCGCCGCCAGCCTCCGATCCACCGTCGCTGGCTGGCGAGCCACCGCGTTTCCGCCGCACTGGCCGATTGCCCGCAATCTCCCACGTTTGCCCAGCCTACTGCCCTGACGCCCGTCACGCCGTGCTCGCCAGGCGCCGGTACGCCAGCGCAGCGACCGGGATCAGCACGGCAGTCCACACCGCGACCACGATCCACGCCTCGGCGGGCCAGCCGCCACCGCCGAGTGCGGTCTTGCCCGCTTGCACCAGCCAGTACGACGGCAAGCCCTTGATGACGTCAAACATCGGCCCTGACGTGGCGAGCTGGAACCCGAAGACGCCCCCGAGCAGCGCGAACAGGATCACCACGCCAGCCAGTGCTGCCGCCGCGGCATCGCTGGGCAGCAGGTAGCCCAGAATGAACCCGATCACAATGAACGGTGCGAGGCCGACTAGGAACAGGCCGGCCATTTCCAGCCACTGGGTCGCGCCGAGGCGCACTCCGAGTGACGCGCCGGCCAGGAACAGCAGGATCAGCGTGGGCAGCGCGAGCAGGTAGGCGCCGATCACCTTCGCGGTGAACTCGGTCCTGGTCCGCAGCGGCGTGATTCGCATCTGCCGCAGCCAGCCGGTGGCCACGTCCCGTGCGATGCGCCCGCCTGGCGCCACCGTGGCCCACATCGCGCCGTAGGCGGCCATGGCGGTCATGAAGTACAGCGGGAAGCTGGTGCCGTCGAAGGTCTTGTGCCGTTGTGCGGAGGCGATCGAGTAGAACAGCACCAGCGGCAGCCCCAGCGTGAGGCCGGAGAACAGGGGATTGCGCAGCGTGCGCAGGATCTCGTAGCGGAGGTGAATCGCGCTGGTCATTTCGCCGCCTCCCTGGCGCCTGGGTCGTCGGTGCTGTCATCGATCGCGGTGAGTTCGATGAAGGCCTCTTCGAGGGTTCCTCCGGTGACCTCAATGTCCTTGGCGCCTGGGAACTTCTGCAGCATCGCCGCTAGGGCTACATCCGTGTCCGTGCAGGTCAGGACCACCGCGTCGCCGTGCCGCTCGGCGCCGCGCACGCCCGGCAGCGCGCTGAGTGCGGTGACGGTCACGTCCGGCAAGGTCGCGCGGATGGTCCGGGAGCCGACCCGCGCCTTGATCTCGGTCGCCGGACCGTCGGCGACGATCTGGCCGTGCGCGAGCAGCACGATCCGGTCGGCATAGGCGTCGGCTTCCTCCAGGTAGTGGGTGGCGAACACGACGGTCTTGCCCTGCGCGGTCGCCCCCCGCATCGCCTGCCAGAAGGCTCGTCGGCCTTCGACGTCGAGTGCCGCCGTGGGCTCGTCGAGCAGCAGCAGGTCCGGGTTGCCGACCAGTGCGGCGGCAAACCGCACGCGCTGCGCCTGGCCGCCTGACAGCTTCGTCGTCCACTGCCTGGCGAACTCGGCGGCGCCTGTCGTCTGGAGCACCTCGTCGACCGGCAGCGGCTGCGGGTAGTACGACGCCATCAGCGTGACAATTTCGCGCACCCGGAGATGGTCGAGCGGCGAGCCGGTCTGCAGCATCCCGCCGACCCACCCGGACCGCACCGCGACGGACGGGGGTGCACCGAAAACCGACACCGTTCCCTTATCGGGCTTGATGAGGCCGAGAATCATGTCAATGGTCGTGGTCTTGCCGGCGCCGTTGGGACCCAGCAAGGCGACCGTCTCGCCGGGCGCGATCACCAGGTCGACGTCGCGGACGGCTCGCACCGCCCCGTAGGACTTGGCGAGCCCGGACAGCACGATGCCGCCGCCGGCCTCGGGAGCACTAGTCATGCTGAGATGGTCGCGCCGCGCGGGCACGGCCGGTAGTGCCGCCCCGCACCGAATCCCGGTGACAAATGTCAAGCCAGCCAGATTCCGCCGCGCCCTCGGCCGCACCGGGTTCCACCGTTGACGGGCCGGATGCCAACTGCCTATCATTCTGATATCAGTTTTTGTGTCCGAGGGAGAATGCCATGCCGACCCCGAGTCGCAGCGGGCGCGCCCGCATCGGGCTGAGCCTGCTCGGGGCGCTGGTGGCCTTGCTCGCGGCGGCCTGCGCGAGCGCCAGCAAGCCGACGGCAATCGACCTCGCGTCCGCCACCACCACGAGCCCCAAGGCCGCACCGCCATCCGGCTCGTGGCCGTATCCGAACGCCGACCTCGCCAACACTAGGCAGGCACCGAACTCGGTGATCTCGTCCGCCAACGTGTCACAGCTGCAGCAGGCCTGGACGTTCCGGATCACGAGCAAGCCGGACGGCGGGGTAGGCGCGCTGGCAATGTCCCCGGTGGTGGTTGACGGCGTCGTCTACATCCAGGACATGCAAGCGAACGTGTACGCGCTCGATCTCGCCACCGGCAAGCTGCGCTGGGAGCACAAGTTCAACACGCAGGAACTCGGCGGGCCAGGGCCGGATGGCGTCGCGGTCGCGGACGGGCGGGTGTACGGGGACACGCCGCACACGGCGTTCGCGCTCAGCGCGGCAACCGGCAAGCCGGTCTGGGTCGACCGGAGTCTGCTCACCAGCGGCCAGGGCGCGCTGGATATCCAGCCCCAGGTGGTCGACGGACGGGTCTACCTGGCCAGCTCCCTCGGCAGCGGACCGGGCGGCGGCATCCTGCTGGCCCTGAACGCGAGGACCGGCACGGTGATCTGGAAGTTCAACACGATGGTCGGATCCGACACCGCAGAGCGAAGTGACAAGGTGGGTGCCGGGGGCGCCTGGGAGCCGCCACTCGTCAGCAGCGACGGCTCGGTGACGTTCGGCATCGGCAACCCGTACGAGTCAGCCGCGACCGCCATCGCGCACCCGTCGCGACTGCTCTACACCGACAGCGACGTGAACCTCGACGCGGCGACCGGCAAGCTGCGCTGGTACTACCAGGCAGTGCCGAACGACTTCCAGGACCACGACCTGCAGACCTCGCCGATCGCGGCGAGTGT
>JASHQA010000160.1 GCA_030037785.1 Streptosporangiaceae bacterium
TCCTCTGGTGCCTGGCCCGCCACCTGGGCGAGCGGGCCTTGAACTGCGTCAATGACGTCGGCGATGGTGACTTGGGCGGCTGGCTTTGCCAGCCACCAGCCACCGTTCGGTCCTCGTCGGCTGCCGACCAGACCGTGACGGCGGAGGTCGCTCAGGATTTCCGTGACGTAACGCATCGGAATGGCCTGCGCCGCAGAGATAGCCTTCGCGGTGACCGGGCTCTCGCCGGCACCGCGCGATGCCAGCTCGGCCGCGGCGCGGAGGGCATAGTCTGTGGTCGCAGATATCCTGAGCATGCAGTTCGGCGCCTTTTCAGCAAGGGCGGTTACCGGTCTGGGGACTGGCTCGCAGCCAGCACGCCACGGTGCTGCGAATGCGACCGCTCCGCCGCCAAGTACCGGTTCCTCGTCGGCCCTCCGCACGGGAGTCGCTCACTCCGCATGACGGCGCGACCACGCCACGATCACTCGTCCGACGATGATGACCAGCAGCACGAAGACCAGCAGGAGCAGTGCGGCGTCGTACGCGAGGATCTTGGCGCCCTCAACCGGCAGGTCGAAGAATGAGAACACCGGATAGGTCAGGAAGGCGACCGGCTGCCCGGTGAGCTGCAGGGTCGGAGTGAAGTCAGACCAGCCCGCGGTGTACAGCAGCGGCGCGGTCTCCCCGACCGAGATCGCCGTGGCGACGAGTAGGCCGGTGACTATGCCAGGGAGCGCGGATTTGAACACGATCCGCCGCAGCGTCCAGGCTGGCGGGATGCCGAGCGCGTCGGCGCCCTCCCGGTAAGACGTGGGCACCTGCAGCAGCGAGGTCTCCGTCGCCTTCGTGATGTAGGGAATGACAATCACCGACAGCACGAGAACAGCGGGCATGAGACCGTACCTCCAGCCCAGCCCGGTGACCGAGACCAGGACTAGGTAGCCGACGAGGCCAAGGACGATCGACGGTATGCCAGAAAGGATCTCGTAGCCGCTGCGCAAGACCGTGCGGAGCCGACCGGAGGCGAGCTCAGCCAGGTACAGCCCGGTGAGGATGCTGATCGTGCCCCCGATGATCAGGACTCCCAGGGTGATCAGGAGGGTGCCGAGGATTGCCTGCTTCAGCCCTCCGGTGTCGCCGAGGGTGTCGGTCGTGATCACGCTCCACTGCCAGTGCGGTACCGCGCGCGCGAGCACGCCGCCGACCAGCCAGAGCGCCGGGCCGACCACGAGCGCGAGCGCGATGCAGCAGGCGATCCAGTACCACATGTTGGCGATCTTCCGGCCGGCCGGCACAGCCGGCCACTCGCCGCTGTCGGCGGCGATCCTCGCCCGTGTCCACCCGATCTGCCAGCCAAAGGGAAGCACCACCGCAGCGACGACCAGGCCGGCGATGCCGCGCAGGACGTGGTGGCCGTGCCCGACCTCGCTGCTGCCCGCAATCAGGAAGCCGGGCAGCGAGCTGCCGTCGGCGAGGTAGAGGATTCCGAGGACGAGGGCGATGATCCCGATCACTGCCAGGACGACGGCGAGCACGGGCGGTCGCCATTTCAGCCCGGCCGTCCGGGCGTGCGCCCTTGTCGCCTCGGTCATTGCTACAGCCCCCTGCCCACCGGAATTGCGGTGCCGGAAACCCGTCGCACCAGAAGCGTCGCGACCACGTTGGTCAGCAGCGTGATCACCATGAGGGCGAGGGCCAGTTCCGCGAACGCGCTGATGTCCATCGGGTCGGTGATCGCGGTCTCCAGGTTCTGCACGATGTTGGCGGCAATCGTGACCATCGCCCCGTAGAGGTTCGTCGGCAGCGAGCCGAGCGCCACCCCGCAGACCATGGCGACCGCGATGGTCTCGCCGAGCGCCCGGCCGAGGCCGAGCACAACGGCACCGAGGATGCCCGACGCGATCCAGGGCAGGGTCACCTTGCGGGCGCACTCGAAGTCGGACATGCCCAGTGCGACCGCACCCTCGCGAGGCAGGACCGGCACGCCGCGGATCAGGTCACGCGAGGTGGACGCGATGATCGGGATCACCATGACAGCGAGCAGCAGCCCGGACGTGAACAGGCCCTGGCCACTGCCGGTGCTCTGGCCGAAAAACCCGGTGAGCCCGGGGATCCGGCCGACAGTGTGCGCGATCAGCGGGGACACGTGCCTGGCGACGATCGGTCCCAGGGTGACCGCTCCCCACAGGCCGACGAGCACGCTGGGCACGCCGGCCAGCAGTTCCAGGAACACGCCGGCGATGCCGGCCAGGCGCCTGGGCAGTCGCTCCGCGATCAGCAGCGCGGCTCCGACGGACACCGGGACGGCGATGATCAAGGCGATGGCCGAGGTCGCCAGCGTACCGAGGATCTGGGGCAGCGCGCCGAACTCCTCGCCTTGCAGGTGGGTCAGGCCGTTCGTCGTCACCGGCGTGGCGTAGTCGGCACCGAAGTTCCAGGTGCTACCGGTGAGGAAGCGCAAGCCGCTGTACCCGATCGCCGGGAGCGCCTTGAAGATCAGCTCCACCAGCAGGCCGATGAGCACCAGCCCCGGCACCACCGCGCCACCCAGGCCGATCACGCGGATCGGGCCGCCACCGCGCAGCCATCCGCCGAGCGAGCGCGCGGCGCCACGGGGTGGGTGGAGGGGCGGGGTACCCGCCCCTCCACCGCGCCGCAGTGCGGGAAATGCCATCTAGTCAGCCGCTGATACTGGTGATCAGGTTCACGGCTACATCGAGTGTGGACTTGGGCAGCGCCACGAAGCCGACCTTCCCCAGGTAGCTCGACGAGCTCCCGGCCGTGATGGCCCAGTACAGGAAGTTCTGGATGAGATCCGCCTCCGTGGTGCTGCTCTGGGTGGTGTCCACGATCGCGTACTCGTAGCCGGTGATCGGGTACCCGGCTGCCGCCTTGGTGTTGATCAGGGACTCGGAGCCGTCAGCCGGGGCAGCCGGGAAGCTGTCCACGGCCGCGGTCTGCGCCGCGGCGGTCGCCGTCGTGTACTTGCCCGCCCCGTTCAACAGCGCAGCTGCCGACAGCTTGGCCGCCGCGATCTGGGACGAGTAGCTGACGCCGACGTAAGCGATGGAGCCGGGAGTGGAGCCGGCGGTGCTCACCATGGCGCCGCTGCCGGTTTCCGCGAGCGAGCCCGGCACGCTCGGCCAGGTGGGCGTGGAGCTGACCAGGCTCGACGACCAGTCGGTCGGGTCCTGGGCGTTGAGGTACTGGACGAACAGCACAGTGGCGGCTGCGCTGTCGGCGCGGTGGATGGTCACGATGGTTGTCGACGGGAGCGTCACACCGGGGTTGAGCTTGGCGATCGCCGGGTCATTCCAGGTCGTGATCTTCCCGTCGTAGATCTGGGCCAGCACGGTGCCGTCGAGGTTCAGCGGCGCGCTGAGGCCGGGCAGGTTGTAGATGACCTCGATCGCGTTGACGCCCAGCGGGATGTTCTCCAGCGTGGGGTACTGCGCGGTCTCCGAGCTGTTCAGGTACGAGTCGGAGGCGCCGATGTTCACGAGACCCTGGCCGGCGTCCTCGATCCCGGTTGCCGCGTTGGTCGACGCCGTGCTGATCTTGATGCCGGGGTATAGCGCGGTGTAGCCCGTCTGCCACTCGCTGACCAGCGGGAACATAGTCGAGCTGCCGGTCTCGGTCAGGGTGCCTGTGGATGGCGCGGCCGGGATTGACGGCGTCGCCGCAGGTGTCGCGCTCGCCTTGGGCGAGGTAGGTGACGAGCTTCCGCACGCGGCAACGACCACCGCGATCGGGATAAGGGCGGCCGCTGTGCAAGCCAAGCGGATTCTTCTGGCCACCGGCTGGTACTCCTTTACTTGGTGCACGCTGACGCGTGCGGTTGTCGGCTCGCCCGCGGGTGCGTGCGAGCAAAGGACCGCGTGTGCCGCGCGGTCAGAAGCCGCGATGAGCGAGCGGCTCTTACCGCCGGGGCGGGGGGAATACCCTCCTCCCGCCCAGGCGGAGGTCTGCAGGATTTCGGGGTTGGGCTAGCCGAACCGTCCACTCACGTAGCGCGCGGTTTCCTCCCTCGCCGGGCTCTCGAAAACTTGCTGCGTAGGGCCGCGCTCCACCAGCTGCTGCTGGTGCAGGAAAATCGTGCGGTCGGCCACCCGGCGAGCCTGCGCCATGTTGTGCGTCACGATGATCACCGTGATCTTCGGGACCAGCGTCCGGATCAGCTTCTCGATCGACTCGGTGGCCATTGGGTCGAGTGCTGAGGTCGGCTCGTCGAGCAGCAGGACCTCGGGACTGATCGCCAGGGCCCTGGCCAGGCACAGTAGTTGCTGCTGGCCGCCGGACAGCCGGAACGGCGAGTCCTTGAGCCGGCTGGACACCGCGTCCCAGAGGCCGACCTCCACCAGCCGCTCCCTGGCGATCTCCCGTATCTCGCCGCCCTTGGCTAGCTTGTGTGCCCGCACCCCAGCCGCGACATTGTCCATGATCGACATCGGGAACGGGTTCGCCCGCTGGAACAGCATCCCGACCCTGCGCCGCAGCGCCATCAGCTCGACGGCGGGAGACCAGATGCTGCGCCCGTCTAGCAGCACGTCACCCGTGTGCCGGTAACCGGTCACCTTGTCGTTCATCCGGTTGAACGTACGAAGCAAGGTGGTCTTGCCGGAACCCGTCGGCCCGATCACCGCGGTGACCGCGCCGTTCTGTATGTCGGCTGTGATGCCGGACAGGACTGCCCGACTCCCGAAACTCAGTGTCAGGTCAACAGCACGGAGTGCAGGTGTCGCCGACAGCTCCGCCGCCGACGGCACAGCGCCCGCCTGCACAGCCACCCCAAGCTGCAACCCGCCAGCCGCGAACCCCCCAGCCCCGGCAGAGCGACCGTCACCGCCCCCGGCCTGCCCATCGCGGCCGCCCGTTACAGCCGGAACGCCGACGCCACCCGTCGGATCAGCCCCAGTCGACATGACGCAGCACCGCTCCCAGAAGGCTTGCACTGTGATGGCCGTCCGTACGCGGCCCGCAATCTCTACCTTTCCTACTTTATCGATCTACTTTACGGAGGAGGCGATGACGGAATCAAGCCCAAAAGCTAACGACAAACAAACATTCGATAACGAACGTGCAACGGCAGCGCTACGGCGTCGACCCGGCGTGACGCTACGGGCGCGTGCGGGTGAGCTGGTCATTGACCACGGGGCTGGCGGTTGTCAGCCGTCAGGCCCCCTTGATCAGGGCGAATCTCCGGGGTGGGCGCTGTGTCTCAACGGACAGCGCTAGCAGTCGGCGGAGTGCGCTCGATACATGTCGCGAGACCGCCGGCGTGAAGCCCGCACGCGACCACACGGCGAGCGGGATGGGCTCGGGCTTCGGCAGCTCATCGCGAGCCTCCAGGCCCTCAGGCGTCTGACCGAGCGTCGCCATGAGCCCGACCCCCCAGTCCAGCAGTCACCGCGGCATGCACACCGGCCAGCTGCGTGGCCTCGGCCGCGATCACGACGGGGACCGAGTGACTGGACAGCGCCTCCAGGGCGCGAGTCCGAAGCGCGCAAGGGTTGTCGAACGCAACCACCGGCAGCGGCCGGCGTCACCCGGCGGAGTCCAGCCCGGCGCTGAATACCAGGTGAGCTCCAGGTCGCCCACGGGTGTGGCGTGCGGATCGTCAGCTGGCCCGGGCAACAGCGCGAGGTCGATGCGACCCGCCGCGAAAGCCTCACGCAGCTTCGTGCCGCGGTCGATCCTGGCCTTGATCCGGCACCTGGGGAACGACCGGTTAAGGCTCGCCGCGAGATACGGCAGAAGCTGCGCGGCCGCGTGCTCGGTCGACCCGATGACGACCGTCTCCACCATCTCCTCGCGGAAGCTGTGCAGCACCTCGTCATGCAGCGCGAGCATGCGGCGCGCATGACTGAGCAGCTGCTCGCCATCAGCCGTAAACCGGAAGTTGCGGCCATG
>JASHQA010000161.1 GCA_030037785.1 Streptosporangiaceae bacterium
GTATGCCGGGTGGCGCCACGACGTGCGACAGCCGCACTAACAACGACGTTCCCAGCCCTGAGGGCGTTCATCCCATTCAAACCCAGGCTGGCTAGGCAGTCTTCCCTCGTACGCTGGCAGCGAAAAGCACGGACGCGGCGACTATGCCAGCAGCGAACGCGCAGGCCAGCACCCACCCGCACGACACGGCCAGCCGAGTGGGGGCAGTGCCCGTGCCCCCCGCTCCGAGCAGCTCCAGGTCCTGATTTTGCGGAAAAGACTCCCTATCGATGGTTAGCGCCGGTTATCCAGGCATCGGATGGCGATCACAGCGGCAGGGACTGTCGGTCCGGTCAGCCACCGGCCGGGCTGGCGGCGGCCACACCGACCACCGTGGCCCGTAACGGATGGATTTAGCGGGAACTCATCCGAAGCGGTCCACAACGTCGTGACACGGGAACGACGGCAATGCGTACCGGCCGGTCGGACTGGCAGCAGTCGGCGGCCGATATCGCCGGACCCGTTAGTGCGTGGCCTCGTATTCCTGAATGATGGACGCCGGAATGCGACCACGCTCGCTGACCTTGTCGCCGCGCTCACGGGCCCACTGCCGAATTTCTGAGCTCCGCTCCCGGCCCGGCCCGGTGCGCGCCTTACGACGCCGCGCACCGCCACTCATCCGCCGTGCGTGCGCGATGTATCCGCCGAAGATGTCGTGTAGTTCCTTGGCGTGTGAGGAACACACGTCGATCTCGTATGGGGTGCCATCAACGGAGAACGCAACGGTCTCGGTGCCCTCGGCCTCGCCATCGTGCGGGAGATCACAAACCACCGTTACCACGGTCTTCTGAACCATGCGGCTGCCTTTCACTGAAGTCTTTTAGGCACCCAAAGATATACCATGACGGCGGGGCCTGACAATTCCAGATTGCCGTTTATCTATGACGAGCGGCGCGATCTGGACGAGAATGCCTTCGCTTGCAGTAACTCACTGTAATCGATCGCCGCGGGCATGATCAGCTTTCGCCGGAAGTCGTTCGCTGCGCATCCACGTCGTGCGGCTGCTGGCTTTCGAGATCATCATCGCGATACTGAGCAGATGCGGACATGTTCTCGCCCGGAGCCCGCTTATGCGGACGCGAGCGGTTCATCTCGTGCCGCAGAAACGCCACAATCGCAATGATCACCACGGCGCAGGTGAGCAGTGGCGGCGTGAGCGCAGACAGATCCTGCATACCGCACTCGTCCTCTCCGGCTCGTCCCTCCCGGCACCTCACAGGCTAGCCCGCACGGCGCCGGCATCGAGCCCCGCTGCTACGCACAGTGACCGGGGTCACTCACAATCGCAGCAGCATCCGCGTGTTCCCGAGTGTGTTGGGCTTCACTCGGTCCAGGTCGAGGAACTCGGCCACGCCCTCATCGTAGGACCGCAGCAGCTCGGCATAGATCTCGGGCGAGGTTGCCTGCCCCGCGATCTCGGTGAAGCCGTGCCGCCGGAAGAACGGCACCGCGAAGGTGAGCACGAATACCCGGCTAACGCCGACTTCCCTGGCGGTCTCCAGCAGCGCGGCCACCAGCAGATTCCCGGCGCCGCGGCCCTGATGATCCGCGGCGACCGCGAGGGTGCGGATCTCGGCGAGGTCTTCCCACATAACGTGTAGCGCGCCGCATCCCGCGATTTCCCCGTCGGGCGTCGTTACTACCCAGAACTCCTGGATGTCCTCGAACAGGGTTACGGTTGGCTTGTCGAGCAGGCGCCCGGAGCTGACGTTCGCGTCGACCAGTGTGCGGATCGCGCGCACGTCACTCGTCTTTGCGTGCCTGACCGAATAGTCCATCCGGCGCTGCCTCCGTCGTCGAGACCGGGAGATCGATTCAGGGTACGCGGGCCGCAACAGCCGGGTTTGCCGTCGGTCGTGGCGTTTGCCGCGCGAAAGTGACCCTACCGCTGCCATCTCGCAGCAGGCTCACGCCATGGCTGGGCCAGCCAGGCGTCGCCAGTGAACCGCTGCGGACCGAGCGTTACCCTGCTCATACATATTGCAGTTAACCGCCCGGATCGCAATCTCGCCGCGATCACGTGCAGATCACAGATCCGCGAGCATCAGCGTGCAGCGTTGTGACCTGCATCGACGCAGTAATGCGCCACCGCGAGGTGGCCTGGCGGGCAAACCGCGCGGACGATGCGGGTGACAACCGGGCAATTGAGGTTCGCTGCTGCTCGGTCCGCGTTAGCCAAAATCTTTCCTGTTCCGGCCCGGACCGACGCGGTGCTCCATTACTCTTCGTCCCTGATAGCCCGTTGCAAGCGTAACCGGTAACGGCGAGCTTGCGACGACCCGCCGAGTTCCTGATCGAGCGGAGCGGCCGGTCAGGAAGCCGGGGACCCGTGGATCCCTGGGGTGAATCGGCGACTGCGGGCGCGGTACTGGCCTGCAGTCAGCCGTAGGGCTCCTCCGGCCCGAACCCGTCAGCTAACCCGGTAGGCGGCCGAGGAGAGGAGACGAGGCGTGGCAGGCATGCCTGGACGGCATGTAGGTCGGCTTTCGCTATTTCTGCCCCATAGCCTGGCAGCCATGAAGCGCGCGACTCGTGTGCGGCGCGCGCCTCGCCGTAGCCCGTGCGGCGCCACAGAGTCGGCGCTGGCGGGCCTGCAGGCGCGACCGGCGCGGTCGACGCGACCGGCGCGGTCGGCGCGGCTGGTTGGCCGACTCGCCGTGCTAGCCGCGGCCGTCGCCGCCTGCTCCGTAGTGCTGCCGCTCACCGCCGCCAGCGCGGCGCCAGCGGCACGCGGGTCAAGCACGCCCAGCCTGGACTCCGTGCTCGCCGAGGCGAACAAGCTGTCCCAGCAGATCGACCTCCTCAGCCAGCAGTACGACAACCTGCAGATCCAGCTGACGCAGGCCAGGGCCGCCGTCAAGCTCGCTCAGCAAAACGCCGCGCGAGACCGCAGCGTTTTTGCCCAGGATCAGGGCTCGGTCGCGGCGATCGCGGTGGAGAGCTACATGACCGGCGGCCTCAACCCGGCGCTGCAGTTGCTCACCACTAACTCTCCGCAGAGCCTGCTGAACAGGGCGTCGATCATGACGCAGTTGCAGCGGGAGAACGGCGCGCAGGTGCGCCTCGTCGGAGCCGCCATCACCGCAGCGCGGCGCGCCGAAGGCGCTGCCGCTCAGCAGCAGAAGCGCGCCAGCAGTCTGCAAAAGCAGATGCAGGCCAAGGTCACGGCCATCCAGCAGCGCGAGAACTTCTTCAACAGCCAGGCATTCGCTCAGGCAGAGCAGATCTACTCGCAGACCGGCCAGTACCCGAACATCACGGTTGACGGCGACAGCGTCGGCGTTCAGGCGCTCAGGTACGCCCTGACCAGGATCGGCGACCCCTACGTGTGGGGCGCCGCCGGGCCCAACTCCTTCGATTGCTCCGGCCTGGTGATGTGGGCGTACGCCCAGGTCGGTATCAGCCTGGAGCACTTCACCGGGGACCAGTGGAACGAGGGCGAGCACGTCTCGCAGGACCAGCTAGAGCCCGGCGACCTCGTCTTCTTTTACGCCGACCTGGGCCACGTCGGCCTCTACATCGGCAACGGGCTGATGGTCGACGCGCCCACGTTCGGTCAGGATGTGCAGATCCAGCCCGTCATGTGGGACGTCTATGAGGGAGCCGTCCAGATCGCCTAGCGATTCGCCAGCTTTCTCTCCGGGCTGCCCGGCCAGACTCCCCCCCGCTGGCCGGGCAGCGTCATTGACAGGCCGATTTCCGCAGCCGCGGCAGTCCCCCAGTCGGCGGCAGCCCCCCCAGCCGGCGGCAGCCCCCAGTCAGGTCGGCTTGACGAGCGGGAACAGCACGGTCTCCCGGATGGGCATGCCTGTCAGCATGATCATGATCCGGTCGATGCCCGTCCCGAGCCCGCCGGCTGGCGGCATCCCGTACTCCAGCGCGGTGAGGAAGTCCTCGTCGAGCTGCATGGCTTCCGGGTCGCCGCCGGCGGCCAGCAACGACTGGGCCGTGAGCCGGGCGCGCTGCTCCCGCGGGTCGACCAGCTCTGAGTACGCGGTACCGATCTCGGTCCCGAACGCGACCAGGTCCCACCTCTCCGCGAGTCTGGGATCTTCGCGGTGCTGCCGAGTCAGCGGCGCCACCTCGACCGGGAAGTCCCGGTAGAACGTCGGCTCGACAGTGCGGCCTTCGACCAGGTGCTCGTACAGCTCCAGCACGACTTGACCCCGGTTCCAGGACGGCTGCAGCTCGACCTGCCGCTCGGCTGCGTACTCGCGCAGCTGCTTCTCCGACGTGTCGGGCGTCACGTCCTCGCCGAGCGTGTGCGAAAGCGCGTCGTGCACCGTGACCGAGCGCCAGGTGCCGCTGAGGTCGACCTCGGTTCCGTCTGGCCGGCGGGCGACCTGCCTGCCGTACACCGCCTCCGCCGCAGCCTGCACCAGCTCGGTGATCAGTGCTTGCATGGTGTTGTAGTCGCCATACGCCTCGTACAGCTCGAGCATGGTGAACTCGGGGTTGTGCGTGGCGTCGACGCCCTCGTTACGGAAGATCCGGCCGATCTCATACACCCGGTCGATGCCGCCGACGAGGAGGCGCTTCAGGTACAGCTCTAGCGCGATGCGCAGGTAGAGATCGAGGTTGAACGCGTTGATATGGGTGGTAAACGGCCGGGCGTTGGCGCCGCCGTGCAGCCTCTGCAGCACCGGCGTCTCCACCTCAAGGAAGCCGCGAGCGTGCAGTTCCTCCCGCACCGACCGGATGACCGCGCCGCGCACCTCAGCGGCCTGCCGAGCGCTCGGGTTCACCAGCAGGTCGAGATAACGCTGCCGGACCCGCGCCTCCGGGTCCGTCAGGCCGCGGTGCTTGTCCGGTAGCTGCCGCAGCGCCTTGGACGTGATCTGAAAGGAGTCAGCCAGCACCGACAGCTCGCCGGTCCTGGACGAGATGACCTCACCCGTCACGCCCACGTGATCGCCGAGGTCCACGTCGGACTTCCAGGCGGCCAGCGCCTGCGCACCGACCCGGTCCAGCGACACCATCACCTGGATCTCGCCGCTGCCGTCGCGCAGCCGCGCGAAGCACAGCTTGCCGGTGTTCCTGGACAGAACCACCCGCCCGGCTACGCCCACGGTGACACCCGAGTGGGTGTCGGCCGCCAGCGCACCGAACTCGGCGCGCACGTCGCCCATGGTGTGCGTGCGCGGGTAACCGACCGGGTAGGGGTCGACGCCGCCGGCGCGCATCCGCTCGACCTTGGCCAGCCGTACCTGCATCTGCTCGGGCACGGCCGTCCCGGCGCCCGGTCGTGCGGCAGGCGCCCCGCCGTCTTGCTGCTGCGTCACATGCCGAGATTACCGGTGCGCCCGTCAGCCGGCGGCTACGGCGCCATCGGCGGCCGCGTCGGATGCGGTGTCCCTGACCGGCGTCGCACCCTCCCGGCTGGTGCGGGCAGGCGCGGTATTCCGCTCGTAGGTCAGCCGCAGCCCGATGAGCGTCAGCCACGGCTCGTACGCGTCGATCACCGCGACCTCGTGGATAACCAGCGGCGCCAGGCCGCCGGTCGCGATGATGGTGACCGAGTCCGGATTGTGCGGCGCTAGCTCGGCCGCCATCCGTGTCGCGATGCCCTCGACTTGGCCAGCGAAGCCGAAAATGATGCCGGACTGCAGCGCCTCGACAGTGCTCTTGCCGATGACCCGGCCGGGCCGCGCGAGCTCGACCTTCAGCAGTTGCGCCGCGCGCCGGGACAGCGCGTCCACCGATATCTCGATTCCCGGCGCCAGCGCGCCGCCGACGAACTCCCCGCGCTCGCTCACCGCGTCGAAGTTCGTCGAGGTGCCGAAGTCCACCACGATCGCCGGCCCGCCGTACAGGTGCACGGCCGCCACCGCGTTCATGATGCGGTCGCTGCCGACCTCCTTCGGGTTGTCGTACCGCAGCGGGACTCCGGTCTTCACCCCCGGCTCGACGATGACCGCCGGCACGTCGCCGTAGTACCGGCGGCACATCTCCCGCAGCTCGTGCAGCACTGACGGGACCGTGGAGCAGAGCGCGATGCCGCCCACGTCTGGCTCGGCGAATAGCGTGCTCTGCCGCAGCAGGCCCTGCAGCAGCACGGCCAGCTCGTCCGCGGTACGCACGGGGTCGGTGGACACCCGCCAGTGCTCGACCACGTCTGCCCCGTCGAAGAGGCCGAGCACGGTGTTGGTATTACCGACGTCGATCGTCAGCAGCATGGCGCTCCCGATCTGCTAGCCGGGCCGACGGAGGTCCAGCCCGAAGTCCAGGGCGGGCGCCGAGTGGGTCAGCGCCCCCACCGCAAGGTAGTCCACGCCCGTCTGCGCGACCGCACGGGCTCCGTCGAGCGTGAGGCCGCCGCTCGCCTCCAGCAGCGCCCGGCCGGCCGTCAGCCGCACCGCGGCGGCCATGTCGGGGACGGCGAAGTTGTCCAGCAGAATGAGGTCTGCGCCCGCCGCCAGCGCCTCGGTTACCTGGTCGAGGGTGTCGCACTCGACCTCGAGCGGCAGCTCCGGCGCACGGGCCCGGACCGCGGTGAACGCGGCGCGCACCGAACCGGCGGCGGCCACGTGGTTGTCCTTGATCAGCGCCGCGTCCGACAGCGACATCCGATGGTTGACCCCGCCGCCGCAGCGAACCGCGTACTTCTCCAGCGCCCGCAGGCCCGGCGTCGTCTTGCGGGTATCGCGGATCCGCGCCCCGGTGCCGGCGACCTCAGCGACCCATCGCCGGGTGAGCGTTGCGACGCCGGACAGGTGGCACAGCAGGTTCAGCGCGGTGCGCTCGGCGGTCAGCAGCGCGCCGATCGGGCCGGTCACCGTCAGCACGGCCTGACCCGCCGCCACGACATCCCCGTCGGCCGCGCGGTCGGTGCAGCGCACCGGGTTGGCGGGCGATGCCAGCCAGAACACCGCCGCCGCCACCGGCAACCCGGCTACCACGCCGGCGGACCGGGCAACCACGTCGGCCTGGCCGGGAGCGTCGGCCGGCACGGTCGCGGCGGTGGTCGCGTCGATGCCGCCAGCGAGGTCCTCGGCCAGCGCTGCCGCGGCCAGCGTGGTGACGGCGGCCGGATCGAGTCCGGCGGCGCGCAGCCGTCTGGCGATCCGCTCAGACATGGGGGGAACGGGGTCGTTCGGCCCCGCGGCCGCGCGCATGCCAGTCAGATTGAGCCCGGTCACGCCCGTTCCCTCCTTAATCGAGCACCGGCTCGAAGACGATCCCGAGCCCGGCCTCGGTGGCCGACACGGCGAGGTGACCGCGCCAGGCCGGGCTGGTCTCGGCGAAGTCCTCGCGCCAGTGACTGCCTCGGGTCTCCGCCCGCACCAGCGCAGCGGCAACCAGCGCGGAGGAGACCAGGTGCAGGTTGGTGGCCTGCCAGGCATCCGCAGCCGGCTTGTCGCAGTCCGGCCGGCCGAGCTCGGTCAGCCCGGCCGCCGCCCTCGCGAGGCCGGGTCCGGACCGCAGCACGCCCGCGTCGGCGGTCATCAGCTGCTGCAGTGGCCCGACGATGGCCGGGGAGACAAGAAGCGCCTCCCGGTCGTCGTCGGCGGGCGCTGTCTCCGGTGGCAGCGCGCGGCCGAGCTCGGCGCCGATCCGTTCGGCGAACACGAGGCCTTCCAGCAGCGAGTTGGACGCGAGCCGGTTGGCACCGTGCACACCGGTGCACGCCACTTCGCCGCACGCGTACAGGCCCGGCACGCTGGTACGGCCGTGCAGGTCGGTCCGGATCCCGCCGCTGACGTAGTGTGCGGCGGGCACCACCGGGACCGGCTCGGTGACCGGATCGATGCCGTGCGACCGGCAGTTCGCGAGGATCGTCGGGAACCGGCGCGCCCAGACCGCGGCGCCCAGGTGCCGGCCGTCCAGGTAGACGTGATCGACGCCGGACGTGAGCATCTCGCGCATGATGGCCTTCGCCACGACGTCCCTGGGAGCCAGGTCGGCGAGCGGGTGCTGCCCGGTCATCAGCCTGCCGCCCGCCGCGTCGATCAGCACCGCGCCCTCGCCGCGGACCGCCTCGGAGATCAGCGGCTGCCTGCCACGCGAGTCCGGGCCGAGCCACAGCACCGTGGGGTGGAACTGAACGAATTCCAGGTCCGCGGCCACGGCTCCGGCGCGCATCGCCAGCGCGAGACCGTCCCCCGTCGACACCGGCGGATTGGTGGTCGCCGAGTAGACCTGGCCGAAGCCGCCCGTCGCCAGCACCACCGCCCGGGCGTGCACGGCGCCGACGCCGTCCTGCTCGCCTTCGCCGAGGACGTGCAGGGTAATTCCCGCGGCCCGGCCGTCGGCTGTCTGCAGCAGGTCGAGCGCGAGCGCGTGCTCGATCACCTCGAGCTCGGCCGCCTGCCCGGCGTCGGCGAGCGCCGCGAGCAGCGCCCTGGAGATCTCCGCGCCGGTCGCGTCGCCGCCGGCGTGCGCGATCCGGCGGCGCAGGTGACCGCCCTCCCTGGTGAGCGCCAGCCGCCCGGCGGGCTCGCGGTCGAACCGCGCACCCAGTTCGATCAGCCGCCGCACCGCGCCCGGACCGTCGGTTACCAGCGCCCGGACCGCCCTGACGTCGCAGAGTTCCGCGCCGGCCGTCAGCGTGTCCTGCAGGTGGTCCTCCGGTGAGTCGCCCGGGCCGAGCGCCGCAGCGACGCCGCCCTGGGCCCACCGGGTGGAGCCGTCGTCCAGCACCGACTTGGTGGCGAGCAGGATGCGGGCGGCCGGCAGCGCGCGCCTGATCGCCAGCACGGTGGTCACCCCGGCGACGCCGGAGCCGACGACGACCACGTCCGTCTCTCGCCGCCAGCCCGGCGCTGGCGCGAGTAGCCGACGGGGGATCACGCCTGGCCGCCTGACTCGGCCGGGCCGCCTGACTCGGCCGGTGCGTCGGCACCGATGGCCCGGCCGACGGCCGGGCCATCGCTGCGCCCGATCTGCAGGAGCGCGTTGTCGATCAGCCTGGTGGTACCGACCTTCGCCGCTATCAGCAGCAGCGCTGCCCCCCCGTACTCGGTCCCGACCTCGGCGAAGGTGTCGGGATCGGCCAGCACGAGGTAGTCGACCCGGACCGGCG